>QNBH01000289.1 GCA_003645645.1 Spirochaetota bacterium | reverse complement strand
TACAATAGATGGTAATACAGCAGCAGCCTATGTTGCACACGCTACAAACGAGGTAATAGCAATATATCCAATCACTCCATCTTCACCAATGGGTGAGCTTGCCGATGAGTATTCAGCCAATGGCAAAAAAAATATCTGGGGCACCATTCCTCATGTTATCGAGATGCAGTCGGAAGCAGGCGCTTCTGGAGCTGTACACGGTGCCTTAACCACAGGAGCACTTACCACTACTTTCACAGCTTCCCAGGGTTTACTCCTCATGATTCCCAACATGTATAAGATTGCGGGTGAGTTAACCTCAACCGTTTTCCATGTTTCCGCTCGCTCAGTTGCCTGCCAGGCTCTCTCCATTTTCGGAGATCATTCCGATGTCATGGCAGTGAGGGCTACTGGTTTCGCCCTGATGGCTTCCAACTCAATTCAGGAGATTATGGATTTCGCTTTAATTGCCCAGGCTGCAACCCTGGAATCTAGAGTACCGTTCCTCCATTTCTTTGACGGGTTTCGCTCTTCACACGAAATCCAGAAAATCGAGGAACTTCCCTTTGAGACAATGAGAAAGCTCATAAAAGAAGAATTGGTACATCAACACAGATCGAGAGGACTTAATCCCGAAAAACCCGCCATTCGTGGCACGAGTCAGAATCCTGATGTTTTCTTTGCAGCACGTGAAACAGTTAACAGATACTATCAAAACACCCCCAAAATAGTCCAGAAAGTAATGGACAATTTTGCCCAGCTTACAGGCAGAAAGTACAATCTCTTCGACTATGTAGGTGCACCCGATGCAGAACGTATTGTAATAATGATGGGCTCGGGGGCAGAAACCATGGAAGAGACCGTAGATTATCTCGCAGCCCGTGGAGAGAAAGTCGGCCTCATCAAGGTACGGCTCTACAGACCTTTCAGTGTGGAACACCTGATCAATGTAATTCCTAAAAGTGTAAAATCTATTGCCACCCTGGACAGAACCAAAGAGCCGGGTTCTCTGGGAGAACCTCTCTACGAGGATGTTCGTACGGCTATCGGTGAGTCAATGGCACTAAACGGACCGAAGCTTCCTTCCTACCCAATCATAGTAGGCGGACGCTATGGTCTGGGATCAAACGAGTTTACCCCTGCGATGGCAAAGGCTGTTCTGGATAACCTCAAAGAGGAGAAGCCAAAAAACCACTTTACCATCGGAATAAACGATGATCTGAATCATACGAGCCTTGAATATGACGAAAACTTCTCCACAGAACCACCTGAAGTACATAGGGCCATGTTCTTCGGTCTCGGAGCGGACGGAACGGTAAGTGCGAACAAAAACTCTATTAAGATAATCGGTGAAGCAACCGAAAACTACGCGCAGGGTTATTTTGTTTACGATTCGAGAAAGGCAGGCCAGAAGACGATCTCTCACCTGAGGTTTGGAAAATCTCCTATAAAGAGCACATACCTGATTCAGAAGGCCAGTTTTATAGCATGCCACAAGTTCAGCTTTCTCGAAAGATTCGACATGCTGAGCAATGCAGAAGAAGGAGCCGTCTTTCTCCTCTCCTCCCCTTTCAACAAGGATGAGGTGTGGGAGAATATACCTGTAGAGGTTCAAAGGCAAATTATCGATAAGAAGCTCAAGTTCTATGTTATCGATGCATACCAGATTGCCAAAGATATAGGATTGGGAAGCCGCATAAACGTGATCATGCAAACTGCCTTTTTCCTTATATCCGGGATTCTTCCCGAAGAAGAGGCGTTGAAATTGATAAAAAAAGCCATTGTTGATACCTACGGCAAGAAGGGCCAGAAGGTAATCGACCAGAATATGAAGGCAGTGGAAGAAGCAAAAAACAGAATCGAAAAGGTGGATTATCCCAAAGAAATAAGAGGGGATATTCACATGGTACCTCCTGTACCTGAAGATTCACCGCAATTCGTTAAGGAAGTAACCGGAGAGATTATCGCCGGCAGGGGAGAAAAGATTCCAGTCTCCAAACTACCCGATGACGGAACCTATCCGACGGGCACTACCAAATACGAAAGAAGAAACATCGCCGAGGAGATACCGGTCTGGGATCCCGAGACCTGTATCCAATGCGGCGACTGTTCTGCTGTGTGTCCGCACGGAGTTATCAGACCAAAGATATACGATCCCGGCTATCTTGAAAAAGCCCCTAAGGCATTCAAGAGTACAGATGCCAAAGGCAAAGAGTTTAAGGGGATGAAGTACACTCTCCAGGTGGCACCGGAAGATTGTACAGGATGCGCTACCTGCTACGAAATATGTCCGGCCCGGAAGAAGATAAACGGTGAAAAAACCGAAGAAAGGGCTCTCCGAATGGAACCACAGATACCTCTACGCGAGCAGGAGAAAGAAAACTGGAACTTCTTCTTAAGCATTCCCAACACAGACCCCTCTCTATTAAAGATAAATACCACAAAGGGCTCCCAGTTGCGTGAGCCGCTCTTTGAGTTCTCCGGTGCATGCGCAGGATGCGGAGAGACTCCCTATGTAAAACTGCTTACCCAGTTATTCGGTGACCGTGCCACCATTGGTAATGCAACGGGATGTTCTTCGATTTATGGGGGAAACCTTCCCACAACTCCCTACACAAAAAGGGCCGACGGCCGAGGGCCTGTGTGGTCAAACTCACTTTTCGAAGATGCAGCGGAGTTCGGATTCGGCATGCGTCTTACCGCAGACAAGATGCAGGAGTACGCTCTTGAGCTTATAGATGCTATGCTCGCTAAAAATTTATCTGGAATAGATAAAAACATCCTTGAAAATATCAAGAACAATCCCCAGATTACCCAGGCAGAGATAGAGAATCAGCGTGACTATGTGCAGGAACTAAAGAAACAGCTTGGATCAAATGCCTCTCCCGAAGCAAAGGAGCTTCTTTCTGTAGCAGATTACCTTATAAGGCGCTCCGTGTGGATCCTAGGGGGCGACGGATGGGCCTACGATATCGGCTATGGGGGGCTCGATCATGTAATTGCCTCCGGAAAAGATGTCAACCTCCTGGTTCTGGATACCGAGGTTTATTCAAATACAGGCGGACAGATGTCAAAATCAACACCAATCGGAGCCATAGCCAAGTTTGCAGCAGGCGGAAAGGCATTAGCTAAAAAAGACCTGGGGATGATGGCTATGAGCTACGGGTATGTATACGTGGCTAAAGTTGCCATGGGGTATAGCAGGGCTCAAACCATAAAGGCTTTTCTCGAAGCGGAGGCATACAGAGGGCCATCTGTTATAATAGCTTACAGTCACTGTATAGCTCATGGGATAGATATGGCCAAAGGCATGGAACAGCAAAAGGCTGCAGTTAATTCCGGCATGTGGCCCTTATACAGGTTTAATCCTTTATTAAAGCAGGAGGGAAAGAATCCTCTTACTCTCGATTACAAGGAACCCTCCATGGATGTGGCAGATTATATCTATAAAGAAGTGCGATACCGTGCTCTTAAAGAGGCACATCCGGAAAGAGCAGAACAGTTCCTGCAACAGTTGCGCAAAAATTCAAAGGAGCAGTGGGAGACTTACAAGTATCTGGCGGATAGGCAGTTTTCTCAATGAGCTTTTATTGAGCAAAGTCCAGTTTTTAATCAAGAAAAAAAGCTACCTCATTTGCAGGTGGCTTTTAAGATATTGGCATTTATCCGGGGTCAGATGAGGGAACAATCGTGAAAAAATTATTTCTATTAGGTTTTATCGTGCTCATTCTGTTGTTCCTGCTAGCCTGTACTGCCGGACCCAACACAGTAGCAGGCTCTGAAAATCGGGAAGGAGAGGTGGCAGGTTTTTTACAGGGATTATGGCATGGGATTATTGCTCCTGTAACCTTTGTCATCTCTCTTTTTAACGAAAATACCAATATATATGAAGTACATAACAACGGAAGATGGTATAATTTTGGCTTTATCCTGGGAGTAATGATCATCTTCGGTGGCGGTGGTAACGGAGCGGGAAGAAAAAGCCGTAGAAATCTTTGAGAATGTTCTTTCCCTTTCGGTTCGGTTATAGGGGCTCCATCAAAGTTTCAGTATGGAATACTCTCTGATTGAGGTAATCTTAAACCTACTTTTATAAAATATTTTGTAAAGGCTAAAAACATACGATGCAGAAATTCAAGCACGGTATCCTGATGAATCTCTGAACATCATTGATTAATCGGATTATAACATCTTCTCGGGTATGTAATTTTTTAACAATTGCAGGCAGCAGTAGACATACCTGGACACCGCCTTTAATGCCCTGACTCGTTTTCCCTTTTCCATTAAAAAACGGCCTCCCTTCTAAGCTCTTTAAAATTATATTAGTAAACAACCACCGGCAAAGCCTAAGGCTTTGTG
>QNBH01000288.1 GCA_003645645.1 Spirochaetota bacterium | reverse complement strand
ACTCTCAGGTTACGGCAGCAATGGCGGCAGATGATCTTATTGCAGTGGGAATATTGAAAGCAATGAGGGAAATGGGGGTTAGAGTTCCACAAGACTTTTCTCTGGTCGGGTTTGACGACATATTTATTGCATCTCTTCCTGGAATTGATCTCACGACAGTTTTTCAGGAAAAGAAGCTTATGGGTGAGCTTGCCATGAATATTTTACTTGATAGACTAAACTCCTGTGGAGAAAGTAAAAAAAATATAATCCTGTCACCCAGACTTGTGGTGAGAAAAACAACATCCACTCCCCCTGATTTCAGTTTTTGACCTTCGGTGACCTCTTATAAGCAGGACAGTGGCGGCCTGTAGCTCTAAAAACCTCCAAACTGGGGAGGTGTTTGCATTTTATCTGAAATACACAACTAGCTCTGGGGAAATCCGGATCCCAGGATACGGAAAAGTGTATACACTTAAGGCAATTGGGAGCCTTTTCCGGAGTTTTCACAGAATATAGTTTTACAGTTAAAGAGAAAAATGGCAATCTACCAACACTAATTTAATCGTAAAAAAACACCTTCACCCGGCATCTGATATGGTTCTAAAACCTTAACCGGCGTATCTGGTCTCCTAATCGTGTGCATCCACTTTCCGTTTCAACTCTGCTTGCAAAATTGAAGGGAACCGTATCAGGTTCTTTATGCTATGCACAGTCGATATTTTGTTTTTTATAAAAAAACTTTTAAACGCGAAAAAAACAAAATCTTCCGAAACCCATAGCACATCGCAATCTTCCTTTCAGTTCAGTTGCGATCGAAGATTGCGATATGATTCAATGCACTATCCAATCTTTCTCATGGCATCATACCGTACAATCTTTAATTTATGCTATCCTTTAATTCCTACCATCGCCATTCCCTTTATCAGCCTTCCCTTCAGAATGAGAAAAATTATTAAAGTCGGAAGAACCGCAGTAATTGACATGGCAAATAACTCGTTAAAGGGTGTAAAAAACTCCCCCTCAAAAGCAACCAGCCCTACAGGAATAGTACGGAAGCGATCTTTACTGGCAACGATTAACGGCCATAGCAGTTGGTTCCAGTTGCCCATAAAGGTAAATATCGCAAGCGCACCTATAGCAGGTTGACACATGGGTAAAATGATCTTTAAAAATATTTTAAACTCTCCTACACCCTCAACCCTTCCGGATTCGGCATAATCGTTTGGTATTGTAATAATAAATTGTCGCATCCAGAAAATGCCGAACGGGGTTATCATAACGGGAATGATCAATCCCCAATAAGTATTCATCCATCCGAGATTCCTCACTATTATTGCAAGTGGTACCAGTGTAACCTCAACAGGAACCATCATTGTAAGTAGTACAGTTATAAATAAAAAATCTTTTCCTCTATAGTTAAACTTTGCCAGACTGTATCCTCCAAGAGAGCTGAAAAAAAGTTGATTAATGGTTACCGCTATTGCAACAATCGTACTATTTATAAAATAAATACCGAAGTTTTTCTTTGTGAAGGGAAGTATAAAGTTTTCAATATGTATTTTATCAGGTATCCATTTAATGGGAATTGTAAATATTTCTTCTATTGACTTTAATGAAGAAACAAAAGTATATACCATCGGCAACAGAAATATTAAAGCAAATAGAGAAGCTATAAAGAAAAGAACAATCCTGTCAAGTTTAATCCTAACCACCTTCATATTTATAGATTCTCCTCTGAAACAGGGTGAAAATAAGAATAAGTACAACTGCAACCACCGACATTGCAGAAGCAAGACCCATACGTAGATGTACAAACCCATAATCATAAATTAGTAGTCCTATTGGTCTTGTCGCCTCTCCAGGACCTCCCCCTGTCATAACAAGAAAAGGAGTGAAGCCTCTGATTGAATTAATAGTACCTACGACTATAATATAAAAAAGTGTAGGCTTCATCAGAGGAAGAATAACGGAGAAAAAACGCCTTAAACTACCAGCCCCGTCAATAGTAGCTGCTTCGAGCACCTCTTCTGGTATTGTTTGCAGTCCCGCAAGAAGGATTATGGAATAATATCCGGTAGCAGACCAAACAGTAGTAATCGTAATTGCGGGGAGAGCCAATGTTTCAGAACTCAGCCAAGGCATATAACCTAATCCAAGAATAGAAGTTATTTGTTCGATTAAACCAAAGGGTCTGTAAAATAATTTCCAAATTATTGAAGTTACTGCCAGAGGGAAAACATAGGGCATAAAGTAAACAGCCTGGAAAAACCCACTGAAAGGTATTTTTTTATTTATAAGTAGAGCCATAAAGAAAGCGAGTATAAGAATTACGGATAGACGAGTAATTACATAAACACCCGTTACTTTTAAAGAATTACTGAAGGAAGACATTGTAAATATTCTCAGGTAATTCTTAAACCCAATAAACTGTGGAGCAGAGAGGACTGTATACCTGGTGAAACTGAAAAATAGTGCGGCAACAATGGGTCCTATTAAAAAAATGATAAAATAGATTAAGACGGGAAGAAAAAAAAGAAAGCCAGTTGTTCTTAACTTTTTGACATATCCAGGTTCTTTCTTTTCTATCAATCTGTTGTCTCTTCCATATATATAATATTCATGGTAAACAACCACCGGCAAAGCCTGAGGCTTTACAATCCCTGCAAGGGCTAATTAATTTCCGCCTTGCAGAAATTACTTAAGTGGTTGTATGCTCCGAAAGAAGGTGGACGGGCTTAAGCCCGTCTATCCACCATAGGTGGTCGCCTTCTTTCGTAGTAAAGGAGGTGGGTGACTCCACCTCCTTTATTTATCAGAAATATATCATTCTTGTAAAGCTATATCGATCTCTTTCTTTACTCTGTCGAGAGTTGTCTTAATATCTTTGCCCGTAAGAAGAATCTCCTGCATTGCCCTTTTTAAAGGTTCAGAAACTTCGGAGTACTTCTTAAAATTTGCAAGGGGCTTTGCATATTGTAACATCTCTTCCCAGAACTCTGATTGTGGTATTGTTTTAGCTCCTTCGGTTTCCGACCATCCAGCTCTCGGAATGGTATCTCCGGTTAACAAAAGGTTTCTTGATGGAAAGGAAGTGATATAATTTGCAAATCTCCATGCCTCTGCTTTGTGAGGACTTTGTGAATAAACTACCCACGCCCAACTGGTTGTTGAGATGGCCGGATCTTTTCCAGGATAGGTTGGATAGGGTATTGCTTTGAAAGTTCCTCGCTCCACATCTGGAAAGTTAATATAATATCTTGGGGGACCCCACTGACCACCTACTATCATAGATATTTTACCAGTTGGGAAGCCTGTATTATAATAATCAAGAGTAGCAGCTATATCCTTGTCGGAGATCCCTTCATCAAAACGTCTTTTAATTTCCTCCATCGCTTTTATTCCTGTTTCACTATTTATCAAACATTCGGTTTGATCTTCATTAAGAATAGCACCATCCAGTTCCCTGATAATTGGTTCCAACTCCAACATATACCAGGCAGCAGAATGCACAAAAGGAAAGGATAATGCCTGTCTCGTTATCCTGCCGCTTGCATCCTTTTTAACCAATTTTTTACCTACCCTGTAAACATCATCCCAAAATTTAGGAGCATCCTTTTCCGGATCGAGTCCTGCTTCACGGAAGTGTTGGGTATTTATCAGATAAGAATAGATATTAAATTGCCAAGGAAGACCATAGTAATTACCATCCACCATGTAAGCATCTAAAGTGCCTGGTGCCCACTGTTCTTTCCATTCTTCAATTGTGCTGACACCAAACTCTCTAAATGCAACTTCATCCACAGGAGACATTGCCCCATTTACATGGTACTCATAGAGAAGCCTGTATGTCATACCGAATAGATCCGGCGCTTCTCCTGCCGCAATAGCAGTAGGTAATTTTTTTATGTAGTCTCTGTGAGGTATCGATTCTACTTCAACTTTGATATTAGGATATTCACGTTCAAATTCCTCGATGTATACTCTAAAAGCTCTGCCCTGTGCTCCGTCAGGAGGCATGTGATTCCACCATTTGATTCTCACCACTTCTTCTGTTTTTGCCTCCTCCTTCTGCCCCGCAGCGAAAACAAACGTTAAAGATAAAACAGACAATAACAAGAACATTACAAATCTTTTCATAGAAACCCTCCTTAATATGTTTTTAATTTTAGGTACCCGCCCAATAACGGGCATCTAAAACGTTTTAAATTAAATTTTATATTAAACTATAACTATAAGCTAGTCAAGAAGAAATTTTCCTTATTTACAATAAAACTTTTAAAATCACGATTTCGTTCCAGAGAAGAACTTAGTTGTATTTGTGGGTTAAAAATCTTTACTTTTGGCAGTAGTTTGTTTGCTTTAACCAAATCTATATCTGT
>QNBH01000287.1 GCA_003645645.1 Spirochaetota bacterium | reverse complement strand
TCCCAAAGCACTGCGGGATAAGCTCGGTGATGAGGCTACCGAAGCTCTAACCGAGGTAATAAGGGAGATAGGCGAGGAGGCTCGCTAGGATTCTCTTGCCCTTGCAGAAGAGAGGCTTGAGAGGAGGCTGACCGAAGAAAGCAGTAAGATCTGGTTAAAGATTGAGAAACTGCGCTCCGAGATGAAAGAAGAAACACTCCTGCTTGTAATTCTTCCCACCGATCTTTAAGAGATATATAGTGGGAGAGTATCTCCACCGTGTAATACTGGGATAATGAAATATAAGTGATCTGCCAAAAAATATAAAATACTGTAATAAATAAAAAACAATAACTAATAATGTATCAGAACCGGTTTATAAAAAGTTTAAAGAATATGTTTCCCGCCGGGACAGAATCCCTTCGGAGCTTATATGGGATTTCATGGAGGAGTGTCTTCAAGGGAGAATAAAATACCGGACGAGTTTTAAGTATCTATTTCCCCTTTCCGTGGGGGAAATAGATACAGTGTAAAGAGCGACGTGAAAAATGAATCTGTTTAAATGGAAGGATAAAATAGAATATATTATATTCATGCCTTCAACTACTATACATTTTCCGGAGAAAATTCTCAAACGATTGGACGAGGCTGCCCGAGAACATGGAATGAGCAGAAACAGATATGTGCTAAAAGCCTGTGAGGAGGCTTTAGATAAGGAAGAGGGGAAGTGGCCGGAAGGGTTCTTTTCTGCTGACATGAAGGAGGAAGATCTTTCCATCTTGAGAAAAGCCACAATGAAGATGGACCATGAGATCTACTCGCATGGGCGTAACAGAGGTGCTCCGCTCTTATGAAGTACGTCCTCGATACGAGCGCCTTCGCCGCAGCTATGCGTAACGAGCAGGAAATGGTCGAGTTTCTCACACAGTTTCGTCCGGGCAATATCGTTACTGCTCCTCCGGTAGTGGCTGAGATCGAATAAGGTTCAAACAGAAATAGAAAAACAAGTGGCATCTGTAAGTTATCTTCGTGTTTTATACGTTTTAGTAGGCAGAATAATTAATATGAATATAGATAGGGCTATCTTTCTTAGCATACAATCCCACTTTCTCCATTTCTTTTTAATACTACTATACAGTACAAGGAAAATGGAGATGTTGTTTAAATGTCACCTTAAATAAGGCGATTGATAGAACCGGAAAAATACTTCTTCCTTTACTTTATCTTAAATAGAAAATATCGAAGATAATTCCAGGGAAAACCCTTCCAACACCTGACTTTTAAGTGTGTCTTCAGGGCCGTATACCTCCGGTTTACCGTAGGTTCCCCTAACACCTGCAACCTCTGTGGGCGAGTACTCAGACCGCAGCCCGGACCCCTCTTGAAGACGATATACCCACACCACATTATTTGCAGGATCTACAATCCAGTACTCCTTAACACCAATGCGTTCGTAAAGTGAAAGCTTCTCTCTCTGGTCTTTTACCGAGGTGTAAGGAGAGAGGATTTCCACTGCAATGTCCGGGGCGGTAACCGCCCCCGCATCATCGAGTTTATCTTCGGAACAAAAAACAGAAACATCGGGCTACACTACGTTGATAATCTCGTCATCTGCAGCTTCTTTTCCCGCAGCAAGACGGACATCGAAGGGGGAAACGTAGACTTTGCAGGGTTTATCTTTCAGATATTGGAACAGTTCACTAAAAATTGTCCCTACAATTTCCTGATGCTGACGGTTAGGTGAGGGACTCATATTGTAAGCCACCCCGTCGATAAGCTCCCACCTTTCATCTTCCGGCCACCTGAGATAATCTGCGTAAGTATACATCCGGTCTTTTTTTCTCATTGGTATACCCATCTTTTTTACACCTCCATTCTACTATATATAACAGGGAAAATGAAGCTATTGATTCAGATGAAAAACAAATAATTTAAGTATTTTTTAATATGATAGCCTTCTCGATATACCATTGCATTTTAGTAATTTACGTGGTATAAAAAAGCTGTATGGCAGTAATATCCATCCCTAAAGCACTTCGCGATAAGCTCGGAGAAGAGGCTACCGAAGCCCTAACCGATGTGATAAAATGGATGTTTATCTTCTGGACAGTACAAATCGGAGCAATTATAGGCATCCTTTTTACATTTTTTAAATGATATCGGACGGAAAGGACATATCTTCAAGTTTCTCACCTTTCCCAAAACAAGCTTATAGAGATATCAATCACCTTGTGATATATTTATCAGCGAAATCATGCATTTTTCAGAAATCTTTATAATAAAAAGAATTTGCAAAACTCCGAAAGCTGCCCTGCAGTCTCGTAGAGAGGTTATCCGTAACTTTAAATCGCAAAAGAGCTTCCTGTAAAAAAACTTACACCCTGTCTTAGTAGTGTCCTGGCACTGGAAACTGTAATAATAAACCGAAACACTTCTGCTATATAAAATAAGGGGGATGAAGGCGGTCTTGAAAAACAGTAAAATAATTCATCACAGAAATGTCTGAAAGAATAAAAAGAGTTCTTGCATATTTAGTTTATATACTGTATATAGAATTACGCATGATGCGTATCGCAATATGCGTAACGCAGATAGCGATATTTATGAAGTGAGGAAATTATGAAGAACCCTTTTCATTATGGAGGTGTAGTTACTGGTAATGATTTTTGCAACAGAACCGAGGAACAACAGGTGCTATTTCGGGCAATCCAAAATGGTGAGAAGCTTTTCATCTATTCGGAACGACGTATAGGTAAAACGTCTCTTGTAAAACAAGTTTTGCAACAGGCTGAAAAAAAGGGTTCCACAGCATCATATATTGATTTATGGCCTACCGATAGTGAAGCGAGCTTCATTACTACTGTTGCTAAATCCATCACAATGTCCATGGGAGGAACCGCACAAAAACTTCTCAGTACGGCAAAACAATTCTTTGGAAAGCTTGCTCCGAGTGTGAGCCTAAATGATGAAGGAAAGCCGGTAGTAACCTTTAGGGTACAGGCAGAATCACAAATAACTCCTCTATTGGAAGATGTTTTATCTGTGCCGGTAAGATTATCAAAGAAGAACCGATCGGTTGTAATCGTGTTTGATGAGTTTCAACGGATAGTAGAATACGATTCGGATACTATAGAGGGCTATTTACGCTCGATTATCCAGCAACAAAAAGATGTATGTTACCTCTTTCTGGGAAGTCGTAAACATATAATTAAACGGTTATTCCTGGACAGTTCCCGTCCGTTATACCGGTCTTCCGGCCATTTCCCGCTTGGACCGATTGATATGAAAGAATGGGTCCCTTTCATACGACATAAGTTCGAATTATCCGGGAAATCCATAGAACCATCAATGATTCATGATTTATGCAATTTGACTGGTGGACACCCATTCTACACACAACACATTTGCCATGTTCTATGGGAACTTGGCGAACCGAATCAATCACTAAAGGCTAATGCTTTAGAGAAAGCAATTAATATCCTTCTGAATCGTGAGAGTTATGCCTATACCATGCTCTGGGAATCCCTTACAAGTAACCAACAGCGTTTCTTGCGGGGACTATCGGTTAAACCTTCCGAGATGCGGCCTTTTTCATCGGAATTCTTAAAGAGCTGTGGAATTAAATCTTCCTCAAGTGCACAACGTGCTGCCGAGGCTCTTATAGAAAAGGACCTCATTGACCGGGAAAATGGGGGATTTGTTATTGTAGACAGATTTTTTAAAATATGGATTGCAGAGAAGTTCAAGTGAATCATTCTATCATTTCTTTATCACGATTTTAATGGGGAAAAACAGAAGATAATTCCAGGGAAAACCCTTCCATCACCCGGCTGGTAAAAGTATCCTCCGGACCGTAGACTTCCGGTTTGCCGTAGGTTGCAGTATGCGACTCAGAGCCACCGAGTTGTGGCCGCCTCTCCTTTCCTGACCGGCACCCCTCCTGGCCTGTCCTCCCCGGCTCCACCAACCGGTACACCCACATAATGCAGTTTGCAGGATCAACAATCCAGTATTCCCGCACCCCAAACCGTTCGTAAAGAGCAAGCTTCTCCCTCTGGTCTTTTACCGAGGTGTAAGGAGAGAGGATTTCCACAGCGATGTCCGGTGCTCCAGTAGCCCCCCGTTCGTCCAGTTTCGACTCATCACAAAAAACCGATACATCCGGTTGCACAACAGTGGTTATCTCTTTGTCCTGTTCATCGGGGTTTTCCGGCAGACGGACATCGAAAGGTGCGGCATACACATGGCAAGGTTTATCCTTTAAAAAGTCATATATCTCTCCGGATATTGTTATAGAAATTTCCTGGTGTTGTCTCCCAGGTGCCGGAGACATATTGTACGCAACCCCATCGATTAGCTCCCACCTTTCATCGTCCGGCCAGGAAAGATAATCAGCATAAGTGTAG
>QNBH01000286.1 GCA_003645645.1 Spirochaetota bacterium | reverse complement strand
TACTGTATATCAAAAGCAGGTCTTTCTATGGTCGTGAAGCTCTATGCTTCCAGGCTTGCGGATGAAGGAATTCAGGTTTATGAAGTCCGTCCAGGAATCATAGATACAGATATGACTTCAGGTGCAAGGGGGAAGTACGATCCGCTTATAAAGCAGGGACTGGTTCCTCAGCGACGCTGGGGGACGCCGGATGATGTGGGAAAGGCTGTGAGGAGTCTCCTTGAAGGGGATTTAGCCTATTCTACAGGGTGTGTAATCGATGTGGATGGGGGTTTCCATATATCCAGGTTGTAGGGGGAGATATTATGATAAAAATAGATGAAAGTATAACTGCAGAAGATCTAAGTAAGAATACGGAACTGCTTTTCGGCCTTGCGGCTTCCAAGATAAGGCTTGTGGAGAGATCATGGGATAAAAGCCGGGGTACTCCGGTTTTTACTGTGAACGGTGTTTATACCACTCGCGGATGGACCGAATGGACCCAGGGTTTTCAGTTTGGTCTTCCCATTTACCAATTTGATGCAACCGGCGAGGAGGAGTTCCTGGAAATGGGTAGGTTAAATACGGCTAAATACATGGCTTCGCATGTAAGCCATACGGGAGTACACGATCACGGATTCAACAACATAAGCACCTATGGGAATCTCTTGAGACTCATGAAGGAGGGAAAGATTCCTGAGAACGACTGGGAGAGAGAGTTCTACCAGCTTGCTTTAAAAGTATCCGGGGCAGTACAGGCGGCCAGGTGGACGGAGCTGCCCGGAGAGCTGGGTTATGTACCTTCTTTTAACGGTCCCCACTCTCTTTTCTCCGACACCATTCGTTCTATGCGGGTGCTAGCGGTAGCCCATAAACTTGGGCATATTCTCATGGGTGAGAACGACCGAAAAATATCTTTGCTCGAACGCCTTCTAAAGCATTCGGAGACAACCGCCCGTTATAATGTGTATTTTGGTGAGGGAAGGGACGGTTACGATGTGCGGGGAAGGGTAGTGCACGAGTCTGTTTTTAACATTAACAACGGTACTTACCGGTGTCCATCAACCCAGCAGGGTTACTCTCCCTTTTCTACATGGACCAGAGGGCTTTCATGGATACTTTTAGGATATGCCGAGCAGTTGGAGTTTATCGATACACTTGATAACAGTGAGATAAAAGAGCTAAACCTTCCCTATTACAAAAATAAAAAAGAGGTTCAAAAGAGGTTCCTGGAAACCGCAATGGCAGTCTCCGATTTTTATATAGAGAATACTCCCACCGATGGCATACCCTATTGGGATACAGGCGCACCGGGATTGGCCAAAATGGGGGACTATCTCGAACGGCCTGCCGATCCCTTCAATCCATACGAACCGGTGGACAGCTCTGCTGCAGCTATTTCGGCTCAGGGGCTTCTTCGGCTAGGTCATTATCTCAAGGAGAATGGGAAAAAGAAAGAGGGGGATCGGTATTTAAGGGCAGGTCTGACCGTAAGCAGAACTGTACTCTCAGACCGATATCTTTCCGTGGATGATAACCATCAGGGTTTACTTTTACATTCTGTATATCATCATCCCAACAGGTGGGATAACATAAGAGAAGGGCAGAAGGTTCCGAACGGGGAGTCCTGCTTCTGGGGAGATTACCACGCAATGGAACTAGCAGTATATTTAAAGAGGCTTACGAACAATGAGCCATATCTCGCATTTTTTAATATATGATAGAGAGTTTCTTAGACTCTTCTGTAAAATTGAAACGGTGCAATTGTCCTTCAAAGTGGTACCGATTAGTATTTTTTAAGGGGATTTTATCATGGAAAGCTCATTTCCTGAGGTCTTGAAGGATACCTCCAGGCTCTGTATTCACACCATTACAACAAAGCCATGGAGCATTGAGATTGCAGTAAAACAGTACGCCCTCAATGGAGTAAGGGGAATAACGGTCTGGAGGGATGCCCTGGAAGGCAGAAAGCCTGCAGAGGTAAGACGATTGATAGAGGATGCGAAGCTTGAGGTGGTTTCACTGTGCAGAGGCGGGTTTTTCCCCTCTACCGACAAAAAAAAGAGGGAAGAGGCAATCGAAGATAATAAAAAGGCAATAGACGAGGCTGCCGAAATCGGTGCTCCGGTAGTTGTCCTTGTATGCGGCTCCGATTGCCGTCAATCTTTATCGGAGTCTCGAAAACAGATAGAGGATGGAATCGTAGCGGTAGGCGATTACGCAGGCAAAAACGGGGTCAGGCTTGCCATCGAACCACTACATCCCATGTACGCAGATACCAGATCAGCCGTAAACACTCTTAAACAGGCCAACGATATATGCGAGAAACTCAACCTTCCCAACGTGGGGGTCGCCGTAGATGTGTACCACATCTGGTGGGAGCCGGATCTGGAAAGAGAAATAGCCCGTTGCGGGGAAATGGGACGGATTTTTGCCTTTCATGTGTGTGATTGGAAATCCCCTACCATGGATCTCCTGCTTGATCGGGGGCTAATGGGAGAAGGATGCATCCCCGTTCGGCAAATCAGAGCGATGGTCGAAGAAGCAGGGTTTAGAGGATTTATTGAGGTCGAGATATTTTCCACGCTTTACTGGTCTATGGATCAGAATCGTTTACTCGATAAAATTCTCGAAGCCTACTATAAACATACATAAGGAGTCTAAATGACTCTATGAGCCAACTAAAACTATGAAAACTTTCCCTTGGTGGAGTGCATTAAATTTTCGGAAGAATCTACATGACCCTACGGGACAACCAAAACAATGAAAACTACCGGCCCGAACGGGGCGGATTAAATTTTCGGAGGAGGATTTTTCATGGGAAAAGAGAAAATCGGGGTAATAATGAATGGGGTTACCGGGCGGATGGGTACCAACCAGCATCTTATCCGCTCCATACTGGCTATTCGCAGTCAGGGAGGAGTGGTGCTGGATAACGGAATTGTAATAGAACCGGAACCTGTCCTGGTGGGAAGAAACGATAGGAAGCTATCTGCACTTGCCAAAGAACACGGATTATCAAAGTTTACTACCAGTCTGGATGAAGCGCTCTCCGACTCCTTTAACCGAATATATTTTGACTCCCAGATTACATCCCTTCGTGCTGCCTCTGTGAGGAAGGCCATAGAGGCGGGTAAAGCAGTATACTGTGAGAAACCGATAAGCACTTCCGTTGAGGAAGCCCTTTCCCTCTATCACGGCGCAAAAAAAGCGGGACTTGAAAACGGAGTAGTTCAGGATAAGCTCTGGCTTCCGGGTTTAATGAAATTGAAGTATTTAATCGATACCGGTTTCTTTGGCCGTGTCCTCTCCGTTAGGGCTGAGTTTGGCTACTGGGTGTTCGATGGATACCACCAGCCGAATCAGCGCCCTTCCTGGAATTACAAAAAAGAGGAAGGAGGGGGAATCATTTTCGATATGTTTTGCCACTGGAGATATGTAATAGACAACCTCTTTGGTGATATAAAGGCGCTCCTCGCACATGGAGCAACTCATATACCGTCCCGCATCGACGAGATGGGCAAGGAGTACACATGTACCGCAGAAGATGCAGCATACGCAATTTTTGAGCTTAAAAACGGAGCAGTCTGCCAGTTTAACAGCTCCTGGGCGGTGAGGGTCCGTAGGGACGACCTTCTTACAATGCAGGTCGATGGTACCGAGGGTACAGCAGTAGCGGGCTTAAGGGACTGCTGGGTACAGCACGATTCAATGACTCCTAAACCCGTATGGAATCCCGATATAGAAAGCCCCATAGATTACTACGAGGGATGGACCAGAATGCCCACCCGTGATCCCTATGAAAATGCCTTCAAGGTGCAGTGGGAGCTCTTTCTAAAACATGTAGTTGCAAATACGCCGTTCAAGTGGAATTTTCTGGAAGGTGCAAAGGGTGTACAACTGGCGGAACTGGGGATTAAAAGCTGGAAAGAACGAAGGTGGGTGGATGTGCCTGAGTTGATGTAAATTGATTCGCTTAAATCCTTTTTTAAACTATCAGTTCATCAACTGTCAGGATTTTTTCCCTTAAGTTTTTCGCCATATCTCATGTTCAAACCTACTTACCCCCATCCCTCTGTCTCTTCAGGCGGGTTCCGGGAGATATACGGAAGGTTTATTCTAAAAGTGCTGCCCACTCCCAGCCTGCTTTCCACAGCAATTTGCCCTCCATGCATTTCCACAAGACGTTTTGCAATCGCCATACCGAGACCCGTCCCTTCGGGTTTACTCGACATACTACTCTCCACCTGCTGGAAGCTATCGAAAATCTCTCAAACGTCCTTTGTATCGATTCCCCTTCCTTCATCCCATACCTCGATTATCGCACAGCCGTCCTGAGGGTAAGCACGCAGCCCGATACGTTTTCCCGATTCGCTAAATTTGACTGCATTCGACAGAAGATTATAAAGTATCTGTTTTAGC
>QNBH01000285.1 GCA_003645645.1 Spirochaetota bacterium | reverse complement strand
AGCATGAGTGCCCGAAGCAGAACGTGCAGAATAGTTCCCCATCGACCGGAGGGTAAGCCGTACGCCGGGGATAGTCGAGCATCACGGAATAAGGTAAAAAAAATAATTAAGAACTTTAAAGACAGGGGGGTTCTTTGAGCGGTATTCTAATATTCTGGATTAAAAAAGAGGACTGTAATTGTCAACTAATATTTTTAGGCATTCGTAATAATTCCCTGCAATTTTTGAGATTACCCTTGAATTGTTACATAAAAAATGCGATAATAACAAAAAAATAACAAGGACAGAAGTATGAAAGAAAACTTAAAGGATTTTCTATTCAGAGGAGATATTTCAGAGCTTGCCCCGAATATGGGGAGAATAATAAAAAAGGAAGAAGAACGACAGGCTCGAAAATTGATAATGATCCCATCCGAGAGTTATGCACCTCGGGCGGTAAGAGAGGCGCTGGGGTCGGTATTTCAAAACGTATATGCAGAAGGTTATCCTCCCGTAAGGGCAACTCGCGAACCGGAGAGCCTGCTTGTTGATGATGCGCATCAACTGGTCTATTACCGCCGTTATGCCGACAGACGCTTTTATAAAGGCGTAGAGTTTGTAGATGTGGTGGAATCGCTTGCAGGGAGAAGAGCTGCAGAGTGCTTCGCAACGGAAGAGGTTCCGCCGGAGGCTATTTACGCTAATGTGCAGGCACTATCCGGCTCTGCCGCCAATCTTTCAATCTACAGTACATTTATGGAACCCGGGGATACACTCATGGGATTGGATCTATTTCAAGGAGGGCATCTTACCCACGGTAGTGAGTTTAACCTCTCCGGGAAAACATACAGGGTTGTCTCATACGGCGTAGACCCCAAAACAGAGAAACTGGATTACGACCAGATCATGGAACTTGCAAAAAAATATCATCCAAGGGTCATCGTAGCCGGATATACAGCCTATCCCTGGGCGCCGGACTGGCAGAAGTTTAGAGAAATTGCAGATGAGGTTGGTGCACTGTTAATGGCGGATATTGCCCACACTGCAGGTCTTGTCATCGGTGGTGTCTATCCGAATCCAATAGGCGTTGCAGATATAGTTGTATTCACCACACATAAAACACTCTGCGGTCCAAGAGGGGCGGTTATACTCACCACGGACGAAGATAAGGCAAATATGATCGATATGTCTGTGTTTCCCGGAGCACAGGGTGGTCCACACGTAAACAAGTTTGCAGCTCTTTGCGTTGCCTTCGAGATTGCACAGACAGAGCAGTTTAAGCAGTTACAGAGAAAAATCGTAGAAAATGCCAGGGCTCTCTCGGATGCATTCAAAGAGAAGGGGCTTCGGGTGGCCTATGGCGGCACAAACACACACATCGTACTGATCGATGTAAGTTCTGTCGAACATACTTCTGTTGCAGGAGATAAAGAAATAACCTTTCCCTTAAGAGGTGAGACGGCCGCCCGAATTCTCGATCTTGCAGGAATTGTTGTAAACAAGAATACCATACCCGGAGATACACTGACCGCACTGGCAAGCGGAATCCGTCTTGGAACTCCCTGGGTTACCCAGCGCGGTCTTGATACTTCCGATATGAAAACCATCGCCGGTATAATTTATAAAATTGTTACAGGAATTAAACCTTACTCATACTTTGGGCTTGCCGGAGAGCTGCCTAGAGGAAAGATCGATCTTGATCTACTGGAAGAGGCAAAGGAGGCTGTTACTGCGATGGCGGAAAAAGCAGGGATCGATATAGAAGTGAGAAAAAGCGGTTATCCCTATTTCTATACCAGAAAGAGCAACGAGGGTTCACCGCTATTAAAGATAAGCGGATGGCGTGCCAGAGCCTTTATACAGGAAGTTACAACAGGGAATATGGCGGAACTGCAGGCAGGCCATAAAACCGCCACATTTATGCTCGATAAGGACGGAAGGCTGATTGACGAGGTCATAATAGGAAGATGCGAGCCCGATGAACACGGCAGAGAGTGTTATCTGGTGCAAACAGGAGAGGATAATACATCAAGGGTGAGTTCATGGCTGAGAGGACTGGCGGAAGGCTACATTATTTTCGATAACGAAGACATATTCCGGAAGGTTCAGGGGCCTGTTGTTGTGGAAAACGTATCGGGCAAAAAAGACGATCTTTCCGATTTTTTTAATTTCCGTGATACGAGACGGGTGGGAGAGAAGCCCGGAACCCCCGGGGAAGAGCTGTACAGAAAGTATCCCGAAAGGTTCGACCTGACTCTCCCGTACTTTGTAGGGGAGAATAAAATCGATGCCAAAATCGAAGACAACGGTAAAATAGAGTGGGAATGGAGGGAGACAGAGCAAAAACAACTCAAGCGAACCCCCTTATTTGAAGAACATAAAAAACTGGGGGCCAGGATAGTTCCTTTTGCAGGCTGGGAGATGCCGGTCTGGTACTCGGGGCTGAACGAGGAACATGCGGCCGTCCGCACAACGGCAGGTCTTTTCGATGTGGGGCACATGGGTTGCTTTGAGGTATCGGGTCCCAATGCGATATCCTTCCTGGACACTATCCTGTCAAATTACGCTCACTGGCTGGAAGATGGTCAATCCTGCTATTCCTATATACTCGACCCTGATGGTAATCCTATCGACGATCTTATGATCTATCGAAGGCGCTCCGATCTCTTCCTCGTAGTGGTAAATGCTGCAAACGAGGATAAAGACTGGCACTGGTTTAACGCTGTAAATGAACGAAGGGTTATAATAGACAGGGAAAGGCCCTGGATTCAGGTAGAAGCGCCGGCAGTGCTAAAGAATCTCAAGTCTTCAGAGGCCGGAGAGCATCAGTTGAGAGATATGGCTCTGCAGGGCCCTGCCTCCCTGGAAATACTTAAAGCCTGTACCGACGATAGCAAAACAAGAGAGAAACTCTCAAGGCTGAGAAGAACCGATCTTATCGAGGTAATACTTGATGGCATACCGGTTATAGTTGCTCGAACAGGATATACCGGAGAGGATATAGGTTTTGAATTGTTTGTCCATCCCGATAGTATGGCAGAGTTCTGGAATATGCTCCTTGAAAGGGGTAAATCTTACGGTATAAAGCCCTGCGGTCTTGCTTCAAGGGACAGCACCCGAACAGAAGCCGGTCTTCCTCTGTACGGGCATGAGCTGGGAGGTACGTTTAAAATCACTCCCGCAGAGGCCGGCTTTCCAGGATACGTCAAATACCATAAACCCTTCTTCATCGGCAGAAATGCCTTACTTGCCATGGACATGGCCAGAGAAAGGGAACTTATCCGATGGCGTATTCTTAAGAAAGGAATAAGCCCGCCGAAACAGGGTAATCCTGTAGTAAACAAAAAGGGGCAGGTTATCGGCCATGTTACAAGCTGTTCCATCGATACGGAGGGGAATCTGATTGGGCTTGCTCTGGTAAACCGGCGTTTTACCGAACCCGGTACCCCCATAGTTATTTTTGTCCTCCCTCCTAAGCCAAAGAAAGAGAAACAGAAAACAGAATTAAAAGCCGGAGACAGAGTTCTCCTTCATATTGAGGCCGAAATCGTACCAAGATTTCCCCCAAAAGAGAGGAAAATCGTTCGGGGAATATCGGATTCAGGAGATTAAGGGGCTCGTCTCTCCACTGCTGGTTCCCAGTACAGGACCTGCATGGGAAGATCTTTCCGGTCATGCTCGGGGATGGGGGGGAGGCCCTTCAAAGTGTATGTATTAGATAGAGAAGCCGTTACCGCCAGCACAACAGCATCGAGTACATCGTCAGGTCTAACTTCATCTCTTCTGTATCTACCGGAGGCAGAGAGGTAAAACTCCTTAAGCGAAAGAAAAACCTCCCTGGGAAGAAACCGTCCAAGCACCTCAAGCCTCTCTTCACGTCCCTCGGCCGTTTTTTTCCCGTATTTAATCTGTTTCCCCTTTAACTTACAGAAACAAAGCTCGGGATGGCTTTCTCGCAGTACTTTTCTGCAGCAGGAGCTTTTCCGCATGAGAGAGTCAATCTTCCTTATTTTATCACACAGGTTCCAGCTCTGAACGGAAAGGCTCTTTCCTGTAAATCTTCTGTTGATAGCTCTTGCTTCACCGTAATCTTTTGCATATACCGCCTCTCGAAGAGGAACGGCGAAGACACTGGGAGCTTTTTTCCCCAGTTCTCTACGTAATAAGCTGTCGCAAACCCTGCCGGCCACGGTATGGGAAGAATCGATGGAGGATTTAAGGCCGATGGGAATATCAATAAGGGCAAGCTCACTGTCTTTACAGAGCTCTTCTATCCCTTCGGTGTCCAGTAATCCTCCGGCCATCTCCTTCACAGAAAAATCTTCGTACAGGCAGACAGCAAACCAACCCGCTCTGCAGCCGTCTATACCTGTAAAGAGTTTCATTTGCTTAACCGAATAAAAATTTTTTTTATTTTTTTTTTT
>QNBH01000284.1 GCA_003645645.1 Spirochaetota bacterium | reverse complement strand
TAACATAGCCAAGCCCCCTGCTGGAGCCTGTAATCAGAGCAACCTTACCCGAAAGATCGAATAGAATAAGGGGATGGTATCTTTTCATTTGTTTTTAAGGGAAACCACTCTATTTTCCATGTAAGATTTTCGCATAGCATCGAGAACTATCATGCTATTCGTTACTTCCTTCCCTGAAGCCATGGGGGTGCGTTTTTCTACGATGGCGCTTACAAACTCCTTTAACTGGTTGGTGTAAAGACTGGGTACTTGTTCACCTTCGAGAATTGTCTTATTGTTCAGCTTGAGAATGTAGGAGAAGCCGAAGGTTTTCTCAGTGGGATATTCAAAAACTCTCATCGACCCCCTTTCCCCTATAACAAGAGTTTCATGAAGGTATGGGGAAGTGTTTAAGGAAAGATGAACCGAAGCAAGCTCTCCTGTGTCAAAGTAAAATAAAAAGTTAGCCTCATCTTCTCCCTCCCAGGAGTCTTTCTGTGAAGAGACAAATCCAACTACTCTGGAAGGAAGTTTCTTCAGTAACCACAGAATCGTATCTACGGAGTGACTCCCCTGTAGAAGGGTAACCAGCCCCCCCGCTTTTTCAGAACTCCTCCACCATTCTGTAGGAGGTTGGGGAAATTCAACGAGAAACTGAATATCCAACCTGAAGGGTGTACCTATATCTTCAATATGTTCCTGAACTTTCTCCATTGCCAGAGAGAAGCGCCTGCACTGTCCGACCATGAGAATAACATTCTGTTTTTCTGCTTCGCTAGTCATTTCATAAGCTTCCTTCGTGTTGAGGCACATGGGTTTTTCCACCAGGATGTGCTTCCCCGCCTTTGCGGCTTCTAAGCATACCGAATGGTGAAGGTAATTCGGAAGGCACACTATAACTGCTTCCACATGGGGATCTTTTAGGAGATCGTGAAAATCAGTGTATGCATTTCCTGCTCCAAACTTTTCTGCAGTACTCTCTGCCAGATCCCTTTTTTGATCACATACGGCAGTAAGTATTGTGTCCTCTTTTAAATTCATTATAGCTTCCAGGTGTGCCGTTGCTATTCTTCCGGTTCCGATAATCCCAATTTTTATCTTTTCTGAACGCATTTCATTCTCCTTCTTTTAAAACAGATTGTTTAAGGCATAAAGATACCCGGTAAAAACATCGAGAGTTGGGGAAAATAAGTAACTAGAAATAAAACTACTATAGATGCAAGCAGGAAAGGTACTGTGGAGCGAGAGATCCTTTCCAGTGAAACCTCGGCAATAGGAGATGCAACAATCAGACAGACTCCTAAAGGAGGAGTTGCAAGGCCGATGTTCAGATTAACTACCATTATTATACCAAAATGCAAGGCGCTCAAGCCTATGCTTTCTGCAAGTGGTAACAGGATAGGAGTAAGAAGAATCACTGCCGCAAGAGTCTCCATAAAAGTTCCTACAAACAGAAGAAGCAGGTTTATCAACAAAAGAATTACAAGGGGGTTTGTGCTCAATACAGTAAAAGTAGATGCTACTATTTCAGGAACTCTTTCGGCCGCCAGAATCCAACTAAAGAGGTGAGCTACTGCAAGAATTATAAGGACTGCACCTGTAAGGAGACTGGTCTCGTAGAGTATTTTTACCAGAGCCTTTATTTTAAGTTCTCGATATATGAAAAATCCCACTATCAGAGCATAGAGAACGGCAACACCAGCAGCTTCTGTAGGTGTGAAAATGCCGCTCAGGATACCACCCAGAAGTATAACGGGCATCAATATTGCAAGTATTGCGTTTAAGAAACCGGTAGTGAAGTTTCTTAAGTTTAGCATTTTACCTCTTACGGGAAACTTCTGCTTTCTTGCATACAAGAAGGCGATAATAATCTGGGCTATTCCTAACATAAAGCCAGGTATAAACCCTGCCAAAAAAAGTCTTGCAATAGATACACCGGAAATTGCTCCATAGACCACCATGGCGATGCTGGGGGGGATGGTGGGGCCGATAGTTGAAGAAATCGCCGTTACAGCTCCGCTGTACTCAGGGGAGTAGCCTTCTTTCTTCATAGCCGGAATCATAATCGACCCGATGGCTGCTGTATCTGCAGCTCCTGCTCCCGTAATACCGGCGAAGAAAATACTTGATACTATATTTACATAAGCCAACCCTCCCCGAATATGTCCTATAAGAACAGAGAAAAAGTCAACCAGGCGTCTGGTTATTCCGGATTCGTTCATAACTTTGCCGGCCATTATAAAGAGGGGAACTGCAAGAAGGAGAAAGTTATCCAGACCTACAAAGAACCTTTGTGAGACCAGTACAAGGGGTAATTCCACCCTGATCAGGTAAAAAACACTGCTTATTCCGAGAACAAAAGCAATAGGAATTCCTATTAACAGTAAAATAATAAAGGCTGCAACGATCATTCTTTTTCTGTGGATATAGTTTGTTCTAACATTTTAAGAATAAGGGAAAATAACATAACTATAAATCCTGTTCTCAGTGTGGTATAGAGAATTACCATGGGTATTCCCAGTGCAGGACTGATAGTTTTTGTCAGAATGGCTTTTTGGATCAATGCTGTTGGTGAGAATATACATACCAGTAGAAAGCAAATAATCATTAATTCAGAGAAAAGTATTACGATTTTTCTGATCTTGTATGGGAATAAATTGACGATACACTCTATCTTTACAAATTGATTTAGCCTTAGAGCCAGGCATGCCCCGAAAAGCACGGTAAAGATTAGCAGATATCTTGAAAGCTCATTTGTCCAGGTTAGAGGTGATGCCAGAACGTAACGAAAAATAACACCCAGATTTACTAAAAAGGCGATTCCTCCCATACTTATTAAAAGAAGAATTTTTAAAATAGATCTCAGGATAAAATCAATTTTGAAGATAAAATCGAGTATTTTCATGGAAGTATGCCTCCACTATTAAAAGCGACTCCAGGCACCGGGATTAGCCCCGATGCCTGACCGAAACTTCTCTTCACTGGGTGGTGTAAATCGGTATTTTTATCTATTTAGCAAACCAATCGCCCTCTGTAATACCTTCTCCCACTTCTCTGATTTTTTTAACTATTTCCTTTGCCCAATCGGCGGTATCTGCTGGAAGATCTTTATAGAACCATTCGTATACAGATTTTGTGGCTTCGATAAAAGGTGTTATATCTTCAATTCGGTTTACCTCTTTTAAGCCTTCTTTTTTCATCTGCTCTATAGCCCAGCCGCCCTTCTCCAGGGCATCGTTTCTCATCTTTTTTCTCCACGATGGTACACACTTAGAAACTGCCAACTGATGGTCCTTAGGCAGTTTATCCCATATCGTTGCACTCATGAGGAAAATACCACCGTTGGAAACAACGGGAAGCAAGGTGAGGTACTTCTGGACTTCGTGAAATTTTTGACCATACAGAGTAAGAGGACCGTTCTCGTTACCGTCAACAACTCCAGTCTGCAGAGCTGTGTATAGCTCTCCGAAAGGAAGCGGTACCGGTTTTGCACCTATGGCTTCGTAGGCTTTCATGTGCAGGGGTACTTCCATTGTTCTGAATTTAAGCCCTTTAAAGTCTTCGATACTACGCAGTGGTCTCACATCGTTCATGGGAATACGAAAATCGGGTGCTGCAATAGCAAGGACTATAAGGCCTACCTTTTCTCCCTGTTCTCTCGACTTTCCGAGAATCTCCTGTCCTACAGGACCGTCCATAACAGCCATCCAGTGTTTTGGTCCCTTGAAAAGAAACGGCAGGTTTAAAATCCTCAGTGCAGGTATGAAGGTGCCTGTAACGCCGATGGAAGTTGCCTGGAAATCTACACTACCCAATTGCAGGCCTTCTGTAATGTCTCTCTCCCCACCGAGTTGACCCTGGGGGTAGATTTTTAACTCAAGCTGGCCATCCGTGGACTTGTTAAGACATTCTGCGAATGCTTCTCCTGCTGTATGATAGAAGTAGATCGGTACGTTTGCATGACCATACTTTAGAAGTTTAGGCTGCGGTTTTTCGGGCTCTGCTTTCTCCGCTGGCTCCTTTGCCTCTTCCTTTACTTCTGCCTTGCCTCCGGCGAACAGGCCGGTTCCCGATACCAGTGCAATAATAAGCATAAATAAAAGAAACTTTTTCATCTTTCTCCTCCTATGTCGAGTGTCATCTAATATATTTGATATTTTATCATAGATATAACTGTTTGTCAAGATAGAACTTTGAAAGCCGCAGAAAAATTTTCTATTACGAAAATAGACCATAATGACCAAATGGCTATTTTCATCGTTTCGGTTGCCGTGCAGTGGCACTGGCAACTAATTTAAAAAAGAGCATTATACAGAGATGTCATATCGCAATCTTCGATCGCAACTTAAAAGGAAGATTGCGTTGTGCCATGGGTTTAGGTAGATTTTGTTTTTTCGCGTTTAAAAGTTTAGGTAAAAAAACAAAATCTCGACTGTG
>QNBH01000283.1 GCA_003645645.1 Spirochaetota bacterium | reverse complement strand
TGGAGGGTTAGGTACCCTCATCGGTCCCATCATCGGTGCCGGAATCGTAACCTTGATACTGGAGCTCATGCGTTTTGCTCCGGAGCTGCGGTTTATTATCTGGACCGTGGCATTGATTGCGGTGCTGGTCATTGAACCCAGAGGGTTGATGGGTCTGATACGCAGAATTCAAGGAGGCAGGAAATGAGCGCCATCTTAGAAGTAAAGAATCTGCGCAAGGATTTCGGTGGGGTGGTGGCCGTAGACGACAATACCTTCTCGGTCCAGCAGGGCGAGCGGCTGGGAATCATCGGGCCCAACGGAGCAGGGAAAACCACCACCTTCAATATGATCGCTGGTTACTATAAACCCACCGCCGGCACCATCGAGTACGAAGGTAGTAGGATTAACGGGCTGAAGCCCCATAGAATTTCCAGGATGGGCATCGGCAGAACCTTCCAGATTGTCCGGGTTTTCGGCGAGCTGTCCGTGTTCGATCATGTTTTGACCGGAGTAATGGCACACGAGCTTCGTTTCCAGCCTACTCTCGAACAGACCAAGAGTGTAGAACAAATTCTGGAGCTGATCAATCTCACCCCGTTTCGGGACACCCTGGTGAAAAACCTCACCATCGCATCCCAGCGACGCATTGAGCTGGCCACAGCCTTGGCCACAAAGCCCAGGTTGCTGCTCCTCGATGAGCTTATGGCCGGCCTGACCTATGTCGAGATCGATGAGACGCTGGAAGAGCTGCACAAGATCAACGAAGAGATGGGAATCACCTTGATCGTGGTGGAGCACGTCATGAAGGCCATCATGCAATTGTGCCAACGGATTATTGTCCTCAACTATGGCCGGATCATCGCCGAGGGAACCCCTCAGGAGGTGGCCAATAACAAGAACGTCATCGAGGCCTATTTGGGGTGGGAAGAGAAGTATGCTTGATGTCAACAATATCAAGGTAGGGTATGATAGAATCCAGGTCCT
Organism: Spirochaetota bacterium; assembly: GCA_003645645.1. Taxonomy (GTDB): domain Bacteria; phylum Spirochaetota; class Spirochaetia; order SPDA01; family B32-G16; genus B32-G16. Next base: position 3,558 of record QNBH01000283.1, on the reverse strand, counting down.
GTGGGACGTTTCCCTCAAAGTAGATAAAGGGGAGTTGGTGGCGATTGTAGGTGCCAACGGGGCAGGAAAAACCACTCTTCTGAAAACCATCGCTGGAATTCTCAGGCAGACGAGCGGCACTATCAGTTTTGAAAACCGGTCTATAGAGCAACTTCCGGCGCACTCCGTTGTGGCCAGGGGGATCGCCCTGGTGCCCGAAGGCCGGAGGGTTTTTCCTTACATGACCGTTAAGGAAAATCTGGAAATGGGGGCATATACGGTGAAGAGCGCGGAAACGGTTCGGGAAAACTTGGAATGGGTATATGGCCTGTTTCCAAAGCTCAAGGAGCGTCAGAAACAACTTGCCGGGACTTTTAGCGGGGGGGAGCAGCAGATGCTGGTCATCGCTCGGGCTTTGATGTCCCGTCCGAGATTTCTAATGCTTGATGAGCCCTCACTGGGCCTGCAGCCCAACATCGTTTCGAATGTGTTCGAATCCCTTAAAAAGCTACACAGTGAGGGTGTCACCATTCTTCTGGTCGAGCAGAATGTGCGGAAAAGCCTGGAGATAGCCCAACGCGGCTACGTGCTCGAGCATGGGAGGATCGTGATGAGTGGAGACAACAAGACCCTCCTGCAGGATGAAGGGGTGAAAAAAGCCTATCTGGGTATTTAAGGGGTACACACGTCCATATACCGCCTCTGGCAGTTACTGTTATAAGCAGTAAAATTAAACATTTATTTGAGAGAAGCAAAAGTATGATATTTAGTTTATATAGTAAGTGTCCTGCTATTAAGAGATGAAGTGATTCTTGGATAAAAGGGAGAGATGATCATATGAAGAAAGAGAAGATTTTTGAGGATTTGCTTAAAGCTGTGGTAGAGCTCGATGAAGGAAAGGCACAAAAAGCTGCAAATGAACTTATCAGGGAGAAAATTGCTCCGGTGGAAGGCATTGAGAAAGGTTTATCAAAGGGGATGAGGATCATAGGGGAAAAATTTGAGAAAATGGAGATTTATTTACCCGAGCTTTTAATGGCGTCAGATATTTTTAACAAAGCGATGCATGTACTGGAGCCTCACATTTCAATGGCAGATACAGATAAAACAAGAAAAGGGACAGTAATAATAGGCACGGTGAGAGGGGATATCCATGAGATTGGCAAGGATATTGTAACCATGCTTCTAGGAACGGCAGGATTCACCGTGCACAATCTGGGTAAGGATGTAGCTACTTCAACTTTCCTGGAAGAGGCAGAGAAAAATAAAGCAGATATAATAGCAATGTCCTCCCTTTTAACTACCACTATGATGGCACAAAAGGAACTTATAGAAGTGCTAAAGGATACCGGATGCAGAGATAAGTATATGGTGATGATAGGAGGTGCTCCTACTTCAAAGGAGTGGGCTGAAGAGATTGGAGCTGATGGATATGGCAGGACAGCTGAGGATGCAGTCTCTGTTGCCTTAGAGCTTATGAACAAAAAGAAATACCTGTAAGGAGGCAGAGAATGGTTAGTTTTATGGAAGTTGTTAATAGAGCTTTAACCGGGCCTTACTTCTCTGAGAAAGATTACAATTTAAAAGTGTTTGTACCAAGCCTAAGAGAGCTTGTGAAAAAATACGAAATCAAATACAATCCAGAAAATCCTATTCCCTCTGATGATGATCTGGCAGATAGGGTATTCAGGGCGGGAGTAGAACTTTACACCAGGACGGGAACATACTGTGTTGATACATCACGTATCATTAAATTTACAGAGGAGGAGATTCAACAAGCTCTGACGACAGCACCTTCGGCTCCAGTGTTTGGAGAGGGAAAGGAGGCAAAACCCCTTATAGCACGCAAACCCGAAAGTGATATTCCTCCCTGGTGTTTTCTTGGAGCAGGCGGAGCTGCTGTCTCTAATGAGCAGCTTTATGTGAGTATTCTTGAGGCATATGGTTCATTTCTCCCCCTGGCTGATTCTATTACTGCACCAACTCTCAAAACTATTAATGGAAAAATTGTTGAAGCAGGAAGCCCTCTCGAGATCCTTGCTTGTATCCGCTCATCGGTTCTAGCCAGAGATGCCTTAAGGAGGGCTGGCAGGCCGGGACTTCCTATAATGAACTGTATAGCCACAGCAGTATCAGATGCAGGGAAAATCGCGGGAAGCCAATTTGGGTTAAGAACCTCGGATGGTTGGCTTATTGGAGCAATGGCTGAGATGAAGATTAATTTTGAAAGGTTAAATGAGATTGCCTATGTTCAGAGCTTAGGTGGCCATATAGTTGCAGAGACTGCTCCTCTTTTAGGAGGATACTGTGGTGGATCAGAAGGAGTTGCCGTGACTAATGTAGCCTATCATATAAACTGTATCCTGGTAATGAGAGGTTCCACTCAGTTAACTTTTCCCATCCATTTTCTGCATGGTTGCACAACAACCAGGGATATTACCTGGGCTGTAAGTGTTAGCAGCCAGGCTATCAGCAGAAATAGTCATTTCCCCTTCTTTATTTTAAGTTATACAGCATCCGGCCCAATGACCAGGATGTGTCTTTACGAGCTGGCAGAGGCGGTTATAACTTCAGTAGTCTCAGGAGCATCCATAGAGTTTGGGGGAGTAACCAAAGCAACAGTTGTGGATCATTTTACCCCTTTTGAGCCTCGCCTGGCCTCGGAGGTTGCCCATGGGGTTATAGGTATGTCCCGTTCTAAAGGGAATGAAATTGTTAAAAATCTTCTGTCAAAATATGAAGAAGATATTCCTCACCCACCACAGGGGGAAAAATATGAGGAGTGCTGGGATACCTGTTTCAAACAACCCATAAAAGAATACACAGAACTTTACCAGAAAATAAAAAAGGAACTGTCTGAGCTTGGGATCAGTTTTCGATTTTAAGGAAACCGAGAGAGCAAAAAATTTCGATAAAAAACCCTTTATTTACAGGTATTAACCGATTAACACGTACAAATAGATATTGACCTTTCTTTGCAATTTGCCTATATTGCCAAATTACTTAATATGTTTTACAGAGGGGTTCTATGAAAAAATCTATTATAAAGATCCCTCTTCATCTTGATTATCCACCCAAAGAAGGTAGGTATCTACTAGATAACGACTATTCTCCGGTAGCAGTGGCTATTGTTCTAAACAAGCCCGCGGAGAATATCCCCAGTGAAAGCGAAGACCTTGTTCGAGGTGGTTTGTAAGCAGGTGCGGCTCTATCAGGTACAGTACAAACAGAAAATATAGGGTTCGAAAGGATTATTTGTAATATAGTAGCAAATCCAAATATTCGCTATGTAGTTCTTACCGGACCCGAGTCGGAGGGGCATCTGACATGCGAGGCGTTTAAGGCTCTTTTTAGAAATGGTGTTGAGGATAAGAAACGTATAATAGGTACACAGGCACCACATCCACTTCTTTATAACATTACCCGCGAATATATAGAGCGTTTCCGTTCACAAATCACATGTATCAATATTCAGTTCAAAGGAACACCGGAAACGGTTAGAAAGGCAGTCTGGTCCTGCTACCAGGAAGAACCCGTTGAGTTCGAAGGATTGCAGGTTTACGACATGGGTGCCTACCC
>QNBH01000282.1 GCA_003645645.1 Spirochaetota bacterium | reverse complement strand
TTCTTCTATCTTCTTATTGCCTACTCTATGGTTGAGTGTAATTGTTGCGCTATCTGCGATGATATCTTCGAAAAAATGGCTTGCCCTGTAACGGTGAATCTCCTCCTCTGTATATCCTTTCTCAAGCTCCTTGTACAAACCTTCTACTATATCGCCCTTGGTAAGAACTCCCTTAAGCCTTCTTGTTTCTCTGTTCAGCACCGGGAAACGGCCGGACCCATAATGCTCAAGCTTACTTACGGCGTTTATCAAAAACTCATCTTCAAACAGAATCTTTACTTCCGTGGTCATCCTCTCTCTAACAGGGCAGTCACTGACTCCCTCCGCCAGCCAGTTTATAAAATCCTCTACACTCACAATTCCTACAAGCTCATTATTCTCTATAACAGGTGTGCCGGAAATACGGTTATCCTTTAAAATCTTTCTGAGTTCGCTCATCCCCGTTTCGGGATCAACAGTTATAACATCACTGGTAATAACAGATCCAACCCTCAGTTCATAAACGAGCACCTGTACCATCCTTGCCTTTTTAGAATCTTTCGTGAGACATCGTTCCATCCGGGCATTCCCGCAACATACAATTTCCCACATGCGTCATAAATGGGGTAAGCAGTCCTGATCAAAGGTATATTATTTTTTTTGCCAGCTCTATTGTAACCTCACCGGGTTGCTTACCGTGTACATAACAGATAACCACTATTTCGGTCATCTCTGCAGTACGCACGGTTTGAGGGTTGGTAAGTCCTGTTATCAGGAGTGATTCCGCTTTACTGAAAGCAAGCACATCACTCATCAAATAGGATGCACACACAGTTTTTATGTCAACATCCAGACCCATACCCTCTACAATCACTTCTGCGTTAAGTATTTTAATTATCTCTTTTAAAATCATTTGTACTTTTCAATGAGCTTTTTAACCTTATTCTGGTCACTCTTCCCGTAATACTCTCCGTCTATAGTTACCAGAGGTGCAAGGGCACATGCTCCAAGACAGTTTACAGTCTCCAGGGTAAACTTCTGATCAGAAGAGGTTTGCCCTGCCGTTATCCCAAGTTCTCTCTCCAGTGTCTCCGCGATCCTGGGAGAACCCTTCACATGACATGCTGTACCCATGCAAACACATACATGGTGCTCTCCCAGTGGTTCGAGCCGGAAAGAGTTGTAGAAAGTAGCCAGACTGTATAACTGGCTTAAAGGAACTTCCATTTCTACAGAAATCTCTCTCAAGAGCTCTTCCGGCAAGTACCCCAGTTCTTCGCTTATATCCTGCATTACACCAATCAGGGAGATTTTTCCATTTTCGAATTTTTTTACAATCGCCTGTACTTTCTCGTCCATAGCTCAGGTAACCGTTACCTTCCACCTTTTATTGGGATCAAATTTTTTACTTTCCACCATCTCTCTTACGATGGTGAGAAAATCGGGTATAAAAACCTTTAAGTCGTTCTTAACCTTTACCTGACAGGCAAGGCGCATATGTTCCTGTTTTTCTTTACGGCTCATAAAGATCTCTTCTGTGGGTAGTATGGGGCCGCCTCCGCTTAATACCTTTACTTTACAGTAACCGCAACTTCCCTTTCCGCCACAGGAAGAGTTAACCTCTATACCGTGTGCGCTAAGCATTTCCAGCAGGGTGCCTCCTCCCTCAACGGTAATTACCTTCTCCTCCCCACCCTCTTTAGCTATAGAGATCTTACACTCTCCGTATGTAACGAGAAGCCTGTCTGCAATTGCAAGGAGAACCGTTATAACCAGAAGGATAAGGTTCATTATAAGAATTGGTGTAAAGTTCATTGTATATTCACCATGCCTCCGAATCCTAGAAATGCAAGTGCTATGATTCCGGCTATTACCATATTATCCCCGGACCCTTGAGCCCCTTTGGGAGATCCCCTATTAATTTAAGCCTCTCATTTATGGCTGCAACTATAACAATGGCCACTATCCATCCAACTGCAGAGCCAAAAGCGAAAAACAGAGTTTCCACATAGCTGTATTTCCGAATAACCATGAAAAGGGAGACCGCCAGTACTGTACAGTTAACGGTAATGAGGGGCAGGAATATGCCGAAAGCCGCCTGGAGCGCAGGAAAGAACCTCTCCATTATCATCTCTACAAGCTGAACCGAGGCTGCTATTACAATGATAAATACCACATAGTAGATGAGCTCGCTGTTGGTCGGCACCAGAATCAAATTGTAAACAGGCCAGTTAATGGCTGCAGTAAGGGTTACAACAAAGATTACGGCAAATCCCATCCCCGAGGCAGTCTTAAGACTTCTTGACAGGGAGATAAAGGGACACATCCCCAGTAGATAGGTAAGAGCGATGTTGTGAGTAAGAATTGCAGCCACAAGTATGGTAAGTGCGTGTACTAACATAACTTCTCTCCGACAGAAATACTAAATCTCATTCCGGCTCCACTCTGGCCATGGTTCTGGTTACCCAGAGAAAAACGGCCAGAACAAAAAATGCCCCCGGAGCCATAACCATGACCACCCATGGGGTAAAACCCTCGGGCATAATCCTGAATCCCAGAACAGTTCCGAAACCCAAAAGCTCCCGGATCAAGGCCATGCTTGTGAGGGTATAGGTGTAGGAGACTCCATTTGCCAGGGCATCCAGAATAGATTGAAAGGGATTATTCTGTATGTAGAAGGCTTCCGCTCTGCCCATAATGATGCAATTGGTAATAATTAGCCCTGCATACGGCCCGATTGCCTCTCTTATTTCGGGGTAAAATGCATCCAGATATCTGTCTACTATGATGGTAAATGAGGCGATTGTTACCATATAGGTGATTATCCTCACCCTTCGCGGTATTAACTTCCTTAAAACAGAGACAATTATACCCGTAGCAAGAAGAACAAAGATAACACCTGCTCCCATGGCCAGAGCATTTTCCACCTTGTTCGATACGGCAAGTGCCGAACATATTCCCAATACCATGGAAGATATAGGATGGTCTCTCCATAACCCATCCATTACAGTGTTGTAACTCCTGGTGTTAGAGAGCTTTACCGCCATATTCACTCCCCTTTGAAAGCTTCATTGTATTCTCTGTAATTATTGTTGAGTATCCTTATGAGTGCATCGGAAGATAGTGTTGCCCCTGTTATTGCGTCTATTTCGTTTTCCTCAACAGCCTTTCCTTCTCCGGTTAATTCCAGCTCAGGTGAAAACTTCTTCCCGATAAACTTATCCAGATACTCCCTCTCTGCGATTCTGCTTCCAAGCCCCGGGGTTTCCTCCTGATAGATGATAGTTATACCGTCTATGGTAGTGAGGGCCGTATCCATAGCAATTGCGCCCCTTATAGGTCCCCATAAACCTGAGCCTTCAAACAGAAAGGCTACTTTCTCCGTACGAGCAATAAAAAAGGTCCTACCGCCCTTCTCCTTTACCGTAACATTTTCCTCAAAGACCTCTTCTATCTCTTCTTCCTGAAAATCGAGTTTAAGAGCCCTTAAGATATTTCTCTTAAGCTTCAGCTCTTCGTTTTTTTCGATTATAGGTTTTGTGTAGTAATTTACTGCCACCAGCGCAGTAGTAAGAATACTTCCAAGCACCAGCAAAAAAATAACCATTAAAAGCTTCTCTTTCATTTCTGCTTTCCTCTATGCCGGTTTGTATTTTGCAGATAACACAAAATGATCGATTAAAGGTGTAAGTGCATTCATAAGTATGATACTGAACATAACCCCCTCTGTATAGCCGGAAAAAGCCCGTATAATGACCGTAAGCAATCCACACATTATCCCAAATATATATTTCCCCGCCCTGGTGAAGGGTGAGGTAACCGGGTCTGTTGCCATAAACATGGCGCCAAACAGAAGCCCTCCTGTTAGAAGCTGGAAGACCGGAGGAGCAATCTTCCCCGGAAAGGCGAAGTTCCCAAGCAGGGCGAAGACGAATACAGAGGCTATATAGGAGAGGGGAATCCTCCAGTTGCTGACCTTTGAGAACATCAGAAATATACCACCTGCAATAATACCAATCCTGAACAATTCCCCCATGCTTCCCGGAGTAAGACCCAGAAGGAGGTCTGAATAGGGGGTGAGCTCACCTGCAGTTTTAAAAATACTCAGGGGAGTTGCAGAGGTAATAGTATCAGTAAAGGGAGCCTGCCACGTGGATGACATTATGCTTGGAAAGGCTATGGTGATAAATAATCTCCCCACAAGTGCAGGATTGAAAATATTACGCCCTGTTCCTCCAAATACCTCCTTTCCGAAAAACACACCAAAAGCCACCCCTACGGCCACCACCCAGAGAGGCACTGTAGGGGGAAGTACCAGGGGGAATATAAGACCTGTAACAAGAAAACCCTCTTCTATCTCCTTTTTTCTTAAAACGGCAAAAAGTACTTCTATAATCCCACCGACTACATAGGAGACAAGGAGAATGGCTATTACATAAGCACCGTAATAAACGATACATGCAATAACAGACGGCAGGAGTGCAAGAATTGCAAAGGACATGTACCTTTTTATTTCTATATTGTCCCTTAGGTGCGGCGGCCCCGGG
>QNBH01000281.1 GCA_003645645.1 Spirochaetota bacterium | reverse complement strand
TCCAAATGCAGACAGATCGGTATTGGAGCGGATTCCGCCAGAGTCCTGTAAACTGCCGAGAAAACTTTCGGGCCTATGAACTTTGCAGGTGTCACCGAAGTTTGAATTATCAAGGGAGCTTTTTTGTTAACCGCAGCTTCAATCACCGCCTCCATCTGTATTATATTTGTTACATTAAATGCACCTACTGCATATTTCTCTTCAGTGGCTTTTAATAGCATCTCTTTTGCATTTACTATTGCCATAATAGTCTCCTTTCTAAAAATATTATTGATAGATCCATATCTAATTGGATCCGTTTGTATCCATACCTCGCATATATTTACCGGTTTCAACCTTGAATATGTACCTGTCGCCCCGGTAAAAAGAGTGGAGAACCTCGATACAGATATTGGTTGAAGTATATGCCAGACTTTCCAGGAATATGCATGGAGTACTGGTGGGTATTCCGAGTTTTTGGGAAATCTCTCTTGTAGGTTTAATCGCTCTTAAAGTCTGTATGGAATGGTCAAGATCGGCATTGAATTTCTCTGTGAGGAGTTGATACATTGAGCCCTTTATATCCATCTCCAGAAGTTCCTTGAAATCATTGTAGCGATAATACTGTATTTCTAAAACAAAGGGGGTTTTTTCGGCTATTCGAATACGTTCGATCCTTACAACATTATCTTCTGGTGCTACCATTAGCTTATCTGCCAATTCCGGTGTTGCCGCTATCTTTTCTTTGCTTATAACCCTGTCTTCGATTTCTATCTCATCCATTGAAAAATCGTCTATAAAGCTCGTCATCCTCCCCAGCTCGTGTATTGGGTGAAGAGCGGTTTTCCTCTTTACAAAGGTTCCCACACCCTTCTGTTTAACGAGGAGGTCTTTGCGGATAAGCAGGGAAATTGCATGACGAACGGTATTCCTGTTAAGCTGGAACATTTTTGCAATCTCACCCTCCGAAGGGAGTTTTGCTCCCACAGTGAATCTATCCTGCTTTATCATTGATTCAATCCAATTGGCAAGCTGGAGGTAAAGCGGAATGGGACTCGACTTATCTACAATATGATTCATACCTGTCTACCTGTCTAGCTAATATATCAAAATATGAAGATTTGTCAACACTTTTTTCACTCATTAATAAAAATTTAAATTACATTTCGGCCGCAATCACATCTTTCAATTCTTCGATGCTATTTATTATATACTTTGCTCCTGCTTTTAATAGCTTCTCTGCCAAGGACTCTTTTTCGGGTATTCCTTCCACCACTCCCACCGGAATAAACCTCTCCCTTGCTCTTACTGCCGCCTCCATATCATCCACCGTATCCCCTACATAAAAGAACATAGAGACACTGCTATCCATACTATCTGTAATTGCATTGAGCATGAAGGGGTTGGGTTTACTTAAATCGACTCTTTTGCCATTCCTTCTGAATATCTCCCGTTCTTCCCGGTGACAATCGTTTAGAGTAAATACAAGGGTGAAATACTCTTCTATGTTGAAACGGCTTAAAGCGTGCTGCGCCTCCTCTTCAGGCCGACCTGTTGCAATCGCAAGAACAGAGCGCTCTGCAAGCGAACGCAGCGTAGATCTTTTAACAAGTAGCTTTTCTCTGTTTATATACCCTTCTCCGGTATAAACCTTTGGAACTGACTTGTAGGTGGTTTCAAATAACCTCTTCCCCAGATAAAGCTCCTGAAAAATCCGCTTTATAACGTTCCCGCCTCCCACATCACCCTTGTAGAGGCTGTTTACAAAGGGGTCTCTCTCATTTCCTTCTCTTTCGAGTAATTCCGACAAGGGCCTGTCTGTTGAGATTAAAAAACGGGCGAGGAGGCTAACATCACACCCATCAATTTCTCTTCTGAATCTACCCCAATTGTCTCCACCCAGGGGGCACTCCGGTCTTTTCACCAGAGAAAAGAGAAGAGAGATTGAAAGACAGGTCAAGTCCCAGTCGTTATTCAATCCCCCGCTCATTTTAATGTTTGCCAGGTCGGAAAGGGGAAAGAGAGGCTCAGGTAAATGTTCCCAATTTTTTGCACCTTTGAAAAACAGCCTCGCAGTCTGTCTGACGGTCTCCTGATAGCAGCCTCTAACATCTATAAGTACTCCATCCATATCAAAGACAATTATAACTTTGCGTTTCATCTTCTCTTATCTTTTTCTGAATAGATGGATCTATCTGTTATAAGATTCTCTATCTCTGAAATAGAGGCGATATGATGCATTTGCGGAACCGTGGTTAGATATTTTCCACTGCCGGTTCTATCAATAAGAATGGGGAGAGCTGCCCGGGCAAGGAGTGGAATATCGGTTGGGCCGTCACCAATTACAACGGAATCTTTAAGAGACACACCTTCTCTATCCAAGACTTTTATTTTATCTTCTGGAGAGTAAATTGAAAAATCCATACCGATTATGCACCCATCTGCGATTCGGAACCGGTTGCCTTCGATTAATCTGAAACATCCATCTATACCTGCAGCTTTTAAAACCCTTACACTTAAATCCGCAGTACCGCAACTTACGACCAACATATCGTGTCCACTTTCTTTTAGCCGGTGATAGGTACGACGATCTTCTCCTGATATTCTCTCAGCAAGAACCTCTGCAATGTGATCTAAAATCTCTGTCCTGGTGCCTTTTAAAATTTGAATATAATTTCTTTTAAACGAGCCTACAAACCATGCCTTCCTATCCGCATAAACAACCACTTTAGCGATAAAACGTTTTATTTTTCCGAATTTGTAATCCGGATGATTTGCGATGAACATCAGTAGAGATTGTTCACTGTCAAAGGGTACGTTCGGAAGTATTGTCCCGTCAAAATCCCATATAATTGAATGCTTTTCCATGCCAGGAGCAATTCTGCCGGGAGATTTTGCTTTTTGTCAACAGAAAAGATTCTTAGCTTTTTAGGAAGTGCAGTTTTAGAGGAAGCAACCGGGTTATTTGGCCGAATATCAATGCAGGAGAGTAAACACCTATTGTTTGCTCAATTTAATGGAACAGTTGAAGGCTTTTAAAATAATTGCGATAGAGTCCGCTATCTCTGGTGAGAAATTTATCGCTCTGCACCCATCAATCAGGCGCAAAAGAAAAAATATCATAATAATTATAAAGAATTATTTAATTTTCTTATTTTTTTACTTGACTTAAGGGAGTTTTAGTTTAAAATAGAGGTACATAGATAGACAGGTATACTTGTTATCAAAATCAAATTTTTCCAAATAAAAGGAGATTTCCATGAAAAAACTACTTTACTAATTGTACTAATTGTACTGCTCTTTCCGGGTATATTATTTGCCGGAGGAGAGCAAGAAAAGGGAGAAGCTGGAGAGGTAGTCATTTACACGGCTCTTGAGGAAGACGAGAATGCCGATTACCTCGAACTTGCTAAAAAGGAGATGCCCGATCTGGACATAAAATGGGTGCGCTATTCTAAAGGAGAGGTAATGGCCAAACTGATTGCAGAAAAGGATAATCCCCAGGCCGATGTAATCTACGGCACAGCCGTAACGGAATTGGCCAGATATAAAGATCTCTTTATTCCCTATAAACCCAAAGACTTCGATAAAATCGGTGCAGAGTTTAAAGATCCCGATGGTTACTGGACTGCAATAGATATGTACGTGGCAGCTTTTTGTATAAACAAGGAGAGGCTCGCTCAAAAGGAGTTACCCATGCACTTAAGCTGGGCAGATCTTACAAAACCCATATACCAGGGCGAAATCATTATGCCCAACCCGGGAAGCTCGGGTACCGGTTATCTGCAGATAACATCACTCTTACTCGATATGGGCATCAAAGAGGGGAAAGAGGACTGTTGGGAGTTCCTTAAAAAGTTAGACAGCAATATAGTCGAATATACCAACTCCGGTTCTGCTCCGGCAAAGCTCGCCTCCACAGGGGAAGTTGCAATTGGCGTATCATTCGGCTACAGAGTTGCGAAACAGATGGCAGACGGATTTCCTGTAGAAATGGCTTTCCCCGCAGAGGGTAGCGGATATGAGCTGGAAGCCAATGCCCTTGTAAAGGGAGCAAACCATCCCGAAAGTGCAAAGAGGTTTCTCGACTGGGCAATCTCGGAAAATGCCATGAAAGCATACTCGAAATATAAAATAATGGTTACCCGAGAGGGCATAGCTTCGGAGGCTTCCATACCACTTCCCCCGGCAGAAGAGGTAAAACTAGCAAAAATGGATTTTGAGTGGTCTGCAAAAAATAAAACCGCAATTGTAGAGAAATGGACTTCTCTCTTCCAGGATAAGACTGTTCCGGAGTAATTGTTAAAGCATAACCGGTACCGCCGTTTAATGGTGGTACCGGTAATATTTCTTAAAATCACCACCCGATTACTATTCAATCATCCACTGACCTTCACTGTCCATGTATGCTCTTCTTCTATCTCCTTCCGGCAGATAATACCATCCACCTGTAGCCCTCCCATTCTTAAACTCCCCCTCATATCTTCCTCCATGGGCGATGTAAAAAATACCTCTCCCATGCATAAGTCCGTTTCTCCATTCTCCTTCATATCGGTCT
>QNBH01000280.1 GCA_003645645.1 Spirochaetota bacterium | reverse complement strand
GCGGTAGCCCTGAACAAGGCAAAGAAGTTTAAAGAAGCCTTTGAATCGGCTCACGATGCACTGAACAAGGAACCTGCAAATCCCTACAGTATTCTTGCAGCGGGAGATGCGCTGTATGGGCTTAAACGCTACGAAGAAGCCTATTCCTATTACAGGGAAATATTTAACAATGAGAGGGTAGGTTTAAGAGCCTGTAAAGGCGCTCTGGAATGTCTCAGAATAAAGAGAGATTGGGAGAGAATATTATCAATAATTACAGAGGTCAGTTTACCGGAAAACGAGAGGCTTCTCTATAAAGCCGCTGCTCTTGGTGGTCTGGGTGAAAAAGGGCAGGCCATGGAAATCTACAGAGAGGTGCTTAAAGAAAACCCCGATGAGCCCCGTGCGCTATGGGAGCTGACAGAACTGGAGATAGAAGCTCAGGGTATAGAACCAGTAAAGGAGAAAATGAGGAGGTTAGCAAAAATTCCATCAAGACCCCCCATCTATGGTAAAATTTACGCATCGTTGTGCAGAAGAACGGGAGAAACCGAAAAGGCACTTTCACAGTACGGTAAAATAGAGGAGAAGCAGAGCGACCCCTGGATTATAAAGCAAAAGGCATTCACCCTGGCCAAAGCAGGGAGTCAGAAAGAGGCAATACCGCTTCTGGAAGAACTGTTAAGACTCGACCCAGGGGAGTTCTATGTTCGCTCGGCTTATGAGGCTGCCTGCAAAAAGACTGGAGAGGTTGAAAGAGCAATCAATTTCTATCAGGAGTTACTCGGTTTGTATCCCGATACAAAATGGGTCTATGGGAGAATAAGAAGGCTAAAAAAGAGTCTTCCTGCAGAACCAAATATCGGAGAGGAGCAAAATGAATCCTAACTACAAAATAGGCGATCTTATAGAACTCCCTCCCATACAGACTGTGATAAAACTGGAAGACGGAGAGAGCGCTCCAGATTTAATTGCAGAGAGTTTTGTTTTTACACCCGAAGTCGATTCGCATATTGCAGTAATATCCGATTCCCTGTCGAAGAGTACCGGACAAGGGTTCTTCCTCCAGGGAGATTTCGGCTCCGGTAAATCCCATTTCCTGGCCGTTCTTTCGGCCTGGTTAGCAGACAGAAGCGGGACGGAAAAACTTACAGAGGCGCACGGCGGGCTTAAACGTCTTAAGGAAGCCGGTAAAAAGATACTACCGGTTGACATCTCTCTGTTGCAGTACCGCTCAAATACCTCTCTGGAAGATATTATCATAAAGAGGATAGAACAGAAGCTATCCTCAACCGGAAAGAGAGTATCTCTCACCCCACTTTCCAAATTTCTCGAACACCTCGAATCCATGCTGGCAGAACCCGAGTCAGCCAGAGCTTTTGCAGAAGAAGTGGGTGTATCCGGGGAAGATTTAAGGAGCTGGATATGGGAAAATCCCAGGGAAGCCTATTCCAGGGCTATCCCTATAATTAAAAGAATGGGTTTAAATGTTCCTGAAGCTCTTGTAGAAGAGAGGCACGAGACTTTTGATCGAGTTATAACGACTTTAAAGGACAGCGATTACCATGGGATGATTCTCTTAATCGATGAGCTCTCCGAGTTTTTCCGTTCCAAACCTTCCGCTAATGCTCTAAATGAAGATGCCAGGACTTTGCAGTACATAGGAGAGCTTGCCGGAACCGAACCTGTGTGGATAATAGGCGCTGTCCAGGAGAGCATAGAGAAAGCCGGAGACATAGCCGATCATACATTCCGTAAAATAAAAGATCGGTTTCCTATAAAGTTGATTCTTTCAACTGCACATATCCGTTCGCTCATAGAAAAGAGGCTGGTTAAGCATAAACCCGGAGCGGATGAGAGCATCTTTAAAATATATGAAACCTACCGGGAACAGTATATAACTTTTAAATGCGAGTTCGATGAGTTCAGGAGGATATATCCGGTTCATCCGGAGACCATAGCCCTGCTGGATGGGCTGGGGGAGCTCTTCTCGATACACCGGGGCATCGTCGATTTTATCCATTCCCAGATTGCTGGAGATAACCGTAGAAATATTTCCGGGATACTGGAAAGACCGTGCACCGAATTACTCGCTCCCGACAGTATTTACGATCATTTTTCACAGAGACTTGCGGAATACTCTTCCTTTAATGTCTACACAAGGCACATAGTACCCCATCTGGATGAGGTCATCGAAAGCGAGCTGGATCAGGATGAGCGATCCCTTGCCAGAAGGTTGATCAGGATGCTGGTGCTCTACAGGATCCATCCCACAGCATCAACTCCTTCGGTGAGACAACTAACCGAGCTTGTCGGCTTGAGCCTCGCTTCTCCCGATGCCGAGTTGAGTGTTGAGTTTATAGCAGGAGCAGTTCTCGATCCTCTGGTGGAGAGATCTCGATTCTTAAGTAAGCAATACCCGGACTCGGGTGACCCCCTCGACACTGTATATACAATAAGCACGGAGGAGGACCCTACAAAGACCTTTAAGGCCCGTATGTCCCGTATGATGGAGGAGATTGCTCCAGGAGATACAAGACTCATATTGGTTCCGTTCTCAGAAATGCAGGAATCGGCTTCCTGGCCGGGACCTCAGCTCTTGAAAGATATAATGGAGAGAACCGTCGATTGGAGGTTAAGTAGAAGAAAAGCCCTTGTAGCATTTGTTCACCGGGATGAAGCGGATAGTCTGGCGTTCAGTATCTCAAGAGAACTTGAATCGGGTAAGGCAGACTTTGCCGTAGTTCTTTCCTTCGGCCGTATCGTTTTCGATTGTCCTTTCACCGCAGTATGGAAATTAACCATACCGGAGAGCAGGGCAGAGATATTGAAGGAATACCTGGCGGCAAATCTTCTCTATTCGACTCTTTCTCCCTCAAATCCTGCCGATGCTCCTCTCCTGGGTCATGCAGAAGAATGTATAGAAAGATTAAGACCAGGTGCACATCAGGCTGCACTTAATACCCTGTACTCAGGAAACTTTTCGAATATTCCCATCGAACCGGATGCAGCCATGAGAGAGATGATGCGGTTTGACCGGATCTTGGAGATTGCGGCAAACTGTATTCTGGAAGAAAGATACTCTGGATTTGCAGAGATCGCTCCCAGGAGGTTATTACCCACACCGAGACATTACCAGCGACTGCTCGATGAGTTTGTCTTTACAGGGTCCATAGCCATGGGGGAGGCGAGATCCAAGGGGTTGAGCGAGGCGATAGATGCACTGGCGGCCCCCCTCGGACTGGCAGAGTTAAAAAGAGGGTCCTATATATTTTCCCCCGATCCCAATAAAAACTCCCTTCTTACTTTTCTTTTCAGCCTGCTTGAATCTACAGGACCTGTTTCCAAGGATAAGGTGCTTGCCTCTTTAAGAACAGGAAGGTTTGGACTGCCCGAAGATACCATTCGATTTCTCCTTGCTGCACTGGCTATGGGGGGACTTATCTCTCTTCTTAAATCAGGCCGTACCCTTCCCGTGGATTTTCTGCGCCTTACCTCCATCGACAGTGCCGATTCCATAGCACCAGGAGAAATTATTGGAGAGGAGGACAGGGAAACCCTGTTGAGAGAATGTCCTTTTTTGCTTCCTTCCACCCGCTTGGAGACATTCGGTTTGCGTCAACAGAGGGAGGCCTGGCAGGCTGTTATCCGGTTCAGGGATTCCGCCTCACGAATGATCGAGGAGATTCAGGAGCGGATGAAATCTCTTTCGCAGTTCCAGGCCTTTAAGTTTTTCGACAGGGAATCATTTGAGAGAAAAATATCCGGTATAAATACCTTACTCAAGGAGATAAGGGTCTCTTACTCTCCGAGGGAGGGTCTGGAAAGATTCTTAAGAACCTGGCGCGGTACAGGTCTTTCCGGTGATGATATCGAGTTTTTTAAGAAACTAAACCGTTTTCTTAAAGAAAGAGCAGAAGCATTTATCTCTATCAATCACTATATAAGGCATCCGGTGGTGCAGAGAATCTGCCGGGAAAACGAGGAGTTACTTGGGCTTAAAGATGGAGTAGAAAAACTTCTTATAAATCCGGAGAAACTCATCCATGAAGAGCTAACATCCACCCTCTTGGAAGCTTTTACCCACTTTCGTGAGAGATACATACTGTTCTACAAAAAGAAGCATTCCGAGTACTACGAGAAGAGAAAAAAACCTTCCCTTTCAAAATATACCTTGCGGGCGGTCTCCGTTTTAAGACGTCTCGCTTCGATAGAGGTTCTGGACAGACCCGAAGGGGTGAAAGATTTGCTCGATCTTATAGACAGACCGGAAGATGGAGTCTGTAACAGAAACATAAACGAAGAGCTGCTGCGCTCCCCTGTATGCACCTGTGGCTATAAACCCGGCGATGAGATTTTTACCCGGATAATCGGAGAGAAAGAGCTTGACTCTCGGGTACAGAGAGCGCTGGAGGAATACGTAAAGATACTTAAAGCTCCCGAAATAATTGAGGCAGTTACTGCAAGGGCTTATGCACTGGGGCAGGTCGATGAAAAAGCAACAGCCCAGCTTAAACGTTTTCTACAGGCAAGCAAGGGTGGAGGACTTTCACCATCCTCCCTTTTGAATCTTGCCGAAGAGACAACAG
>QNBH01000279.1 GCA_003645645.1 Spirochaetota bacterium | reverse complement strand
TTCTTCCGCCAGAATGCTTTCGGGTAAAATAACAATTCCTTTTGTAAAAAAGCCCTGGAAATCTATTTCATTATAGTAAGTTACATCGTTATATTCTGAATAATATTCAGATTCATAATATCCTTCCAACCCGTGCAAACTAATACCTGTCTCAGAATAGGCAACAAAAATCTTAAAAGATTCAAGAAAAGTATTTATCTCACTTATATCCTCCGGATCCATTTCCCACAATTCGCTGAAACTAAGATTGATAATCTTGAGTACGTATGTTTCAACACCCGATTTAGTGGTTGTCTCTGTTATTCTGATCGTGGCTGTAATCTCATACACATCCTCTGGAACTGTACCGGTTTCATCGTACATGGTAGATGTAATTTTATAATTCCACTCAGCGCCTACAGTCAGAGGAAAGTATTGCTGAATTATGCTTTTTGTAATTCCGGTACTCTCTAAAAATTCTTCGCATCCGCCGATCATAATTAACAGTGCAATAATAATCAGACTTTTTTTAACTTTCATTTTTTCCTCCTGCGAAACAGAAATCAACACCGCCACGCGGGATATTTTGACAGTTTGTTTATGCTCTCCAAAAGGTGCATTCTATTTTCCTGATACTATTTTAATTCAACTTTTATTTTCTGCATAGTAAACAACCACCGGCAAAGCCTAAGGCTTTGCAAGCCCTGCAAGGGATAAGTAATTTCCGCTTTGCGGAAATTACTTAGGTTGTTGTATGCTACGAAAGAAGGTAGACGGGCTTGAGCCCGTCTCTCCACCGGTCTTTCAACCGGTGGACCACCACCACAGGTGGTGACCTTCTTTCGTAGCAAAATATTAAATTGAACCGAATCAATTTACTAACTTTTTAATGTGTGTTATATTTTTATTAGTTGCTCATGCCGCTGTGCGGCAACTGAAACGATGAAAATAGCCATTCGATCATAATGGTCTATTTTCTTAATAGACTTCCATAAAGTCGAGAGAACATGTTGTTGGGATGAAAACCAGTCAAAGTAATAGAGAAAGCACAATTCGTGACGTTGCAGCGCGGGCGAATGTCGCGGTGGGTACGGTTTCCCGCTATTTAAATGGATACACTCTCAGAGAGAAAAACAGAAAGCGCATAGAAGAAGCCATCCGGGAGCTTGGATACAAGGAAAACCTTATAGCAAAAGGTATGAAAACTCGAAAAACCCATGCTATCGGGGCACTGGTGGCCGGATACGATGAATACCATATGTCAGTAATAAAGGTATTGGAGAGACAGATAACTCAGCGGGGGTATACACTGGTGGTCTGCGATCACGAAAATGATCGACAGATTCTTGAGCAGCGATTGAATTTTTTACTACACAGGAGGGTGGACGGTTTGTTATTGTCACCGAGCCCGGTGGATCCAGACTTGCTGAGAAAGTACCAGTATGCAGGAATTCCGGTCATCTTGTTTAATAACGACTTACCAGGCATTGAGGCTGATAGAATTTTCGTCGATAACGAGGAAGCCAGTTTTCGTGCTGTGGAGTACTTAATTCTTATGAACCATCACAAAATAGCTATTATCAACGGAAAACCGGAAGATTCAACTGCGATCCAACGTCTGGCAGGTTATAAGAGGGCACATCATAATTACAACATTTCTTTGCATGAACAATATATAACCGCAGGTGATTGGAAAGAGCACAGCGGATACTTTGCGGCCAAGCGAATGATGGACCTTACTCACATGCCTACAGCCTTTTTTGTTTCTAACTTCTGGATGACCTTCGGTGTGTTGCAGGCCCTTAAAGAGGCCAACTTACGTATACCTGAGGACATTTCGCTTATCAGTTTCGACGATGTCGATGCATTCCGAGTATATCGGCCGGGGATCACTACAGTAGCTCAACCAACGGAACAGATGGGTGAAATAATCGTAGATGTGCTTTTCCGCAGGCTGGAAGGTGAAAATAACGGTCCGTACCATACACGACTTCCATGTACTATTATAGTGCGCGATTCGGTTAAAAAACTCTGAAAAATTTCTCCTCCTCTTTTTTTGTTGCCCATCAACGTTATTGCACTTTATACAAAATTTTTTATTGACAAAAGCAGGGTTTGAAAGTCCAATGAAATTGAATCGGTTCAATTTCATTGGCCGAAATAATTTTGTGATTGCATAGGCCTGTATGATATACGGGCTGATGCAGAAATCAAGATTTACAAGGAGGTTGCTATGAGAAGGATATTCTTAAGTATTGCACTTCTTTTGTGTGTTACAGGAATCTTTGCCGCTGGCAAGCAAGAAGCCGCTGCGGCAAAGAAAGAAGTTGGTATCCCGGGTGAACTGGTTATTGCCAACTGGTTGGGTGGTTTCCGAGTATGATATGATAATAGCCCTGGAGAAACGTTTTCAGGAACTCCATCCTGAGGTAAAGGTAAAAGACATCAATGTAACATCAGGTGAACATCGAGCAGTAATTAAAACAATGCTTCTAGGAGGGGAGACAGTTGATCTGATATTCAGTGCCTGGCCATCCTTCGATAAAGAGCTTCATGATGCCGGCCTTCTGGTACCAATAGATACAGCATGGCAACAGTACGGCTGGGATAAATCACTAAATGAGAGCTGGAAGAAGTTGGGAACAATCGAAGGGAAGATCTACGGAGCATGGTATCTCGCAGACAACCGTAGCGGTGTATGGTACGATGTAAAAACCTTCGAAAAATTAGGGTTGAGTGTACCTGCTACCTGGGATGAGTTCAGATCGGTTGCCAGAGCCTACAAAGAAGCCGGAATGGTACCGATCAGCCTTGGAGCCAAAATATGGGCACATACCGATGTGTTCGAGAACCTGCTCCTCCGGGTGGGAGGGCCTGAAATGTATATGAAGCTTGCCTGGCATGAAATACCATGGAATCATCAGGTCGTTCGTAACGCTCTAAAACGATGGCAGGAACTACTTACAGAAGGGCTGTTTCCCGATGCCAATACCATGCTGGCAACCGACTGGTTTGGGGCTTTTCAACAGGTGATTGACACTAAAACGGCCGGTTTAAATCTAATGGGAAGCTGGGTAAATGTGAGAGCACAGCAGGAGTTCAAACTGGTTCCAGGAGAGGACTACAACTTTTTCCAGTTTCCCGTAATCGATCCGAAGCTTCCTAAAAACACAACGGAGATCTCAGGAAAAGACTGGCTGGTAACCAAGACGGGAAAGAACAGAGATGCCGCCTTCCTCTTTATTGACTTTGTACTCTCCAGGGAAGGAGGCGGTATAATTGCTGAATACGGAAGCGGAACACCCAACAGACTTGTACCACTGGAACAATACGATGCTGTTATGAGCGAGATCGTAAAGCTATTTGCAGCTAACGAAGTTGTTTTTGTGTTAGACGACCTCCTGCCGTCAGAGCTAAGTAATGAGTTCAGAACACAACTTCAAAAGTTCCTTATGACACCAACTGATGAGACAATCGAGACGGTTATGGCGGCAATTGAGCATAAAGCCAAAGAAGTCTACTAAAAACAGTGCAATCAGTCACTCACGCAGGGCGTCACGAAGGCGCCCTGTTTATCTTAGCCTAGCGTATGGGATGATTTTATGGCCTTAAAGAACAGGATGAAATGGATTGCTTATGCTTTTGTTTTACCAGCATTGATCATATTCACAATTTCCGTCATATATCCCGTCATTGAAAATTTTAGAATAAGCTTCTACTCATGGAACGGACTCAGTCCCATGAATCCGGTCGGTCTTACCAACTACATCCAGCTATTCAGGGATCCGGACTTTATAAATGCACTTAAGAATACCCTTGTCTGGACAGTTACAACAACCGTTATAGGTGTTCTTTTTGGCACCATCATCGGAATTTTGTGTGGACTTACCGACATTAATACAACAGTAGTGAGAACTGCGATTTTCTCCAGTTTCGGAATCTCGGCTACTGCCAGTGGAATGATATGGCTTGGAGTCTATCAACCCGATTTCGGACTGATGAATGCAGTTCTGGAAGCTTTGGGTCTTCCATCGCTTGCAAGGCCGTGGCTGGGCGACCCAAATAGAGCTCTTATCTATGTTATCATAGCCTACGCCTGGACACAGACAGGGTTCAGCATGATCATTGCTTATGGAGCAATAAGCTCAATACCACAAATTCTTTACGAAGCAGCGCTTATCGACGGTGGAAATAGCTGGCAGATAACCCGTTTCATTACCCTTCCCTTAATAACCAACGCCATAAGGCTGGCTACATTCCTGACTTTTCTTTCCAGCTTGAAAGCCTTTGATCTTGTATTCTCAATGACCGGAGGCGGACCTATTCGAAGTACCGAGATTCTTGGCTACTTTATGTACACCGATTCTTTCTACTATTTCAAACTCGGTTACGGGGCAGCGAGCGTTATAATATTGTTGATCGCTGTTTTTATAATAGCAATACCAGTTCTTCTGGAGAGATCGGAGAAGACATGAAAAGAAAGCCGCTCTGGCCTGTACCTATTTTGTATGTAATTATGTTAGTGTGGATCATCCCTGTAGTTGGCATCCTGGTAATGTCCGTTCGACCATCTGTTGAGATCATGAGGGGATGGTGG
>QNBH01000278.1 GCA_003645645.1 Spirochaetota bacterium | reverse complement strand
ATTCCTATAAGGGAAGATGTTTCGCCCCCGGCAGGTACACCCGAACTGGATAAGATAAAATTTCTGAAAGTGGACTGGAAATGGCTTCGTGCCAATTATGCAGAAATTATCCGGCGGTTCAATCAGATTTTCCAGCGCTAGAGAATTATATTACAGATTAAACAGTCATTATGTACTGTAGTTGAAACACACCCGCAAGAAAATATGAGAACCAGCAAGGGCGATGTTGTAATAATCTTCTCTCTGGTACTCCTTGCAGTCCTTGTAGTATACCCTCTGGGAAGCTTGATTCTACGTGCATTTTTAAGTGAAGGAGAAGTCTCTCTTGACAATTTCTCTAAAGTTCTTTCTACAAGGGAAAACTTTATTGCTCTGTGGCATAGCCTTTTTGTTTCAATTATTTCTACAATCCTTGCAACGTTTTTAGGCACTGTCCTGGCCTGGATCGTCGCCAGGACAGATATACCTTTTCGCAAGAAAATAAAAACAGGTCTTATGATGCCCTTTCTGATTCCTCCTTTTATCGCTGCAATTGCCTGGCTGCAACTCATAGGTCCCGCCGGTTATATTAATAGCATCTATATGACAGTAAAAGAAACCTGGAATCCGCTCTTTGTTATCTACGGAAAGTGGGCGGTCATACTGGTCATGACCGTTTCAGGGTATCCTTTTGTCTATCTTACCACTTTAGGGGGACTGGAAAGGATGAATCCATCCCTTGAAGAGGCTGGTCAGATATCGGGTGCAGGTACCTTCAGAGTGATGAAAGATATCACCCTTCCCATGATGGCTCCAACTATAGGTGCTGGAGCAATCCTTGTATTTGTATCAAGAATCGCCAACTTCGGAATCCCTGCGGTCATGGGTATGCCGGACAATTATTACGTGCTTACCACCAAGATTTACCGGCTTATCGACCAAAGCTTTGTGATTCCCGATGCGCAGGCAATCGCTACCGCCATGTCCATGTTCCTGATGATTATTGCCGCCTGCGGTCTTCTCTTTGTCAAGTTCTACCTGAGAGGGAAGGAGTATACTGTAATATCCGGAAAGGATGTACAGCCAAAACTTGTCAAGCTAGGAAAATGGCGTTACCTCCTCTTTGCATTTGCCTTCCTGGTGATTCTTGTAATCGTGGTTCTACCTGTTATCGCGATACTCCTTACCGCTCTTACCAGGGCCTGGGGTCTTCCCCCTACCCTTGATAACTGGACTCTGGAGAACTTTCGTTACGTGCTGTTCGACCTGGATATGTCAAGACGGGCAATAAGAAACAGCATTTTCCTGGCACTTTCCGCTTCTACGATTACCACTCTTATGGGAGCAATCATCTCTTATGTTGTAGTGAGAGGAAAAATGAAATCCCGGCAGCTAATAGATTTTCTGGCTTCAATACCCTACTCTATTCCCGGAACCGTTTTTGCCCTGGGCATGATTATCGCGTGGAACCGCGCATTCTGGGGAAGGTTAAACATATATAATACCATCTGGATTATTCTCTTTGCCTACATTGCCCGCTACCTTGCCTATTCGGTAAGGACGGTAGGCTCTTCTCTCAGGCAAGTGGATGTCTCCCTCGAAGAGGCGGCCTGGGTATCCGGTTCCGGCTGGCTACAGTCATTCAAGGATATCGTACTTCCCCTTATTAAATCCGGACTGTTTGCAAGCTGGTTTCTGGTGTTTATGCCCACTTTAAGAGAATTAACCATATCCGTTCTGCTATGGAGTACTGGAAACGAGACGATCGGGGTTGCGGTTTACAATCTGCAGGAAGGAGGCGATGTAACCTCTTCCGCCGCCCTGGCGATCATAATGATAATCGTGATATTTGCAGGCAACTATTTAATAAAGAAGATCACAAGGGGGGAGTACGGGTATTAAAGGAGGTCTTTGAGATGGCAGGCGTGGTTCTGGAAAATATAAAGAAAAACTTCGATGGATTTACAGCAGTAAATAATTTTACCCTTGAGATAAAAGACGGAGAGTTTGTTACCTTGCTTGGACCATCAGGATGCGGGAAAACCACCACGCTCCGAATGATCGCAGGTTTTATCGAACCCACGGAAGGCTCCGTTTCCATTGGCGAGCGAATCGTCTCGAATCCTGCCGGGCATATCTTTGTTCCGCCGGAAGAGAGGAATATCGGAATGGTATTCCAGACCTATGCCGTGTGGCCTCATATGAATATTCTGGATAATGTCGCTTATCCTCTTAAAATCAAGAAGATCGCGCGGAGAAACAGATACAAGAAAGCGGAGCAGGTTCTTGAACTTGTGCAGCTTGGGGGGATGGGGAAGCGATATCCTCATCAATTATCCGGAGGTCAGCAACAGAGGGTAGCCCTGGCCAGGGCCCTGATTATGGATCCGCATGTAATGCTGCTGGACGAGCCCTTGTCGAACCTGGACGCCAAACTGCGGGAGCAGATGAGATTCGAAATAAAGGAACTGCAGAAGAGAACCGGGGTTACTATCATCTATGTAACCCATGACCAGGCGGAGGCTATGGCCATGTCCGATAGAATTGTGGTAATGAACAGGGGCGAAATCCAGCAAATCGGAAAAACCGAAGAAATCTATGAGAAACCTGCCAACAAGTTCGTAGCCGATTTCATCGGACTTATCAACTTTATCCCCTGTCGGGTGTCACGGGACAGGAGATCGCTTTTCATCCGGGGAGCGGGAAACGTAGAAATAGAGTATCCCGTACCCGAAGAGTTGGGCGATGATGTCCTATTATCAGTGCGTCCGGAAGATATAGAT
The DNA here is from genome assembly GCA_003645645.1 of Spirochaetota bacterium. Classification (GTDB taxonomy): domain Bacteria; phylum Spirochaetota; class Spirochaetia; order SPDA01; family B32-G16; genus B32-G16. The sequence continues at coordinate 1,833 of QNBH01000278.1, read as the reverse complement.
CTGCAAGAATATTCCAGAAAAAATCTTGTAGGCACTGTAACCCGGGTTACCTATTTCGGTAACATTGTGGATTACCTTATTCGAGCGGGTGATGTCCCTATACGAGTTCAGCTTAAAGAAAAGGAGTTTACAGAGGGAGACAGGGTCTCGGTAATTTTCGACTGCAAGAAGTTCCTCTTCTATTAACCGTTTCTGCGGGTAGCCGTTCTCTCAATCTGCCGCCCGGTTTTCTGCCATAATGTTAAATTGTTGTATCGATTCATGAATTATGCTTGACAAAGCATGCATGGGTACGTATCCTTACTGTTAAGGAGGAATATGTGGCGATTTTGCAAGTTAGAGACATAGATGACCGAATATATGAAACCCTGAAAAGGATCTCGCAGCAAAATAAACGATCAATCAGCCAAGAAGTCATCCATATCATCGAAATGTATTTGTCGGATCCGCAAATAGTAAAAAGGAAGAATAGTACGGAAGAATTCCTGAGACTTGCCGGGAGCTGGGAGGACGATAGATCCGCGGAAGAGATTATCGCGGAAATAAGAAAACGCCGATCTACAAACAAACGTTTTTCGGAAAAACATGGCCTATTTGATTGATACCGATATTATCATCTATAGCCTGAAGAATGATGAAAATGTGAAGCAGAAATTCAGAGAGAATCAGAATATTCCCAAATCGATTTCTGTAATTATATATGGCGAACTTGTCTACGGCGCAAAAAAATCGAAGCATATCGAAAAGAACCTGGCTGTTGTGTACAGAATTGCAGAGCTGTTTCCAGTCTTAGACATCGATAGATCTATCATGGATGTCTTCGGTGAGATAAAGAGTAATTTGGAAAGAAAAGGAAACATCATCCAAGATATGGATATCCTGATTGCGGCAACAGCCCTGTCCCACAATCTCATCCTTGTGACGAACAACGTGAAGCATTTTGAGAAGATCAAAGACTTGAAGATTGAGAATTGGAGAGAATAACAATATATCCTTATAACCTCTCGCTGGAGTAGACCACGAGACATCTCCTACCATAACACCTGGTCTCCTGATTGGGTACACCCACCGTATATACAACGAGGAAACCGGGGAATCACTTACATCACTATCCTTCCTTCGGCCTGTTATTTTCATCTACGAAAACAAGTACGGGTCTAAAAGATCCCACCTCATTTTCATCGAGAATCACGAAAGAGGTAACGATTACAATATCTCCTTTTTGAGCCAATCTCGCCGCAGCGCCATTTACACATACCTCGCCACTGCTTCTTCTTCCTTCAATGACATACGTATCAAACCGGTGTCCGTTGGTAATATTATATATAAAGACCCTTTCGTAAGCTGCCAGATTCGCCTGCTCCATCAAAACCGGATCGAGCGTAAGACTTCCTTCATAGTTGAGATTTGCATCGGTAACTACCGCACGGTGTATCTTTGATTTCAGAATAAACCTCTGCATTTTAACGTACTCCAGTTTCCGGATTCCAACATTGCATGATAAAAGTACCAGGTGAAATCAGAAATGTCCAGCAATTCTTAGGAAAAAGCTGGGAGAGACTCGATGAAATCATTGAACTCGAACTCTCGAGGCTAGGTGTAAACGCGATAAGGAATATGCAGATAAGATACGGTTATACATTGCTCTATGCTGAATACTTGGTCGAGGATCTGCTTCTTGATCTACCGCACCGGCAGTTTGTGTTTACTATACCCAAAATTCTAAGGCCATACTTTAAGTCCGATAAACGCTTGTTTGGAGAAGTATCTAAGTTGATATTCTCGCTGCTTTCGGAGTTTTTCTCCTTGGCAGCCGGACAAGAACTGCTCTGT
>QNBH01000277.1 GCA_003645645.1 Spirochaetota bacterium | reverse complement strand
CATACCGGAAATGAAGAAAATTTGAAGGAAACAACAGACCGCGCTCAAAAGATAAATTATTCTTTCCAGCGAATAAAGAAGTTTGAAGAAACGGGGAAGGTATAACCCGTTACCCTATTAAAATATATTTTATAAACTCCCTAATCATCCTGGCGATGTTATGTCTCTTTATCTCTTTCGGGCAGACAGCTTCGCACTCATACTCATTTGAGCAATTCCCAAAACCCAATTCGTCCATCTTCAACACCATGTTTCTGGCTCTCCTTTTCCTCTCCGGCTCCCCCTGCGGAAGCAGGGCAAACTGGCTGATTTTCGCCCCGGTAAATAACACGGCAGAAGCATTGGGACATGCAGCCACGCAGGCTCCACAACGTGTCTTTTCTGCAAGCATGCGTGGCCATATCGGCCTTTTCTCTCTCAACCAGAAAGGAATGGGCATCCGGAGCCTGCCCTGTTCTTTCTGAAGTATATCCTCCTTCCTGTATTATTAAATCCAGTACAGAACGGTCTACAACCAGATCTTTTATAACCGGGAATGCTCTACAGCGCCAAGGTTCTGCCACGATAAGTTCTCCATCTTTGAAATGACGCATGTAAGGCTGACAGAGGGTTGTAGCCCTTTGCGGACCATGAGTCTGACCATTAACCATAGCTCCGCACATTCCACAGATTCCCTCCCTGCAGTCATTATCGAAGGCTATAGGTTCTTCTCTTTTTTAACCAGATTATTGTTTACTATATCCAGCATCTCGAGAAAGGAGGTTTCTGTGGGGATGTTTTCCGCTCTGTAAGTTTCGAATTTACCTTTTCCCATCTCTTTTTGAGTATCGGGAATACTCTGACGCCAAACTTTAAGGGTTATATTGATAAAACTCCCTGCCATTACTTATAGCTCCTTTGCTCAGGTTTTATGTACTCAAAGGAGATTTTCTCCTTGTACAAAGATGCCGTTTTTGCCGGCCCATTATAATCCCAGATACTCACATGAGCATACCTGGAGTCGTCTCTTCTGGCCTTTCCATCCAGTGTCTGGTGTTCTTCACGAAAATGGCATCCGCAGGATTCATCCCTTTTAAGGGCATCCAGAGCCATAAGCTCACCGAGTTTTAAGAAGTCGGCCATCCTGTTTGCCTTCTCCAGAATACTGTTTAGGCAATCTCCGGAACCCACTACTCTTGCCTCTTTCCAGAACCTCTCCCCCAGCAGGGGTATTTCTTCGAGTGCTTTTTTAAGTCCTTCTTTGTTTCTGGAAATTCCCACCTTATCCCACATGATTTTCCCCAATTCTCTGTGAAACTCTTCCACGATTTTTTTCCCATTAAGTGAAAGTAGATCGGATATTCTTCGGGTAGAATATTTTTCCGCTTCTTTAAATGAGCTGTGCTCAATTCTTGCTGCACCGGGCACTATTTCTACCAGATAATCCCCGATAGTATTGGGAAGAATAAAGTATCCATCAGCCAGCGCCTGCATCAGAGCGCTTGCACCAAGCCTGTTGGCCCCATGATCGGAAAAGTTAGCCTCCCCAATAATATAAAGACCGGGAATCGAGCTCATCAAATCGTAATCAACCCACAATCCACCCATAGTATAGTGGACAGCAGGATAGATCATCATCGGCTCCCTGTAGGGATCCACCCCGGTTATTTGCTCATACATCTCGAATAAATTCCCATACCGTTCTTCGATAGTCTTCCTCCCCTCTCTGTTTATGGCGTCGGCGAAATCCAGATACACTGCCAATCCGGTCGATCCGACACCTCTTCCTTCATCACAGATCTGTTTTGCCGCCCGAGAGGCAACATCAAGAGGTACCAGGTTTCCGAAACGGGCATATCTTCGCTCAAGATAATAATCTCTGTCTTCCTCCGGTATATCATTGGGATCTCTTTTATCATCCTGATTTCTGGGAACCCACACCCTCCCGTCGTTACCTATACTTTCGCTCATCAAGGTAAGTTTGGATTGATATTCTCCATGAACAGGAATACATGTAGGATGAATCTGTACAAAGGCAGGATTGGCAAATGCATCACCCTTTTTGTAGGCTCTCCATATAGCAGAACAGTTTGAAGCTTTTGCATTGGTGGAAAGATAGTAGACATTTCCATAGCCACCGGTAGCAAGCATTACCGCATCACCGGTATAGGATTCGATATTTCCGTTTACAAGGTTTCTTACTATAATTCCCCTTGCTTTCCCTTCAATCAGTACCAGATCGAGCATTTCCCTTCGGGTCAATAGCACTACCCCACCTCTTTTTATCTCCCTTGAGGGCTGACCATAAGCACCCAGGAGGAGCTGTTGACCGGTTTGACCTCTTACATAGAAAGTGCGACTCACCAGTGCCCCTCCGAAAGACCTGTTATGAAGATATCCGCTGTACTCCCTGGAGAAGGGAATCCCCTGTGCCACGGCATGATCTATAATCTTATTACTTAATTCGGCCAGACGGTAAACATTGGCTTCTCGCGAGCGGTAATCTCCTCCCTTTACTGTATCGTAGAATAATCTCCAAACACTGTCTCCGTCGTTGGAATAGTTCTTTGCAGCATTTATCCCACCCTGGGCGGCGATACTGTGCCCCATTCTCGGGCTGTCCTGGATACAGAAAGCTATTACCTTATACCCGAGCTCACTTAAGCTGGCCGCAGCAGAGGCTTCTGCCAGACCGGTACCTACCACAAGTATGGTATAGCGTCTTTTATTGGTGGGACTTACCAGATTTAAATTGAACTTATGTCTTTCCCATTTTTTCTCTATAGGACCGTCGGGTATTTTTGAATCCAGCCTCATTACCTTCCCCCTGCATTATAAAAAAGATAGACCAGAACCGGGATCAGAGCAAAACCCAGGGTAAACAGTATTGAAACAGCAATACCAACGGCTCTGATAACCTTCGAATACCCGGAGTTTTCTACCCCCAGTGTCTGAAAGGCGCTTTGAAAACCATGGCTTATATGGATTCCGAGCAGTACTATAAGTACAGGGTAAAGCACTAGAAATCTCGGTGTATGAAAAGTTTTTACCACCTGACTCAGAAGCTCTTCTCCGGGTTCTGCTCCGGAAAAGGTAAAATTGAGTAGATGAATAACCAGAAACAGGAGGATAAATAAACCTGTATGGGGCATGGTTCTTGAGCCGATTGTTCTGCCGCTCCTTGATCTTAATTTTTTATTTCCACGTGGTCTGGTGGACCGATTTTCTATAGTGAGGACAATGCATGTAGATAAGTGTATTAGAAAGATCACAAAGAATACCGCTTCGATGGGTTTAAGAAGAACATCAGGAATAGAACGAAGGCTCCCTGCATATTCTGTAAAAGACTCTCCTGAAGCATCTTCTATAATTAAAGGGAGAATTAGTGTAAGATTTCCTAAAAGGTGGAGCAGAAAAACAGGATTAAGATAATTCCGGTTATAGCCATTATTTGTTTTTTAAATATGGAACTTTGAAAGGGTTTAACCTGTTTTTTCATTATTCCCTCATAAGCTGCTTGTTCCGTCAATTATAGATAACATTAGCGGTTTTATCGAGTAATATTTCCGCATAGTGAAAAATAATACTTGACAGCAGAAGTAGGATTAAAACAATTTATTTTACTTATAATAGGTAGAGGAATTCCGGGATTTTGGCAACTGGCAGCATCTCTTATTTTTTACTGTGCACTTGGCCAGGCTTTTAATATTTTCATGGGGATGACAGGTTATGTAAACTTCGGTTATGTATAATTTCTCGGTCTCGGAACCTATGGTATGGCAATTGCAATAACCAGATTTCCCCAATTACAGGAAACGGGGTTTCTCTTAGTGGTATTGGGCTTCCTGCTTGCCATGATAATGCCCATGTTGCTTTCTATGGTAGTGGGTGCGGTTGCGCTTAGGTTGAGAGCAGCCTACTTTGCCATTGTAACTATAGGTGTCAATCAGGGTTTTAGATATCTCATAGAAGGGCTAAAAATTTTAAACGGCTCAGAGGGGATTATTTTTACCGCCCAGCTAAACTCAATACTGGGCAGGGAAAGGGCAAGCATTGTATCCACCTTCTGGGCTGATTTTATCGTATTTATTCTGGCTATTCTTGCAGCCTTGATTACTCCTATACTTAAGGAGTAAAATTGGGTTTGCCATGACCGCTCTTCGCGAATATGAGGATGCAGCAAAGGTGATGGGTATAAATGTAACAAACTACAAATTGATCGCTTTTATTACGAGTGGTGCTTTTGCAGGAATGATAGCCGCCTCTTACTGGGCACTAAAAACTCCCTATGTTTTTCCCCCCGAGGTTTTCGAAATTCACTATACAATAGAGTCGATCATTATTGTTCTTCTGGGAGGTGCAGGTACACTTCTCGGGCCGGTAGTTGGCGGGCTTATCTATGGAATTTCGAAATATTACCTCTCGGTATTTATTCCTGGTTTCCAACTTTTGCTCTTTGCACCTGTGATCATTTTTATCATCATTATGTTTCCGGAAGGTGTAGTCGGGGTAATTAAAAACCGAATCAGGGGGACAACACTGGCAAAGTTTATAGAATAACCTTGAACAGGACGGTAAAAAATATGGCTCTATTAAAGGTAAAAAATTTAACAAAAAGATTT
>QNBH01000276.1 GCA_003645645.1 Spirochaetota bacterium | reverse complement strand
TGGTAATAGGGAAACACTATCAATAACAAATATGCTTCCCGTAGATCACTATATCTAAACAAGCCGACTCCTGCCCGGAGTGGGATTTGAACCCACACGGCCTTACGACCACTAGACCCTGAACCTAGCGTGTCTACCAATTTCACCATCCGGGCCTGTATCAAAATTAATACTATAAACAGAATCTCATATTGTCAATATTGTACAACGCCTTTATGCAGTGTCCATAGAAGTTTAATCATGAGAAGATAGAAATAACTTGATAAATTTTATTTGATGTAATTCTGTGCCTTTAACCTCAACCGGACAGATTTGTTACTGATTAATGCAATAATATGGAAGGATATTCCCGGTCTTGTGTGACATGAAAACTTAAAAGTTTTAAAACAAAACGACACACCAGGCACTTTCTCTACTGCCTATAACCAGTGAACTGAAAAAAAAGAGGACCTGCCGGCCCTCCTCTCTCTATATATTACAGACCGGGGGGATGCGGCTCCCCCGGTCCGGCTCTCCCGATATCAGTAATCTCTGTTCCGTCGGTTGTTTTTTATCATTCGTATGACCTTACCCACGAGAACATCGATCTGATTCTTGAAGAAATAGCCTATAACAATACCAACGATTAGCCAGAAAATCATTTCTCATCCTCCTTTACGATCTCTACCTTGATACCTTCCTGAGATGAATACTCTTCTCGCGGTGGGATTACTACACTAAGGATACCATTTTTAAACACTGCCTTCGCTTTCTCTTGATCAAACTTGTCATTTGGGACAAAGTAACGTTGTTCCTCAATGTCCTTCAGCTTAAGACGCCTTTTAAAATAGCGAACATCTTCTCCCGGCATCATGTCTTTGTCCACTTTAGCGGAGAACACCATATAGTCCCCCTTGAACTCGATGTTGATGTTTTCCTCTCTGAATCCGGCAAGGGCAAACTCAAATACCAGACTCCTGTCTGCTTTCATATAGACATTTGTAGGTGGATAGGAGTATGCAGGATAAAAGTCGGCCTTATCACCCCACCTGAAATGCTCCCCTCTCCAGTGCGGCCCGAAGGGAAACTCATCCTTAAATGCATCTTTAAAGTTTTCTGCTGCTTCAAAGATCTCGTCCATTATTCTTCCGATGTCTACATAGCGATGTTCTTTCATTACTACACCTCTTTCTACTTAATTTTCGGCCCCTTTTTAAGGCGACCAGTTTGTACGCCCTTTAAAAAGGCACGTACAACAGAGCAACGCTCTACTAATAATATAGCAATTTCAATGCCAATTTGCAATAAAAACGAATATTCCTATTTTTTTATTTTATAAACAATTATTTAATGAAAAAAAATTTACCATTTTGCCCCTATTACCCATTGGGTTGATTTGATACAAATTTTCCAGAAACCTCCAAATCCCGGTGCATAAAGTCCTATCTTAGTGTAATAAAATAGGTTATAACCGCTCATTTTGAATTAAGAGAAGCTTGAAGAAATATTTATTTTTATAGATTATAATACAACTTAAAGTTACAGGGTAAAGTTTTGAGTGTAAGGGTTTTTTGCGCAGGTGAAATAGTTGGAAAAGCGGGCGTTTTCTGTATAAAGAGCCTGCTTCCGAAAATCAAAAAAGAGAAGAATATCGACCTTATTATTGCCAACGGGGAAGGAGCAACCGGAGGATACGGAATCGGTAAGAACCATTCAATCTATCTCCATAAATTGGGAATCGATGTGCTTACCTCCGGTGAATGTATCTACTACAAAAAAGATATGGTTCTCCACATACAAAAGGCGTCATATATTTTAAGACCTGCCAATTATCCACCGGGAAATCCCGGAAGGGGTTGGGGAATTTTCTCCTGTAACGGTAGAAAGATCGGAGTGATAAGTCTTCTCGGTTTATCGGGATTTTCCAGGGTTCATTTAAGTAACCCTTTTACCTATTTACCCGAGCTTGTAGAAAAAATTAAAAGAGAAACCAACATAATCATCGTTGATTTCCATGCCGCTACCACAGCAGAAAAATACACCATGTTCCACCATGCAGATGGTAGAGTTTCCGCAGTGGTGGGAACACATTCCAAGGTTCTCACCTCGGACGAGACCATACTTCCCGGAGGTACGGGAATCATCTGCGATACCGGTAGAACCGGGAGCCTTGATTCTGTGGGAGGGCTTGATCCGGAGATAGAGATCCGAAAGTTTATCACCCAGATCCCGGAACGTTCCCGTGATGCATGGAAAGAGCTGGAGTTACAGGGTGTACTGCTCGATATTGATGATTCCGGTAAAACAACCCATATAGAGAGAATTCGCTGTAAATGCACCGAGATACCGGGAAGTATTTAATTGCGGTTCTTTGCAAGTCTGCTTATAACTTCAGCCATATTTTTTAAAGACACTACATGCTGTATATGCCCCTTCTCAATTGCCACCTTTGGCATACCAAAGACAATGCACGATTCTGCATCCTGACCTATGGTTATTCCTCCCATTTTACGTATCATACCGATCTCCTCTGCTCCATCTTTACCCATACCTGTCATGATTATAGCCATTGTACGGTTGCCGTAATGCTTTGCCACAGAGGCAAAGAGCACATCAACCGATGGTCTGTGTCCGTTTACAGGCTCCCTTGATGAAAGCACTACCACCCCGGCAAGCCTTCTTTTTTCAACTTCCATGTGATAATCACCCGGAGCAATCAGCACCCTTCCAGGTTTAAGCACATCCCCATCTTCCGCCTCCTTAACTTCAAGAGCACATATTCTATCCAGACTCTTTGCAAACTCTCCGGTAAATCCTGGGGGCATGTGTTGAACAATCACTATAGGTACCTGCAAGTCTCCGTCTATTCTGGAAAAAACCTCACGAAGGGCATTTGGGCCTCCTGTAGAGATTCCTATTGCAATTATTTCAACCGGTGCAGGCCGTCTCTCCTCTCTCTCAACCGGAGGAGCGGGTCGCCTTTGTTCCGGTATAACCTCTGTCTCAGGAATAGTATGTGGGACTTTGAGAGACTTTTTATTTTTATATTTCAAGCCGTATCCTCTTACTATCTCTATAAGCTGACCGGCAATTTCTTTAATCTCTTCCGATCCAGTTCCAGAAGGTTTCAATATGAAGTCAGAAGCCCCGAGAGAAAGCGCTTCCATGGTAATCTTTGCCCCTTTTTTAGCCTTGGAGGAGAGAATCACCACCGGTATATCCATCCCCCTGGCTTTTCGTTCTTTTAGAAATCCTATACCGTCCATTTCCGGCATTTCCAGATCAAGGATGATTACATCCGGATTTATCCTCGAAAGCTTCTTAAGGGCAAAAGCTCCGTTCATGGCTTTTCCTGCAACGACCAGATCGTCTGTGCTCTCAATGATCTTTCCCACCAGGTTTCGCATCAAAGCCGAATCATCTACGATTAGTACAGATATCGGTTCTTTTTTCACGTCTTCTTTCCTCTGTTATTCTGTGAATTTTCTGTATAATGTAGACCAGTCGGTTTTTACGAACTCAAAACCGGTATCCATTCCAAAAAGCGATTCGGAATGGCCGATAAAAAGATAAGAATGAGAGTTCATCGCATCCCAGAATCTATTTATAACCGCCTTTTGTGCAACTTCATCAAAATATATGATAACGTTTCTGCAGAAAACTACATCCAGGTTGCGGAGCCCACTGTCAAATTTAAGATTATGATAGTCGAACTTAATCATCTTTTTTATTTCATCTTTTATCTGGTAACCGTCGCCTTTTTTATCAAAATACTTTTTAAGATAATTCTCAGGAACACCACCTATTCTGGTTTCCGGATAAAACCCTTCCTTTGCAATCATGAGAGATTTAAGGCTTATATCTGAAGCCCACAGGTCCGCCTGAAAATATGAGGGTAAAAACTCTTTGAGTACTATGGCTATGGAATATGGTTCTTCTCCTGTTGAACAGCCGGCGCTCCATATTTTTATCCGGTTATCCCCCTTCTTTTCCTTCCACTCAACCAAATCGGGGATGACATAGTATTGAAGTGTCTGGAAATGGGCGGTATTACGGAAGAATCGAGTCAGATTGGTGGTTACAGAGTCGAGGAGTACCCGCATTTCTTCCCGATCCTTAATCAGCAGATCGTAATATTCCGAAACACTCGCTGCATTTGCCTTTTTAAGCCGCTCCTTCAACCTGCTCTCGAGAATTGTTCTGTTGGAATCGCAAAAATGAATTCCGCTCTCATCGTAGATAATTTTACGCATTTTTTCGTATTCGCTATCGGTAAGAAATCCCGCCATTTTTTATATCAATCTTTATTTAATAGGGTATGGTAGTTTATTTTTTTTGTATCAGTAATGTCAATACAGGCTGCCGTGTTCCTGGGTCTTGTAATTTTAACAAAAATTCTTATATAACAACACAGCCTTAAACCAGTGGGGAGGAGACCCCCACCTCAAGCTCTAGAGTTCTGCGACTCTTATGCCGCTTGAGGCATGGGGCATCCCCCTAAGCGAAATAATGACAAAGCAACGAGCCATGAGGGCACAATAGCATAGGTTGCGGCTATGCTGCACTGGGGTATTATAACATAAAAAAATTGTATCTTCCCCTTGACAACTTAAGCATATATCTGCTACGAT
>QNBH01000275.1 GCA_003645645.1 Spirochaetota bacterium | reverse complement strand
TTCAGGGTCTAGTGGTCGTAAGGCCGTGTGGGTTCAAATCCCACTCCGGGCAGGAGTCGGCTTGTTTAGATATAGTGATCTACGGGAAGCATATTTGTTATTGATAGTGTTTCCCTATTACCACTTACTGAAGAGAGACGGAGATTAACATTTAGTTTAATCTTAGATCAGGTAATGCTTCTTTGGTATGGCCTGATTTCTAAATCGAGTCAGTCCACCTTTACTTAAGCCTTCCTGCAATCAATAACGACACCCTTGACCGGATGTTAATCGCTCAAACAGCAAATGAGAGGATACCCCTTATAACAAATGACAGTACGATAAAACGTTATAAGATAAATACGGTATGGCAGGAAACAAAGCGGATTTATCGAACGAAGAGGGGAAACATCCCCGGCTTTAAGGGTTGACTCCCGCGATTGGGAAACTCATGGGCTATACCTGCGGAGAATGTCCCAGTAGGCTCCACGATACCCTTGTCTGATCGCCTCCACCAGTAAGTCGTTGGCATTGTAGTTGTAGTTGCTCTGAGGTCTTGATGGATCGAAGAAGAGAAAACGGCTGTCCCCTCCTATAAGCCTCTCGAGGATAGTATAAATGGAGTCTGCCACCGCAGGTTCTAAAAAGAATAGTGGTTTAATTGGAGATATGGAGTGGGGCTTAGCGGGGATATTGCCGTTATTATAGTCTTTAACGTCTTCATTATTTCCCACAAGCCCTTGTCTTAATTTGCCTGACTGTACCAATTTATAAAGAGGTGTTCCGGGGTAAACCCTCACCCCGGTACTCACTCCTATCCTTTCCGCTTTCGACTCCTTCATGAGCCGGATAGTGGTAGTGAGGCTTTCTTCTGTTTCTCCGGGAGAACCGAGAAGAAGGTCGAGCATCACTATTATCCCCTCATCTCGACAATATTTAACAGTGGTGAGGATGTCTGCCGGTCTGTGCTCCCTCTTTAATCTTTCAAGCATCCCTTCATCGCCGCTGTCGACTCCGAAGTTTATCCCCACACATCCTGCTTTTCGCATGAGCAAGGCAAGCTCTTTAGAAAAGGGAACAGGAGCGCAGTAGGCATACCATCTTAACTTCTCTCCCAGTCTTCTGTTAATCAATTCGTTACACACTTCAACGGCATGCCGATAGGGTATATTGAACTCACTGTCGCAGGTGTGCAGATGATCTATCCCCTGATCGAGGAGGCATTCAAGCTCGTAAGCAACAGCATGCGGGGGTTTTACACGCTCCTGTTTTCCCTTTGCCTGCGGCTCAGGGCAGTATACGCAGTGCTTACTGCATCCCCGCTTGGTTTCAAACCCTCCCTGTCCGCCTTCGGCGAAGTAACGCCTGTTATCGATGAAGCTCCTGCTCATCAGGGGGAGCTCAGAAAGGGAGAAATTGTGCCTTACGTTCCTGTGCCATCTCTGCCGGGTGGGGTATCTTTCTTTTTTGTTGTTACCATCAGGTACAAAGGAACTACCCCTCTGTTTAATATCTATTGAGTTCTCATGCCGGATCAGACCGGGGATATCCTGCCACTTTTCTCCCCTATCAAGTCTTTCAACCAGTTCTGAAAATGAAAACTCCCCGTCACCCCATATCCCCAAATCTGCTCTGCATATTTCGAGGCTTTCTTCCGGCATGATTGAGAAGCCCACCCCACCCATCACCAGGGGTGAATCTGTAAGAGTGCGAACTTCCGATACAATTTCTGCTATCTCCCCCATGAAAGACTGCCTGCTTGAAAAGGCACAGTCATCGGTATTTCTAAGGGTAAATCCCACAAGGTCGAAACTCTGCAGGGAGAAAACCCGGTTTATCGCATTCTTCCAATCATCCTCAAAGCAGAGATCGATAATTTTAACTGCATGGCCTTTTGCATTTAGCATTTCTGCCAGGTAGTCCAGTCCAATGGGGGCTATGAATGGCTTGATCCTGTTTGTATTTACCAGGGCAATTTGCATGGCGATATGCAGATTATAATATAATTCTTTTAAATGTAAAATGAGGCCGGGCATTGTTAGCCAATATTTTGTGGAATTTTAAAGTTACTTTAACTTTAGTTACGCTTTATTTCGATAATTTTAGGTTAAGGCGCATCTAATCTGCGCATTAGTTCCATTTTTCGGCTTGATTAACGAAAGATATGAATTATAATGGTAGTTAGGCGACATTTTGCTTGGCGGTTATTGCATAAAAACAGATGAATAAAAAAATGCTCAATATATTTAGTAGGTTTATCTTATGGATCAAGAAGATTTTTCATATTCGTCCAGAGCCAACTGGAGAGAAACCTGGAGAAATTCCGCAACGAGAAGAAAAGTCTGCTCCACCCAAGGAAGAACTCACTGAGATTAAGCCATCTGAGAAAAAGATACCTCAAATTCCACCTGAAAAAGAACCAGTTGAGGCTAAGCCCCCTGAAGAAAAAACACCAGAAGTTCCACTAAGGCAGGAAATACCCTCCGAAGAATCAGAGGAGACAAGGAAAACAAAAAGACGAAAACCTTATAAAAAGAAAGCACCTACAGAAGAAAGAAAAAAAGAACACAGAAAGCTATCAGGAGAAGAAAAGAGACCAACTATTCCTAAGCCAACAACTGAAATAGACTTAGCAAAAAGAAAGAAACCAATGCCAACTAAACAGCCACAACTACAAACAGGAGTGAGCATTGAAAGGACTACTAAAGCGTCAGAGGAAAAAGAATCCCATACAAGAGTAGAATCTCCACATGTGGAAATTGATCTTGATGAGGCAAAAGTTTTCTTTATCATACCAAAGCAGCAATTCGAAACCAACATAGTAAACAGTATTCCACAACAACTACATTATAAACTTGAGCTAAATGGAGATGAAAAAACTATTTCTGTAAGGGTAAGCAACAATAAAGAAGGAATTGCAATAGCGGAAGAAAAGAGAATAGATTTAGAACAATCCTTAAAGAACTTTAAGATTGTTTATCCCGATGAACTTCAAGGTAGAGTTTACGTTTATCAACATAGCTATGAAATTCTATATCCATTTATTGCAACAGGAAAAAACCTCGGTAGAATGCATTATCTTTATGATAACCAGGGAAATTTTAATCCTTTACCGAGTAGGGATATTTGGATCCTCCTTGAAGAAGACTTTGATTTAGCTACTGAACCAGATATAATTGAGGAAAGATGGATCTGGGAAAAATACCAGATAATGTGTATTAACTTAAAAAATACAAATGAACTCGTTATTAAGAATAGGCAAACAGAAGAAGAGACGAAAATACCTTGTGAAGCGAGTTTTTATCTCGAAGGTGAAGGGGTTGCTGAAGATGATTTCAAAAGGCTGAGGCCCGTCTTTACAGGAAACTCTATCAAAATAAGAGCACCAACAGTAAATTCATCTGGTTGGGTAATTTGGATCCAAAATAAGAAGGCGGGTTATAAGGTTATTACTAATAATTGGACAGGAAATGAGCCGTTAGAGTTAAAACTTCCTGATGACCTACCTTGCGAATGTGGAGAATTCAAAGCAGATATTTGTGTGCAAGAGGATAGAATTCCTATAGAAACGCTGTTCTTTCGTTATGTCCCTTTTCTCCAATTGAAGTTTTCGACAGACCTTATAATTCCAGATACAAACATTGGGCATAAGCAAGAAATTGTCCAAATTCTCCTGGGGAGAGATTTTCAGTATTGGGAATTAAAACTCGATGAGAAGGTAGGACGTAAGCATATAGAAAATGGCTATCAAGTAGAACTGTTGCCGGAGCAGGATACGCTTCGTTTTTCTCTTATGAAAAAAGGCAAACCGGAGACTGAAACAAGTTTCAAGATAACTATCCCAAGAATAAAATGGAGAACTTCAAAAAATAAAAAATGGTATGATAAACCTCTACAAATAAAAAGAGATGAGTTGATCGCAGGCACAGATTTTTCTCTTACAGTTTGCACAAATGATTTTGATACAAAATATGACCTTTTGGCTATTCTTGAAACAGATGGTCAAAGAATACAAGAAGCAAAGTTTGTCCGAAAAGGCATGGTGTATAACCTCTTATTAAACCAGTTCTATGATACTATCAAGAAGAGTAACGATAAAATAACACTCAAGGTGGAAATTCGAAAAGCAAAAAAAGAGCGATTATTAAGCCAAGTTAACATTATACATTTCCCTGAGATGATGAAAGAAAAGCCTAAGGATAAACAATCAAAACAGCCCGTCTTGTTTAAACTTCCGAAGAAGAAAAGAGATATAAATAATATAAGGCCGTATGTGAAAGGTGGTAGCGGAATGAGAAAAGGTAAGGGCTTCAGCAGACAGGAAATAATTGAGGCTGGTGTAGCCATGACTGATATTCGTCGTTTACATGTTCCATTTGATAAGCGAAGAAAGTCTGTGTATTCGGAGAATGTTGAAACTTTGAAATCGTTGGCAATAGGTGAATAAGTATGGCAATAAATCCCATTAAAGTAACACAAAATATCAGGGAAAGTTATGTTAGATATTTAACAAGCACTTTCGGTTTAAGAGATACAAACCTGCGGAATCTATTTCACCAAGAAGTTGAGAAGTTCTGGTTTACGAATGGTCCTATATTGGAAGCAACTCCACCGTTTACAAAGGGTTGCTACCTGAAAGATTTGA
>QNBH01000274.1 GCA_003645645.1 Spirochaetota bacterium | reverse complement strand
GGAATAGTTAAAGGGTATGAGCCCGTGCAATTGAGGGAAAAACCAACAAATACTCCTTTATCTTTTCCATGAGCTCTTTCTTATCCAGCGGTTTTGCCACATAAGAATTGCAGCCCGCTTCCATCAATTTCTCCTTTTTCTCTTCCTTATGTAACTTTCTTACAGGAGAGTAGGGGATTGTAAAACATACAGTTGTTCCTTTCCCCTCCCATTATCTCTACAAGCCGCTTTGCTATTGCAAGCCCCAGCCCGGTCCCGCCGTATCTTCTGGTAATACCGGCTTCTGCCTGGGTGAAAGGTTCGAAGACCTCTTTCTGTTTTTCCTCCGGGATGCCCACACCTGTGTCCTTAACCCAAAATTGAAGAGTATTCCGATTTTTAAGCCGAGCGCCGTACTCGATAAATCCCTTTTCTATAAACTTTGCTGAATTACTCAGTAAATTGTTAAGTACCTGGGTTAATCTGAAGGGATCACAGAGAATGTATTCTTCTATATCGGAGGGATACTTTTGTATGACTTTTACATCATTATTTTTCCCCTTAAGCAAGACTTTCAAATTCGATTCAACCGGAGCGAAAATCTCCTCTTTGAGCGAACAAGGTGTCTCTTCCATCTTAAATTTCCCCGATTCGATCTTTGAGAGGTCGAGAATATCGTTTATCAGAGTCAAAAGAAGCTTTCCGCTTTCATGGGCGGTTTTTAAATAGTCACGGTTTTCCGCCGATATACTCTCTTCGGAGAGTACCAGCTCTAAAAAACCCATGATTAAATTGAGAGGTGTGCGAATCTCGTGTGACATGTTGGCAAGAAATATCGATTTAGCCCTGTCTGCATATTCCGCCCGCTCTTTCTCCCGGATGATCATCTCCTCGAACTGAAACTGTTGAACTGCCAGCGCATAAAGACCAGCCAGGTTCTCAACCACATCCAGGTCTTTGTCCGTATAATCACGGTTGGAGTTTGCCAGAGCTATCTGTCCCATCAGTTGATCCCCAGCCATAGCAGGGGCTAAGAGAAACTTATCTATAGGTATATGACCTCTGGGCACACCCGTTGATCTCGGATCGGTTGTTAAATTATTGGTTAAAATCGACTTCTTATTTTCAAGAACCCATCCCCATAGGTCTTTAAACTCCTTGAACTCATGGGTCTTATCCTGCATCTTGCATATATCCCACACATCCCTTGTAAGCGTTGTAGCTATGAAGTTCCCTGTCTTCTGATCCAGGTAACCCACAAAGCCAAACCTGCTGCCGGTAAGTTTCTTCCCCTCCTCCAGGATGTGGTAGGAGATATCGTTTAAAGACCTGCAGGCGATTATCTCACGTGATATCTCGCTTAAGACTGCGTTTACCCGGGATTTTCTCTCCATTTCCGCCCTTGCCATGGCGGTTTTTATGGTTACAAAGAGATCCTTCTCGTCTACAGGCTTAAACAGAAATCCCGATGAATCCGCTTCTATTGCATTCTCTAGCAGTTTTCCCTCGGAGTGAGCGGTAATAAAGACCACGGGAATACGCAGACGTTTTCTTATCTCCCTTGCCGCTTCTATTCCACAAATCTCATCCTCGAGTTTAATATCCATGAACACCAGGTCGGGAGACAGCCTCTCGGTTTCTTTAATCGCCTTCTCTCCGGTTGCAACAATGGATAAAACCGTATGTCCAATTCTTTCAAGCTTTTGTTTTAAAGTGAAAGCCGTTATCCCGTCATCTTCGGCGATTAAGATGGTATAATTTTTCATGATATTCAGGATGAGGAACCTCGATTACCGGAAGCTGAATATGCTCTGCCGGCATCCTTAAGAAGCATATCCGGCAAGACGACAGCCCCGTGCTTCTCTTTTAAAGCCAGCAGTTCTTTCTTCTGCTCATCGTAAACTTCGAAGAGCTTTGACGGAAGTTTCTTCTCCCTTCTATAAGCTTCTCTCTGTAAATCGATCCTGGCAATTATATTGTCAATGTATAGAGAAAATTGTTTGTCGTACAATTCTTTTGGATAATTCTTGTTTATCTCCGATTCAAAGAGATCTTTCAGATCCTTATAAAGTGGAATACTACCTATGGGTGTTTCTATGGCACTCACATCGCCGTGGGCTCTTCTCTCAAGCCAACTGAGCCACACCTTTACATCCCGTTTTTCACCTAAAAGCTCCTTACCCTCACCTCCCCGCGCTTCATGGGTTAGAAAATAATTCAGGCCTGCAATTAAGGGGCGACCCTCTTCGGAAAACTTTCTGCTTCCGAAAAAGATGAATTGGGCATCCATGTACTCTCCAAGCGGACCAGGAATAAAGGGCTCGTTTGCCCAGGGCTGACGGCGTATACCCTTTACTCCAACTTCTGTGGCAGTAGCTTCGGAAACAATAGAAGCTCCCAACACTACTCCGTGTTCGGGATTTTTAGCAACCCATACCGGCGGCATGGTATTGCTGTCCCTTCCGCTGTAGGTGATTACCTTAATTGGTACACCCCGGGGATCTTCGGCCATCTCTACATTATAATTTTCTATAGGGTCGTTGGTAAGGGTTACTCTAGCATTTGGATGGGAGATGGGAATCTCTTTACCATCCTTGTATTTCTTTCCTTCCCACCACTCGCCCTGGAAGTTTATACCTCTTTCTGGATGCTCTTCTCCGTTTCCCACCCAGTGGGGTACTCTATTTTCATCTATTAGCACGTTTGACCAGATAACTTCCGTACCTTCTTCCCTCAGGCACTTCATAAGATAGGGGTCGCTTTCCCTGCTTACATCCTTTATTATTCCGAATATTCCTTTCTCCGGATTTATACCCCTGAGGGTTCCGTCCCCCCCTATCCACAACTGGGCAAGATCATCTCCTATAAAGTCTGTCCCCACCATGGCGGTTGTGGTCTTACCACAGCCGCTGGGAGCGGCTCCAGCAAAAAAGGTCTTTCTTCCACCGGGACCTGTAAGGCCGGTTATAAACATGTGCTCTGAAAGCTCTTCCTCCCTTTTGTAGTAAGTGGCAAGGTCAACAGCGAAACGGTGATTCCCCTTCTTTAAGAGCAGTGTATTACCAGCGTACGTACAGAACATGCTGAAAGTGGTAAGCCAGCTTCTGTCCATAAAAACCCTTGCATTGGGGAGATCTTCGGGCCTGTTGAGACCCTGGCTGTGGAGATTGGTAAAAAAATATCCCGTTCGTTCCACTTCACCGTCAAACTTCTCGTACACATTCCGGTAAAGAATATTTGCACTGTGCATAACATAGGCAGAACTGGTAATTTGAATTGCCGGAATGGATGCTTTTGCTCCTACAGGACCACGACTGAAGAATCCTACCAGCATGGGCATACCTCTCATTATGCCGCCCATATGTTTCTCTATATATTCCAGCGCTTCCGAGCGCAGGATGGTTTTGGCCAGAACGCTGGTCTCCTCTTCCGGATTTATGATATAAAAAGTGCGATCTATAATCCTGGCCTGCTCCTGGGGTAAATCGAAATGAATTGTGTGATCTTTTAAAGCCAGGGGTTCTTCTTCTCCTCTTTCCAGACTCATCTGTCGAACCTTCTGTTTATCTTCATCTGAGCCGGTGTTGATAAATACCGTATCCGGCTTACACATTGCTATTGAGTTGGCAATCTTAAGAAGAGCTTCTTCGTTCTTAACATGACGAAGTTTCGAACGATTCTCCCTATCCAAAGCGTTTTCAAACAACTTCTGCGCCTCTTCCCTGCTCCTGATTCCGCCCGTTTCAACCAGAATATCTTTCCCTCTCTTTAGTTCAAACATGGGTACCCCTTCTTTTACTTAAGTATTTGAATAAGACGACTCTAAATATTTTTTAACTCGAAACATTACGTATATATGAATATTTCTTTTTCCGTCGATTTTTTCGATAAAAATGACGGACGTTATCATACAGGCTTTTATGATGTACAGTCAAGGTAAAAAAATATAATTTACAGTAGAGGCAGACAAATGGAACGAAAGCTTCGAATGGGAATGGTAGGGGGCTGAAAAGGGGCTTTTATCGGTGCAGTCCACCGAATCGCAGCAGCCATGGATGGCCATATAGAACTGGTATGCGGTGCTTTCTCTGCAGACCCTTAAAAATCCAGAGAATCAGGTCGAGCACTTTTGCTTCCTCCTGATAGGGTATACGGAGACTTCAGAGAGATGCTTAAAAATGAGAAAGAGCTTCCTGGAACGGTGCCAGGAAAAACCGGATACCCTCATGGCAGCCCGGGTTGACAAACCAAACCAGATTTTACACACTGCATCGAAAAGCTGTTCCCTATCCGGAATATCTCTGCTTAACACAAGACTGCCTTCCGGGCATCCCGAGGGATTTATCGAAGCGTTTGCCGATATTTACCGCAACTTCGCCCTTACCTTAAAGTGCAGAATCGAGGGAGTAAAGCCTAAAGTGGAATACCTCGATTTTCCGGGTGTGAATGAAGGTGTATCCGGGATGGCCTTTATAGAAACGGTAATAGAAAACCATAAATCCGGAGAGAAATGGACTCCCTTGAAAAAATAAATTGGGCTATGCACTTGACTCACACAGCCACTACATATAGTGTCTAGATAATTTTTTATTAATCACTATAACCACAAGATATTGGGAGTATAAAAGCCAAGTGCATAGCCCAACAAATAAAAAATTACACGAAAATAGCTCT
>QNBH01000273.1 GCA_003645645.1 Spirochaetota bacterium | reverse complement strand
ATCTTCCATTTCGTTTGCAGAAGGATCCCACCCGTTCCAATCTCCCACCACAGTAACCGTGGTTGCTTCAGGAGCCTCCAGCTTAAGATGAACAACCATATACTCATCCCGTGATGCATCTGTAAACCTTAAAGTGAGAAAGGAGGTAATTGCAATCAGGAGGAGCGCAGCTATTGCATGCTTGAAATAACGGAATACCTGTTTCCCCTTTTCTCTTAACCCGATCTTACGATATATTTTACCTGTCAGGTCAGGCGGGGGATACACTTTAAGATCATCACCTCTTATCAGGAGCTCTGCAGCCCTCAATCTGGATGCGCAAGCGGGGCACAACTCGGCATGATCCGCAAGAGCCCTGGGAATCTGAAGATTTTCCTCCTCCTGATGGATGCTCTTTTCAAGCCATGTTCGAAACTCTTCTCTCCACTGATGGCAATTCATTCTTAAGACCCCTTATTATATTAAATTATACGCATTTTGTTTATTTTTGGTTCCAGCTTTGTTGTTTCCAGGGTGATATTTCTTTCGAAAAATAAACCGACCCTTGCTTCAGTTTTCACCGCCAGCCTCTTTTTGTTAGATAGTCCTTTAGCTGATTGCGAGCTCTGTACAGATGGGATTTTACTGTTCCCTCCGGTATTCCCAAAATTTCAGCTGCCTCGCTAACGGACAGCCCCTCAATTTGACGTAAAACAAAGACTTCCCTGTATTCCGGTTTAAGCCTCTTTATTGCCTCACCCGCCGTTTTCTCTGCTTCCCTTCTGATCATGAGCTTATTGGGATCTTCAGAGTTAGAAAATGCACCTGGGGCAGCAATTTCGTCATCGTAAGAGATATTTTTCTTAAGATGCTTACGCTTTCTCAAACAGGAACGAATATGATTTACTGCTATGGTGTAAAGCCAGGGGTAAAACCTCTTCTTTTGATTGAACTTCTTAAGAGATTTAAAGACTTTTAAGAATATCTCCTGTGTCTCTTCCTCGGCATCCTCTTTTCTCCCAAGCATTCTGAAAGCAAGAGAGTAGATAAGGGGTGTGTAGTGCTCTACAATCGAGGTGAAGGCATTTCTGTTCCCCCGGATGGTCTCTTTAACCGCCAGTGTATCCTGAGCATCACGATAGGCAATTTCCCGCTCACTCAACCAGATGCATCCTTCTGTATATAGTTCCAGCTTTTATAATATACGCAAGACAGAGCTTTTTGTTGCAAAAAATATCCTTAACGGGTTTATGCTATTACTACGCCAGGTTGCGTTATTTTAACAAAATTTTTTATTTGGTTTAAGGCTATTTGCACTGGGAAGTAATTTCTTCCAATGTAGCTTGTAAAGCTTCTTCGCTTACATCATTCGTTACAAATACATCCCCGATGTCTCGCATCAATACAAAATGTAACTGTCCCTTACGCCTTTTCTTGTCCTTATTCAAGGCATTACGTAACTGCTGTGAAGTTACCCCGCCCGGAACACGCGTAGGAAGCCCGTTGTATCTTAGCAGGGATTCGACCCGCTCCAGCACCATCGCAGGACAATAGCCCAATCGCTTCGATAGACGCGTTGCAGCCACAATACCAATTGCTACAGCTTCACCATGAGTAACTGCATGTTTGCTTGCATGTTCAATTGCATACGCAAAGGTATGACCTAAATTCAAAACCGTCCGGTGTCCCTTTTCATAAGGATCTTCCTGGATTATGTTTATTTTCACCTGTATTGCCTGCGCAACAAGGGCTTGAAGAGTTGAAAGCGGAGGCAAAAGCTCCCCCTTTTCCAATTTCCAGCGTCCACTCTCTATCTTTCCAAGTAAATCCAAATTATCGGAAACAAGAGCATGCTTAATAACCTCCGCCATACCAGATATGAACTCACGAGGAGGAAGACTCTGCAGAGTGGCCACATCGGCTATAACTGCTTTTGGCTGTTTGAAAACACCTATAAGATTTCTCCCCTGTGGAAGATTTATGCCGGCTTTCCCTCCTATGCTGGTATCGATCATGGCCAGCAGGCTTGTAGGACATTGTACCAGATCAACTCCCCTCATATAAATTCCTGCAACAAAACCGGCAATTCCAGAGATAACCGAACCACCGAGTGCTATTATAGTACCAGTGCGATCGAATCCCTTTTCTACCAGCTCTTCACATACCGATTGGACAGTAGAGAGTGTCTTGTTTTGCTGGCCGGAGGGCACTTCAATTACAATATCAACATGCCCGCAACTGTTTTTATAAAGGGGGGCTACGTTTTCATCTGTAATTAAGGCCACAGTACCTTCAATACCTGCCAATTGTGTTGTATATGGGAGCAGACCTCCGCCAACCATAAACTCATAGCGCATATTCTCCACCGCAATGGGGAAACGAATATCTAGATTTGAACGAATTATGCCGGTCAGGTTTTTTGTAACTTCCTCAGGAGATTTATCAGAGGTTACCAATTGTGCAAATCGATTATACCCCTCTTTTCTTTCTTGAAGGAGCTCAACGATCCGTTCGATAGGATTATCAACCTGTAGTAAAGGTCTTTCAACTTTATCATCGGAAGTTACACGTTCGACGATTTCTTCAGGGGTTGCAATCAGACAAAACACACGTCCGCTTCTCTCCAGTGCTTCGGCGTTTGCAGGATCCAGCATCATACGCCCTCCGGTGGAGATAACAAGCCCTCTCTTTTGGGCTAATTCCTTTGCAACTTCCGCCTCGATACGTCTGAACTCGGCTTCTCCCTTTTCTCGAAAGATTTGAGAAATACTTTTACCAAATCGCGACATAATCAACTCGTCGGTATCGACAAAATCATATCCAAGCTCCCGGGCAAGCAACCTGCCTACCGTTGTTTTACCGGTACCCATAAAACCTGTCATTATTATGTTATCTTTTTCCGGCATTTTTCAAAATCCTGTGTAGAGTGAACGAAACAAATCCCAATAGTTGGGAAAAGATTTTGAAACGCATTTCTCATTTTTTATAAACAATCCAGGCACTTTCAACCCGGCTACACTGAAACTCATGGCTATACGATGATCATTATAAGTATCTATCTCGGCACCATGAGGCGATCCGCCGAAGATTTCTAAAACACCATCCGAGTACCGGGTATTGATACCCATTTTTTTAAGCTCAGTTCTAACAGCAGTAATTCGATCACTTTCCTTTACTTTTAAATGTTCTATATTACGAATGACAGTCACACCATCAGCAAAGGCTGCAACCACGGCAATAGTAGGAACCATGTCAGGCATATCACCCATATCTACATCGATTCCATGTAATGATTCCCCTATGACAGTGGTTCCATCTTTTCCACGTTCGATGTGGCATCCCATCTCTTCAAAGCATTTCAATATATGCATATCACCCTGCCCGGAATTCTCGGTCAATTTTTCTACCGTCACCCTCCCTCCTGTAATCGCAGCGGCTGCCCAAAAATACGAGGCATTTGATGCATCGGGTTCTACAAAATAGTCTCCCGGGCTATAGATCTGTCCTCCGGGTATGTAAAACTCCGAGTATCCTTTACGAGATACTGTAACTCCAAGCTTTTCCATTACATCGACAGTCATATCAATGTAGGGTTTTGACACCGGTTCCCCTGTAATATCAATATATACCCCTTTTTTTGTATAAGGAGCGATGAGAAGAATTGCCGAAAGATATTGACTGCTGATATCGCAGTTCAGGGATATATGCCCGCCCTCTATAGATCTACCTATTACCTCGACAGGAGGATATCCCCTTTTCTTAAGAGATCGGATTTTAACTCCTAATTGTTTTAATCCATCTATTAGATTTGAAATTGGCCGTTCCGTCATACGGGCGTTTCCGGTAAGCACACTCCTTCCCTCTGCCATGGCCGCCAGTGCCGTGAAAAATCTCATCCCTGTACCGGAGTTTCCAAGATATAGTTTATCGGAGCCGGTCAACCTTCCTCTGGTACCGTTTACAATTATTTTATCGGAATCGATTTTAATATTAACACCCATCAGCCGTAAAGACTCAATAGTAAGTTCGGTATCATCACTTGTTAAGGCATTCTCAATTTTACAGGTCCCGTCTGATAGTGCTGTGGCAATCAGTATGCGGTGAGTGTAACTTTTTGAACCGGGTACAGAGATGCAGGATGATAAATGTTCTGCGGGTTGTATTGCTAGCATTTTCTTTTATATTTTACTACGAAAGAAGGCCGCCAACCTGTGCTGACTTTCGACCAATGCGTTGCACTCCGGCCATCTACACCAGCGTTCCGCCGGAGTTTTCACACACTCTGATATGTGGTGGTCCACCGGTCGAAAGCCCGGTGGAGAGACGGGCTTAAGCCCGTCTACCTTCTTTCGGA
This sequence comes from Spirochaetota bacterium, assembly GCA_003645645.1. Lineage (GTDB taxonomy): Bacteria > Spirochaetota > Spirochaetia > SPDA01 > B32-G16 > B32-G16. The sequence continues at coordinate 363 of QNBH01000273.1, read as the reverse complement.
GCATACAACCACCTAAGTAATTTCCTCAAAGCGGAAATTACTTAGCCCTTGCAGGGCTTGCAAAGCCTTAGGCTTTGCCGGTGGTTGTTTACCGGATAAAGGTAATCTTTGCTACAAGTGTACATGTAAAATAAATGATATGAAAAATTATTGTTCTGGTCAATATAATAGGTGAGTGTGCCTGATTGGGATATCAATCTGGGAATGTAATTTGATACCATAAAGAGTGCCGACAGGATAATCGTCATGGACAAGGGCATAATCGTAGAGGAAGGCACTCATCAAACTTTAATGAAAAAGAGAGGACTTTACTACAGACTGTATTCCTTACAATCCGAAGCTCTTTCGGGCGGTAACGGGGAT
>QNBH01000272.1 GCA_003645645.1 Spirochaetota bacterium | reverse complement strand
GGTACAGGATGTGCTTAACAAGGTACATACGTTTTCTGCCTAACTACTTCTCTTTTCTTTTTCCTGCATGGCGTCCATGCCATCCAGGAGTGGGAGGAAGGGACAGGGATGTACCTTCCAGCGGGGGGTTCTTTCCTGATGACAATCTAAGATTAAAATCGTATAATTGGTGGACAAAGAGAGGTGGCTTGTATGAACGAGAGGTTACAAGAGGTTCTAAAAGAAGTGTTAAAGTTATCCCCCACGGATAGAGCGCAATTAGTGGAAGAAGTATTGAGCAATTTTGAGTTTCCCGAACGTGAAGAAATTGACAGGTTATGGGTAGAAGAAGCTGAGGATCGGATTTCTGCATACGAGGAAGGGAAACTTAAAGCTAAATCTCTCTCTGATGTTTATAGCGACATAGAGAAGCTTTAAAGATTTTATGCAGGTACGGTTTCTTTCGATTGCAGAGATTTAGTTAAAAGAAGCCATTGAATATTTTAACGGGCAAAGCGAGGGATTAGGGTTTGAGTTTGCAGCAGAAGTAAGAGCAACTATTGAAAGAATCGGGCAATATCCGGAAGCATGGCAGAAATTATCAGATAAAGTCCGGCGTTGTAGAACCAAAAGATTCCCCTACGGTGTATTATATCAGATTCGAGAAGGTGAGTTTTTAATAGTGGCGGTAATGCATTTGCGCAGAAAGCCGGATTCTTGGAAAAATAGGGTATAAGGAAAAGATTCACTTTTAGCTTGAAAAGGGGCGAAAGGAGAGAATTTCTCATTCTTGAAAACCTGCACTATGGCGAATTTTTTAGGGTGGAAAATGTGCTTTATGGCGAAAATGCATTTATTACAACAATTAACCGAGGAATATATAAAGCATGAGGCTGTCTCATCGAAAATTATTATCAATAAGAATAAATTTTAAAGATAATTCCGCTTTAGATTCTCTATATATAATAAAAATGCCATTACTACGAAGAGCCACCTTCGGAGAGTTTAGGATGGTTTCTCTGTTTCTCTTATCGGTGCTTATAGATCGAGGCCGAAGTGGTTTTTAAAATAGCTCCTCCCAAGGATGTATTTTGCCGATTACGCAAAGCAAAGAATTTTAAAGACGACTCGAAAAATTCTCTGCCTGGACGTCCTGTCCAGGCAGAGGGAGAGGCGGGGTACACGGATGTACCCTGCTGGTGGGGACGGGGCAAAAACAGGGAATATACTTACAAATTTACAGTAATTGTCATAAAATATTCTGCGATTTTAAAACAATGCAGGTAAGTATACTGCATTTCTTCCGGATAACACCCCTTATTTTACCTTCTATATTGCTGATCTGAAAGTTTTTTAGGGAGCTATACTTCATATTTGCAGTATGCTCAGTAATTATACGTAATGCCCATATAGGTAATTGTCCATGCCATTGATCACTGAAGAAAAATGTTCTCTTTTCCATTCTTATGCTTCCGAGTTCGAGAAAAGTTACTTCTGGAACCCGCTGGGCAAAGGCATCTTGCCTTGTATAAGTAAGGAAAGGGATGAAGTCACCCAGTTTTGGACAGAAATCAAAAGGAGTAAAGAATCTGCCTGCATAGCAGGTGGCTTTGCATGGACCTCTAAAAGAGGCCAAACTCTTTGCGCCCGCTTTCTTCGAGCCGCTCCTTCTCTTCCTTGTATTTTACATACCGCCTTATCTTATTTTCATCCAGCCCTATCGTGCTGACACAATAACAGCAGCTTAAGAAATGATTCCCCCGGTACGGCTTCTTCTTGAGTACGGTATAGCTCTTGAACAACTTTATTGCCGTTTTGCCTCTCAGAAGCCCCATCAGCTCGGATATCGATAACTTTGGTGGAAAACTCACCACTGCGCGTATGTGATTCTCACGCACATTCAGTTCCAAAATATCTACCGATTTCCACTCGCAGAGTAATCTTATCGTTTCTTCGACAAACTTTGCCACCCAACCTTCAATATTCGGAATCTGTATTCTGGACACTATACGATGTGATAGCTGCATTGGTATACCACATGAGCCGACTTCTTCCATTTCGCCATATCTCCATATTACCATATCCTATCTTTCGGCACAGCCGTCAGGACATTACCACCTCCAGAACCGGTGGGTTTCTAAGGCGCACCTAAAATCCTTGAAAAAGTTAGTAACGAGGTTTTGTGTTAATCGATGTGAATATCGAAGGCTTGGAGAATCCGACGTTGATTTCGCGAAATCTCGGTAATCATCCTCTTTTTTCTCCCGAACCGGATTTTCTTTATCTTCCGTAATTCGAATAGCGCTTCCGGTACACACAGCGATGTATGCAAACCGGTTTCTCGCAGCACTTTCCGCATGTATTCATACAGGATGAGCGCAATAAACTCGAGGGATAAAACTCCTTCAAGCACTTCCTGGGAATGAACCCGCAACCGTTTCAAAGCAAGATTATTCTTTAACGAGTCGAAGCATTTCTTTACCCCTTCCTTATCACGATACAATCGAAGTGCTTCTTCTCCGGATATATCAACGTTGGTGATGATAACGAACATCCCCATCCGAGAAAGCGTCTTATTTATCTCTGCGGTATCCCGCCACAGTACGTAGCGGTTGCCCCTCTTATGCAATCCGAAGTAAGGAAGAAAGGCAGGTTTTTTTTCTTTAAAAAACTCATTAAACTCCTTTTTGCTCCGGCAACCTTTTTCACCGACAAACCGCTCACACTACATAATGGTTTTAAGAAACGCTTCTTTCTCTTCGGCCTGTCTCCTCTCATCTAAATAGACGTAGGCCTGATAGTCCATCTCACCGATTGTCACCGAATCGGCTGCACAATAGAGCATATTCGTATTACAGGAGATCGCGTATTCGGAAGTGCGGATTTCACTTTGATATTTCCCTACCACCTCATGCTCCAGCTTTGTGTTTACCTGTAAAGGAATTATATGATCAATATCCCGCATCTTCGAGAGATTTGTTCTACTATAGAAACCCTTATCAAGAACGAACAGTGTATCCGAAAGCGTAAGGATTTCGAGTTCGGTGATAACATTTGTAAGAGTCGTCACATCATGGATACTTCCAGGATACAATGAGTAGAACAACGGAAGTTCGAGCGGACGCGCGTAGACAACTCCGAGATTTACCTGGGGCAACACAATAATCTTTTGTATTTCAATGAGTTAATTGAAAGATAAGTCCCTCATTACTAACTTTTCCAGGGATTTTAGATAATAAGTTAATTTCATCATGACTATTAAATATTTAAATAAAAGAAAAAATGTAGAAGAAAACGCTTAACACAGGAACAAGAATATTGCACCAGCGCCTCCTTGAAATCAAACGATGGAGGTGTAACAGATGGTTACCTTTTCAGTTCCTGTATCAGCAGGCAACAAGCATTTAAGAGTGGCGGAGGAGCTGTTCCGCTTATCCGTACCCAGACGGACAGTAGTACTGGCAGGTTCCCGCAACCGGCAGGTACCGGATAAAGCCTGTACCGCTTTGCTTAACGCTTTCAGCAGGCATGGATTTTCCTTCTTTGTTGGAGATGCCAAAGGGGTGGATAAGTGTTTCCGTAAAGCTATTTCCACCAACCCCTGTAAATACCGCTCCCTGGTAGCATGTGCCTTTAACCGGCGGGCAGAGTATTCTTTCTCTAATGGATTGCTGGCCACAAAAGTGGTACCGGAGAATCTCCCGCCAAAAGCAGCTTTGCACCGTAGAACAGTGTGGATGGTTAAACGCTTCTGCATGGTGCTTCTGTTTCCCGAAGACCCTGTAACCGGAAGGTGGGGGAAAGGCTCTGCCCTGGCTTTTAGAACGGCACTTTACCATATAAAGCCTGTGTTTGTAGTCTCCTCTATGCCACCGAAAGACTCTATCCATTACCTGTTACTCCCTGCAAACCTGTTTAACGTTGTAGATGGCTTTTGGGTAGTACCCCATCCTTATGGGGAAGGAGATACCTGCGATGAAGAGTGGAAAAGGGGAGTTAACAGTAAGGATAAGAAAAGTAAAAGAGGGGTATTACCTGGCCTATTATCATTCTGAGGCAATGCAGGCAACCTTTTCCCTTTATTTAAAAGACACCATTATGGGAGCGATTGCACTTAACAATTTCTGCGAAGCCCTTGCCGTCCTGGCAGCGGGCTTTTTCTCATTGTATGACCCTTGCCCAGTAATACATGGACGTATTTCTGGGCTTTTCTCTTGTCTGAAAGCACCTTTTATACTATCTTGTTTCTATGGCCAATGTAAAAGAACTGCAAAGAGCAATTACCAATCTCTCCCCTGAAGAATACAAAGAGTTCCGGGACTGGTTTGATAAATATGAAACCCAACGGTGGGACAAACAGTTTGAGAAAGATGTTAAAGCCGGAAAACTTGATGCCTTTGCCAGGGAAGCGATACAAGAATATGAAGAGGGTAAATGCTCTGAACTGTGAGACATCTTACAACCCCTCGATTTTGGAAAGCTTATAACAATCTCCCTCCGGTAATTAAAGAAACAGCGGATAAAAACTTTCAATTACTAAAACAGAATCCTTCCCATCCTTCATTACATTTCAAAAAAGTAGGCTCCTATTGGGCGGCCCGTATCGGCAGGAGCTATCGAGCTTTAGCCGTTGAATATAAAGAAAACGTTCTCTGGTTTTGGATCGGAAACCACACTGATTATGAAAGATTGATCAATAGGTAAAAAACTTGTCTCAAGCCAAATTCCCCCT
>QNBH01000271.1 GCA_003645645.1 Spirochaetota bacterium | reverse complement strand
TTACAATTCACAGCCGGTGAAACTGTCGACCAGAAGCTCATGAGCATCGGCATATCGGCTGCAAGAAAAAGAATAGAGGCACCGGAGTTTGAGCTGGAAGATCTTAAGGGAAATAAATGAAGTCTTAAATCTTACCGTGGCAAGGTCGTTTTCCTTAACTTCTGGGCAACCTGGTGCGGTCCATGCCGCTACGAGATGCCCTCCATGCAGAGAGCCTACGATGAGCTTAAAAACGATGGGTTTGAAATCGTGGCTGTCGATCTCATGGAGGAAAGGGAAAAGGTGCAAGACCTTTGTGGATGAGTACAAGTTGAACTTTCCCGTTTTATTGGATATAAAGGGGAGTGTTGGAGCCAGGTACGGGATACAGAACATCCCTACGACCTATCTTATCGACAGGAGGAATTTTATCTTCGGCCGGATGATAGGTACAAGAGAATGGGATACAAAGGAAGTGCTGGCAGTTTTTAAAGAAATCCTTAAGAAAGAGAGGTAAGCTCGTGGCTGAGGGTGACTTAAATATTCCCATTGCATTCTTTGCAGGGGTTATCTCCTTTCTCTCTCCCTGTGTGCTTCCTATAATTCCATCTTACCTTTCATTTATCGGAGGAGTCTCCTATACCGAGCTTGTAGAGAAAAGAGTCTCCAGATGGGGAATATTATTAAAAACTCTATTCTTTGTACTCGGATTCTCCGCTATTTTTATTCTTCTGGGAACAGTTTTCAGCAGTATAGGTCTGGCTTTGAGTGGGATCTCCCGTATAATCAATATGGGAGCGGGAGTTATAGTTATACTATTTGGTTTACACTTTATATTCGATTTCTGGAAAATCCTGAACAGGGAAAGAAGACTCCAATTTCAAAAAAAACCAGCAGGTTTTATCGGATCATTTTTGCTTGGCATGGCATTCGGTGCAGGGTGGACGCCCTGCATCGGGCCGATTCTTGCATCTATCCTGTTCTTAGCCGGGTCGTCGGGGAAAGTGCTTTACGGAACCCTTCTTCTATCCATATTTTCTTTGAGTCTGGGGATACCCTTTATTCTTGCAGGCCTATCCTTCTCCGCCTTTAAACAGTACATGGAAAGGGTTAAGCCCTATCTTCCCACAATAAGAATCATAAGCGGTATATTTCTGGTTATTATAGGAGTCCTCATTTTCTCGGGAAGCTTAATCAGGTTTAACGCCGTACTCTTTACAGCCGCAGATATAGTCGAGAAATGGTATCGGAATAACCCCGTTCCGGCTAAGATTCTTTCCGGATTATTTTTCATCTTTCTTGCGATCGCTCTCTCCTTACCTTATTTCAGAGTTAAACTCTTAAGCCGCAGTAGTACTCTAAACCAACAACAAAGCGACGCAACCCGTACAGCCGTTAAGTTGCACCCTGTACGGTTAGCCTTTATACTCCTCTCTCTTACAGTTTCGATTCTCTCATTCCTGGGAATAATAAATATCCCCGAGCTTCTTACCTTCTGGCTTCGCTTTCAGGGGATTTGAGAGAAACCACTATGAAACGCTATGTGTGAGGATAGATGTCGTGTCTGGGTTATTCCCTGTGGGGAATTCATAAGGGGCGGAAACAGGCGGTGGCGAGTCAACCCAATCAGGGCTCTGCCTTCGATGATTGTGGTAATTTCTGTAAATTAACTATTGACTTATTGGGAGGAGAGGAATTACATTTGAAAAGTGTTATACCCTGCCCCGGTTGGGTTATTTAAGATAATTTATGGAGGTAAATTGAAATGAAATATAATGCATTTCTTATTTTCTCGGCTTTTGTGCTTATCATCAATTTTGGAATATTTGCAGATAGTGATAAACATTCCACCTCGGTTGAGGAAGTTCTTTTAGAGATCCGCCGGGAGCTTGGTCTCAGTCTGGATGATGCAATCAACCCGGACAGGGTGCCCCCATTTTTACTGGAAGAGCTGGGAGAGGCGGTTATGAGCGAAGCCCATCCCGATCCGGAGCAACACGAATGGATGGAGAACACGATGGGTGGAGAAGGCTCTGAGAGCCTGGCTACAGCACACCGGTGGATGGGATACCGATACTTGAGTGGAGGATACAACTACGAACAAGGTTATGGTATGATGGGTCCGGGGATGATGGGAAATCCTGATACTCTTTATAACCGGATTCCCTATGAATCGCCCGAGGATATACTTAAACGCAGGTACGCCGGGGGTGAAATCAACCGTGAGGAATACTTAAAGATGCTTGAAGATTTAAGGAAATAAGTTCTTCGGGGGGAGACCCTTCGCCTGAAGCGGCATGTGAAGCTTAAGAACCTATGGCTTGAGGCAAAGGGGTCTCCCCCTCACTCGTTGCGGCTGCGTTATTATAAAAATATTTTCCAGGTCAATAAGTATTTACAAAAGATCCTATGAAAGACATTACGGAGACAATACGCAGACGTTATAACCGTATCGCTTCGTTATACGATTTTTTCGAGAATCCCATGGAACACAGGATGGCCCATTGGCGTAAGGAGCTTCTGCGGGATACTGCGGGAGAAGTTCTTGAAATTGGTGTAGGTACATGGAAAAACCTGCCCCATTATCCTCAGGTTGCCTCTCTAACCGGAATAGACTTTAGCCCCAAAATGGTCAACCTGGCCAGAGGACGAATTACAGAGCTCGGTGTTACCAATGCCAGAGTACTTTTAATGGATGCCCAGAAGTTAAAATTCCCGGAGAACAGTTTCGATACCGTTGTTACCTCGTGCGTATTCTGCTCAGTTCCAGATCCGGTGCAGGGACTTAAGGAGATACGCCGTGTATGCAAAGAAGGAGGCAAAGTGCTTATGCTCGAACATGTGAGAAGCGAAAAACCCTATATCGGCCCTTTGATGGATATGCTTAATCCCATACCTGTACATCTTTACGGGGCAAATATAAACAGGCGGACTGCCCTCAACCTTAGAAAAGCCGGATTTACCGATATTTCGGTTAAAGACTTATGGAGCGATATTTTAAAGAAGATAGTGGTAATAAACCGGAAATAGGGATATTGCTCAAATTATCCCATTCTGGCGGCGATAATCGGGCGAAAACATTCCTGTAGATGGAATGATCGAAGAGGGGTCATCATGGGTGGACGAGAGTATGGTTACAGGTGACTCTATCCCGGCAGAAAAAAGTTCAGGGGATGAGGTTATAGGCGGTTCAATAAACAAGTCCGGGTATCTAATAATCAAGGTCACCCGGGTGGGCGAAGAAAGCTTTCTGCACCAGGTAGCCCGACAAATCGAGGATGCCCGCGCCATGAAACCAGGCATTCTGCTTTTAGTGGATATTGTTTTGAAATACTATGTAACCGGTATAGTAACTTTCTAAGTTGTGGCGCTTTTTGTCTTACCAGTTGGTACCTTGCTTATAAAGGGAGAGATTTATGCTGTTAGAGCGATTTTTGCCACCCTTGGTGTTTTCGTTATGGGTTATCCCGTGCCATGGGCATGGCAACTCCTCTGGCCATGATCAGGGGCGGTGATGATGCTGCCGGAAGGGGAATCCTTATGCGCTCCGGAGAGGCCTTTCAGGTTATTAAGGATATTAAAAAGATCATTTTTGACAAAACGGGGACACTTACAGAGGGCAGGCCGCATGTGGTTGACCTGGTGCCTTTAAATGGCTGGGAAGAGATTGAGCTACTGCGATTGGCCGGTGCAGAGATGCACTCAGAGCACCCATTGTGGAAGGCGGTTATAGAATATGCCCGGAAAGCGCAGCTGAATATCCCGGAAGTAAGTGACTTTCATGCAATTCCCGGGAGAGGTATCCGTGCTTCGCTGGAAGACCGAGTGATTCGCATCGGAAGCTTACTTTTTCTGGATGAGATTGTACACTCTGTATGTGCCATGATAGCCACTGTACTTCGAGTAACACCTGGACAGAGCGCGTGTCAGACTATTGACGAAAGTGACGTGGAGCACTAGAATTAGCTTTAGCTAAATCTATGCGGAAGCTTTCACTAATTGCTGCTTCCCCTGGTGTTGGGTTAAAGATGAAAAATGAAATTCAACCGACTCCCACCGTTGAGGAATATCTTGAAGCAATTCTCAACATGCTGAGTGAAAGCAAATCGGTTCTGGGGGCTCGTCTCGCCGAAAGGTTGCAGGTCTCTCCGCCGACCGTTACCGCGACTCTTCAACGCATGGCTCGCGACGGGTTGATTGCCACCGGCAAACGCAAAGAAGTTACACTTACCGAGCATGGAATGAAGATGGCGGTAAGCATCGTGAAGCGTCACCGTCTTGCAGAAAGGCTTTTAACCGATATACTCAAGGTACCCTGGCATGAGGCTCACCGGGAAGCATGCCTCCTGGAGCACGGCATATCCGAAAAAGTGATGGATAGACTATACACCACCCTGGGAAACCCTAAAACATGTCCTCACGGTAACCCCATACCGGTGGACGACGTACTTCCTCCGCTTCGCGGTACTCCTCTCGACACAATATCGGAGGAGGAAACGGTAATTGTAGAGAGGATCTCCGAGGAAGCTACACGGCTGGAAGAGCTCATGCAATATCTTGGCGAGGCAGGAATTAAGCCCGGGGCGGTACTCACCATCAAAAAAGTTGCCGATTACGCCGGCATGATAAAGGTAATTGTCAACGACAAAGAAGTCCTTCTGGGTATAAGGGCGGCCAGCCTGGTGTGGGTGGTGCCCGAATCCAATTCCCGGAGTTGATGATGCCGGTTTCCACTCTTCTTAAT
>QNBH01000270.1 GCA_003645645.1 Spirochaetota bacterium | reverse complement strand
AGTAAAGACAGAAGGTGCGCTTCTCATAGATAATCGCTACTATGGTTGCAGCTCCTATTATCACGGAGAGAAGAATAAATGTTGCGATCGGCCGTACCGTAAAGAAGCCTGAGAAAAAGGTTGCAACAAAGAATAGAATGGTCAGGGGCCACATGTTGCGTAACTGCTTAGGCCATCTTTTTGCACGACCTCTCGATTTAAGGCTTCCTACGGTTAAGAGCTTTCCCCGTTGGATCCAATCACCGAAAAGAGGGAAGGGACAGATCATACACCGGAACCGACCGAAACCAGGGACCATGACCAGCATGAGAAGTACCCACCACAGTATCCACACTATCATTATCCCAAAGTTATAATTTCCTGCAGAAATTCCCCCTACAAAAGTCGCAACCAGAATAATGGTGAATATGAAGAGGTTTACAAGGATAAATACAAGCGGAAACCATCTGCTCTTAAAGAGTCTTCTGACAGGTTTGTACTTTGTAAGCTCAAACCTCCAGTTTAAGGGGATGATGCCGAGCAGTTTCTCGGAACTACCGGTACTTTGCCGCTGGCCGCCCGAGCTGCCTTTTGGGGGGGCTTCCTTTCCGGTAGAAGGGTCGGAGCTGCCACTGTTACTGCCGGCTCCGCCTTTGCCTCCCATTCGCCTTACAAAGGTGAAGATCATCGACCCAATGGCAATTACTGCTGCAACCGATATTCCTGCATACGATCTCGTGTTTGGCAGAACCATTAAGTAACCTACCATATAGGGATGAAACTCTCCGCAGGTAAGAGAACATCGGAAGACAAACTTTCCGGCAGTATTGGCTCGAATGACTATATCTCTCGGTTCACCGGGATGGGCCTCTGCTATTATGTCGTATCCGTCGAGATAAAAACCGTGGGATACATCTTCGCAGATAAGTGTCAGTACTACCACATCTCCCTTGTTTACGGTAATGATGTTGGGAGAGTAGGCGTATCTACTTGCACGCAGCTCGATATTTACCTGTTCGCTGTAAGCTGCAGGCAAAACCAGGAAGGATAAAAGAAGACAGGCTGCTATACGTTTCATTTTCTCTCACTCTCCCATAATAAGTTCTCTTAAAACAGAAATCGATTTTCTCGATGAGCTTTCCATCTGGCTCCCCTCCCATACTGCGAAAGCGATATCAAGCTCCTCTTTAAAATCGAGTGCTTCCTTCTGTTCGGCTGTAAGCTTTCTTTTAAACATCACTTTCCACCTCCCATTGCTGTACTCTCCTTTTCCGACTACATTCTGCTCGCTCATAGGGGTTTGAGTACCGGGACCGCCTGCGGTAGGCTCCCGTGCTGCATTAATGGACATATCCCCTCTTATATAGCGCTGGGTGTCCAGCTCGGCCCGCCACTGCCAGATGTTCGCCCTGTCGGCAAATCCCATCATCTGGGCTACCGCAGAGGCATCCCTCGGAGTAAAGAGGACGGCGCACAGGTCGGGATTGGTGGGGCCTCTGCGGTCTTCCTGCGGGTCGGGAAAATCAAGCAAAAAGGCAACCTCTTCGTCGTTGTATACCCCCTTTACCAGAATATCCTTCTCGGTGTTCCCATAGGGGGATCGTGCCGATTGAGGCAGGAGATGGATCTCCGCAGGTTCTATATCCTGCCAATACGGAGCATTTACATCGAGACTCAACTCTCCCTGCAATCTCTTTATTGTAAGGGAGCCCTTTTTCTCCAGATTTCCGTGAACAGAATAGATACGGATATAGAGATAAGCGAAGTAACCGAAAACAAAAACCAGTACACAGGCAGTTACTATAAGAATTGTCTTGATGTGCTTTTTCATTGTATGCTATCCTCGCTGGAAGATTTTATGAAAGAGAGCTCTCCCGACAGGCTGCCATGAAACTGCTCAACCGATCTCTCTTTAAGCATTTTTATAATAATTGATCTTGCCTTTTGCCAATCTTCATGCACAGGACAGGGGAGTCGATCGCTGCAGCCGGGAAATCCCAGGAAACAGCGATTAAAAAGGGCTGGGCCGTCCATAATCAGCACAATATCGTAGAGAGAGATATTTCTGCTTACAGAGTTAAGAACAAAACCACCGCTCTTACCCTTTCGCGATGCCACTATCCCCTGGTTTTTTAATACCTGAAGTATCTTGCCCAGAAAATGGTTGGGGATGTGCAAAGCCATGGCTATATCCCTCTGGAGGATAGGCTCGCTTCCTGGCCTTGAGGCCATATAGATGACAGCCTGCAGTGCGTATTAACAGCCCCTGCTTAAAATCTCTCCTCAATACTGTTTCTAACCAATTCCTTTAAAACCGAAGCTCTGAAGGTACTCACCGGTTCTCCGGAATTGATCGTACAGGAGGTGATGGCAGGAAGACATGAGCTTATTCCTGTAAATTGTGCAGATAAGATCAAAGAGATTCCCGGGGTAGGTGAAGTCTTTCCAAGATACTGGGGATATTACTACGATGCCCTGCCCGATGCCAACTATACTATTCTGGGAATAAACGACTCTCTTTAGGGATTACATTTCCTCGGTGGCAGAATGCCCGAAGAACGGGGGGAATGCGCCATAGGCAGGGGTGTAGCACAGACGAGGTATATACGGTTGGGAGGGGAGCTTATTTTAACCAGCAGTAAGGGGGAGCATTTTCTTTTTCGTGTCACAGGCTTGTTCACGGCCGATTCGGAGATACTTACCAACGATCTGATCGTCTTAAAAAACCAGGATGTAATAGAGTTTTTCGGAATGCCCGAGAACAGGGCCACCGACCTGGTGGTTCAGGTTTACAACGAGAGGGAAGTCCCGGTTATCGCCTATAAGATAACAGAGATGTTTCCCGGAACGAGGCCAATCACAAGAAGTGAGATTATACGTACTTACGAGACAGTGTTTAACTGGAGAAGCGGTATGGTGCTTGCCATGTTTGCAGGAGCACTGGCAGCATTCTTTATACTGGCCTGGGATAAGGCCACAGGTTTAAGTGCGGAAGAACGTAAGGAGATAGGTATACTCAAGGCAATTGGGTGGAATACCTCGGATATACTTACCCTTAAGTTCTGGGAAGGAGTGGTGATTTCACTGACTTCATTTTTAACGGGATTGATTCTCGCATATATCCATGTGTTTTTTCTAGGTGCTCCATTGATCGTGCCGGCAATAAAGGGTTGGTCGGTAGTATTTCCCGATTTAAGACCATTTCCACAGGTAAATCCCAATCACATTGTAGTGATTCTGGTTGCTACCGTGTTTCCCCTATGTGTTAAGCACTTTAATCCCGTCGTGGAAGGCAGCGGTAACAGACCCCGATATGGTGATGAGGGGTTAAGACTCTGTAGACCGATCACAGGCGAATGAATCTAAAGCCTTAAATACAGGTATGGTGAAGGTGAATGAGGCAGGATATTCGATGAGTGCCGAAGTTTTAATAGAGACAATAGAGGTTTCCAGAATATACAACCCGGGAATGCCCTGTGAGGTGAAGGCCGTAGACAGGATTTCTTTAAAAATTAACAGAAGTGATGTGGTTGTGATCAAAGGGCCGAGCGGCTCCGGCAAAACCACTCTCTTGAGTTTAATCGGTTGTATGTCCCGTCCTACAGAAGGAAAAGTTCTTATAAAGGAGAAGGATGCGGTAAAATTACCGGAGAGTTTTCTTACACAAATCAGAAGAGATACCTTCGGTTTTATTTTCCAGCAGCTACACCTTATTGAAGGAATAACCGTAGAGGAGAATGTAATGCTTCCCATGTATCCTTTGGGGGCAAGGCTCGACGATATAAAAGATAGCGCTGAAAAATTACTTAAAAAGTTAGATCTGCTTAAAAAAAAGAGCTACAAAATAAAACAACTCTCCGGTGGGGAGAAACAGAGAACGGCCATCGCACGAGCACTCATCAACAATCCGGAAGTGATCCTTGCCGATGAGCCAACCGCACATTTAGACACAGCTCTATCGGAAGAGTTTATGAGCATACTTTACGACTTAAATCAGGAGGGGAAAACTCTGATTATTGCCACCCACGATCCTCTGGTTTATCAAGAACCTTATATAACCAGGATTATAGAGATGAGGGACGGAGCTGTATTATGATTTTTCATCCTGGCGTATTGACCCTTGTTGCAGGTTCTTTTTTAGGCGTTGCTGTGATTTTATTTTCGGCTTCTCTTGGGTTTAAGATTCGGTTAAGGTGGGATATAAACAGCAGTTCAATGGAACAGCTCTCTCTGGAGCGAAAGACATACCTGGTGTCATCTGCTATGAATATTATGCTGGGCATGGAAATATTCCTGGCATTGCTCTTTATTTATACTATAGAAGATATACATCACATGTTTGTTGGTGCAATGTGTGCAACAGGCACACTAAATGCAAACCCTGTTGGATGGAACATAATCTATACAAAGGTTCCTCTTATTTTCCTCTCTTCTATATGGATTGCTCTGAACTACCTTGATTACCGCTCGGAATACTTTCCTCTGGTCAAGACAAAATGCACTTTGTTAATGATTCTGTTACCGATAGCCTCAATAGACGCTAATCTACAGGTAAAGTATTTTTCTGGGCTTACACCGGATGTGATTACTTCCTGCTGTGGTGCTCTTTTCAGCCAATCGGGTGAAAATCTTGCAAGTACCTTTTCTGCATTACCCTTTACTCCTGCAAAGATTGCCTTTTTAACTTCTGCAGGCTTTTTTCTTTTAAGCTCTCTTTTAGTGTGGATGTTTAACAATCGAATTTTCAAGTACCTTACCTCTTTAACCGCTGTGGGCT
>QNBH01000269.1 GCA_003645645.1 Spirochaetota bacterium | reverse complement strand
GCGGCTGCGTCCGTGATTCCGAACCACCCAGTTTACACGCCGAAGCTGGGCTTTCTGAAGCAATGTATGGTAATGGTGATGGGTGAAGCCTTCGGTTTTTATATTTCGATCCAGGAATCGTTTCTGGAGGGCAGGAATCTCTGCCGAGATCTGCCCCTCCGTTTCGGTGGCAAAAAAGAACATGAATCGTTCTCCCACCGGAAGAACGTGAGCAAAAACACTTTTTAGAGTGTGATAGATTGTGGTATTGCGATTGGCAACCGAGTTGCCACGCAGATCGGGAGTGGATGTAGCTCCTATTACAAGTACGCCATCGGAGTTAAGCAGGCTCTTGGACTCGAGAAAGAACTCTTTTGTGTAGTATCTATTTAGAACGGCGGTTGAAGGGTCGGGAACATCGATAATTATCATATCGTACTTCTCTTTTGCCGTTTTTACAAAAAGCCTGCCATCGGTGTGTATAAGATGCACCCGTGGATCTGCCAGTGTCTCAAGTGTAGCAGGCGAGATATAGGAGCGAGCTGCTTCGGTAAGAACTTCGTCCAGTTCGATATAATCGATCATTTTTACCGGATGCTTGGCGATTTCTGTTAAAGTCCCCCGTAAGCCGCCTCCGATCAGCAGAATACGCTCCGGTTTCCGGTGTTGCACCATTGAGAGATGCGCAAAGGTTGCCGCCTCCTGTTCTTCAAATCCTGCTCTTACCGTTTCCTCACCGGCAGAGGTAAAAACCAGAAAACCGCTCTGGAAAAAACTGTACTGGTCTTCACGCTGAACAATAGAGATGGTTCCGTACTTCGATTGGACGGTCTCAACAAGTCTATGATACGGTGAAAAAAATCGCCACTGAAGCAGATATGCCCATCTGTCGAGCCTTACAAGAAAGGGGAAAGTCAGGATGGCAAGCCCCAGTACTCCCCAGAGTATGTGTCGATGCCACTTCGAGAGATAGCTTATCCCTCTATCCCCTTTTCTGCCCATTGATAAAACTGCAGCGACCATCAATGTCCCCGCAAGGATCGACGATTGAAACGAATTAAGATGGTGTACCATCAGGAAGGTAAATAATATTCCTCCCAGCATATTACCCACAGCTTCACCAACATAAGCTTTACCCCCACAGGAGGTATCCTCTACACTCTTACTTTCACGCCAGATTCTTGAAAGCAGGACAAACTGTGCACCCAGCAAAAGGCAGACCGGTGCCATCAACAGTAAGCAGGAAATGAGCATATCGGGCAGGGAGAGGTAGGCACCCGGAAGAACCTCGAAGAACCCCCGCAAAACCCTTATCGTAAGTATGGTCAGCGGTAACAATAGCAATACACCAACTGCACTCAGTATTAGAAGAGAAATCGGGCGGTTTAAACGCTCAACAAGGAAGGTACCCAATCGACTGCCGGTTCCGACCCAGACAAGCCAGGCGGAGAGAATGAGCCCTATCGATATTTCATTACCGTGAAAAATCATGAGGAGTTCCCGAAATAGAAGAACCTGTCCGATCTGGGATACGGTACCCAGCATGAGGACTGATGGGAGGGGAGGCGGAATCCTCTTTATCATAACTGCCTCTTAAATAATATCCTGTTAAAAGAAGATTATCAATTTCGACCAGGAGTTTTCAGTATCGGCTCGGTTGGTGCATCGACCCACTTTGTTGGCAATTTACATTAAAAAGATAGACTTGAACTATTGAAAGGAAAAAAAGCAGGAAACCGCTGGTTACGCCTGACTTAAAAAAACTAAAAACTAAGGCAACTTGAACCTCATCACAACTTCTCCGGTTTCCCGGTTGATCTCAACCGCCTTGTTTGTCTCCCCTTCGATAAGCGGTTTGCCGGTAGCCATCATTGAGAGGGAATTGAGGAAGCTCATTCCCTGGTTTAATACCATCTCGATCTGTTCTGTAGAGGCGGTGTGTCGGCCGGATGGCGAAGCGGCGCTTTCTGCCGCCTCTTCTAAGATCTTCTCATCGGCCTCTGATAGTTCTTCGAACTCTTCGGCGGCTATATCGATTTCCGTCTCTTTCTCCCGTAATATCTCGGGATTGAGGTAATGGGGAGTCTTCTCATCCAGCTCAGGCTTCTCTTCTTTTTCGAGCCCTGCACCCGGTTCGATCTGCTCTCCGTCGAAAAGGGCACGAATCTGGTTGATGAAACGGTTCTTATTCTCACGACTTAAATCGACCTCATCCCCCGAACCTTCCAGGACAGAGTCGAAGAGCTCCTGCTTCAGGTTGATGCCTGCGTAAACCTTCTCCTCTATGGAGTTCTTGGTTATCAGATTTATTACATTAATGGCCTCGCTCTTCTGGCCGATACGATGAACTCTACCGATGCGCTGGTTGAGTTTTGCAGGGTTCCAGGGAAGCTCGAAGTTTATTACACAGTCTGTATTCTGCAGGTTAAGCCCCACACCACCTGCGTCGGTGGACAGGAAGACCATACATTGCGGATTGTTGCGGAACTCTTCGATAAGAAGGTGACGCTTTTCTGCCGGTACCTTCCCGGTAAACTCCACAAAGTCGATACCGAGTTCGGAGAGTACCTTGCCTATTAAGTATGTCATGGTGGTCCATTCGGAGAAAATGACTACCTTACGCCTGTTTTCTATCACCAGATCTTTTAGAATAGAGACCAGTTCCACAAGCTTCGGTGATATGTTGGTCTGTTTGTCGATAAGGTATGTGGAATCGCAGGTCATACGCATTGCCAGAAGAATCTTTTGCATTCGCTTGATATCCATAGGAGTGAGTACTTTTTTATTGATAATGTGAAAGAGACTCGCCATATACCCGTAGTGTATCTCTTCCTGTTCTGCCGAGAGGTCGATGTAATAGTTGTTTTCTATCTTTTCCGGCAGATTTTCGATTACCTCCGCCTTTTTGCGTCTGATCAGAAGGGATTGTATCTTTTCGTGAACCGTATCCAGGTTTCGATACCCGAGCACCTTGTTTTTTCTGCTCTTATCGAGGTTAAAATGGTGGGCGGCGAAAGCCCAGAGGGGGGTAAGCAGGGTGGAGTCGCAGAACTGTACGATGCTGTAGAGGTCCTCCAGCTTGTTTTCGAGGGGAGTACCCGTAATGACAAGAGAGTGGGTATGCGGTATAGATTGTATGGCGCGATGTGTCTTGGTCTCGAAGTTCTTTATGCGCTGCGCCTCGTCGAGGATGACGAAATCGGGTCTCCATCTGGAGATAGTGAGGACATCCCGGAGCACCGCCTCGTAGTTTGTGATCTTGAAGAATGCGGTGCTTTCGAAATACATTTCCCTGCGCTTGCGTCGACTCCCTGAAATAATCAAGGCGGACTCATCGGTATACTTGCGTATCTCCTGCTCCCATTGACTCTTCAGAGAAGATGGGCAGATGATCAATACTTTCCGAAAATCGAAGATCTCTTTTTTTAGCAGTGCCACACATATCGCCTGCAAGGTCTTCCCAAGACCCATCTCATCGGCGATGATGGCGGACTTCTTGAATACCGCAAATCGTACCCCCTCTTCCTGATAGGGGTAGAGAGATGTTTTAAGAAAGGAGAAGTCGAGGGTATACTGTTTTTCCAGTTTCCCCATCTCTTTTTGAAAAAGAAGCTCCTCCATTCTCTCCAGCAGATGATCGTCGAATTGCAATACTTCAGCTTCGCCTGAGGACTCCGAATAGAGATTATAGAGCCCCCGGATACTCTCTCTGGTATAAACGCCCTTCTCGTTGAACAACTTCTCGATAGTATCGCGAATTTCCGGCTCTTCTATACGCTCGTAATAACAGCAAGGTCTCTGTAGTCGTGAATTCCATGTGAGGTGCACAAAGGGAAACACTTCGGCTCCGGCCTGATTGATAAAATTCTCATCAGCAGAGAACTCATTGTAGACAAAGATAAGATGCTTACAGGTATCGAGATGATTTGTAGCAAAGTCGGGACAGTTGCAGTGACCGCTTCTTTCGGCAGGATTATAGATAGTCACCGTATACTCTTTACCCCGTGGGTTGCGCACCGTATGACGCCCTTTATACGTCTCCCCACGCAGCAGGGTAAACTCTTCCCTTTTTGCACGTTCCTTCCGACTCTCGAGGGCAATGCTTTTTATCTCTTCTGGTGTAAGATACTCCAGGGGAAGCTCTTCCTTCCCTCTCAATTTTTGTTCGCGGTTCTGCCGCTCGGCAATATCGAGACAGGCGGCTACCACATGTTTACATCCATTGTAAGGATAGGGACATGTACATGCGCCGTGTACGCTTCCCTCTGTAAGGCGAACGGAAACCTCATAATCCCCATAGCTTCCGTCGAATGTATAAATATAGAGGCCCTTATCCCGATTTTCTTCTACAAGGGTATAGTTCCCGAGAGAGAAGATATTCTCCCCCCTGTTGTAAATGACATCCGTTCGGGCGATATTATTTTTTATAAAGCCGTGGGTAAGTTTGGCCATTGAAGGTTCTCCCTGAGTTAATTATGCTTAAACCTTATCGTCTGAAGAGCGAGCTGTCAAGTTGGATGTGTATTCATCTGAACCGGTTTGGATGCCTTCTCGCTCCCTTAGGTCTCTGTGAGGTCGCTTGATAGCACTCTTTTCAAGCATATAGATAAACTAATAGCTCTTGAATCTGATTGGGAAAACTGGTAAAAAAAAGCCATGAAGAGAAAACCCATGTATATAGTATGTCTGGATCTCGAGGGAGTACTGGTTCCCGAAATATGGATAACATTTGCAGAAAAAACGGGAATAAAAGAACTTCGTCTTACCACCCGTGATAT
>QNBH01000268.1 GCA_003645645.1 Spirochaetota bacterium | reverse complement strand
TCTATACCCGGGGCAGAAAGTTTCTATCCCCCGAATCGAAAGAAAGGCAAAGGCTGGCGAAGAGAGGAAGCTCTCTCCACCGACTCGCAAATCGAAACCTCTCCGAAACACAGGCAGGCTATGCTTTTTCCCCGGTTTACGGAAGTGGACTGCGATTTTGGGGATATACCGCAGAAACAGATGGATTTTATCCAGAGAGTCGAAAAAAAGCTTAATAGAGCCCCGCAGATTGCGCCCAGGATTTAGATAAGGGCTCGATTGTGAAACGTCGATTCTTTTTTAGAGGCTGTTCTGCCTATCCCCGTTACCGCCCGAAAGAGCTTCGGATTGTAAGGAATACAGTCTGTAGTAAAGTCCTCTCTTTTTCATTAAAGTTTGATGAGTGCCTTCCTCTACGATTCTGCCCTTGTCCATGACGATTATCCTGTCGGCACTCTTTATGGTAGAAAGCCTGTGGGCGATAATTATGGATGTTCTGCCTCGGGTAAGCTTGATTATGGCATCCTGAATGAGCTTTTCCGTTTCTGTGTCGATGTTGGAGGTGGCTTCATCCAGAACGAGGATAGCAGGATCGAAGTAGAGTGCCCTTGCAAAGGAAAGAAGTTGCCGTTCTCCGGCCGAAAAGGTGGCTCCTCGCTCCATTACCGGTTCCAGATCGCCTGCAGGCAGATTCTCCAGAAAGCGTTCTATGTGGGTGATCCCGGCAACTTTCTGAAATTTAGCTTTATTGTATGCACTACCCAGGGTAATATTCTCTCTCACACTTCTTGAAAAGAGTAACACATCCTGCATAACAGAGGATATATTTTCGCGAATCTGGCGATAGGAAAGAGTTTTAATATCCTTTCCGTCGATCCTTATCTGCCCTTGTTGGGGATAGTAGAACTTCTGCAGGAGATTGATTATGGTGGTCTTCCCAGCTCCCGTCTCTCCCACAATGCCAAGTGTCTGTTTAGGCTTTACCACAAAGGAGATGCCTTTAAGAACCCACTCGTCCTGAATGTAGGAAAACCACACGTTGTCGAACTCGATTTCTCCCTTAAAACGCTCAGACCTTGCAGTAACCGCTTTATCGGGTACGATTTCCTTTCCCGCCCTTGCCCTGAAAACGGAGATGATCTTCTCTCCGGCTGCGGTTGCACTTTGCATTGTATCGAATTGTTGAGAGAGATGATTTACAGGGACAAAAAACTTCTCAATATAAGCTATAAACATAACAAGGATTCCGTAAGACAGGAAACCATCCTCTATCCCTCTCGCACCGAAGTAGATCACCGCCGCAATGGCGAACCACCGTAAAAATCCGATAAGCGGTCTGAATACGGCATTTATATACAACTTTTTTAACTGGGCGTCGTAGACCGCCATGTTCTTCTCAATAAACTTCTTCAGATTGGCCGCCTGTCTTGAAAATATTTTAATAATTCTTATTCCCGTTATGGTTTCATTAAGGAAGCTGTTAAGCTCCGCAATCTTTGTCCTTATCAATCTATAAGCACCTCGCACCTTTATTCGGAAAAGTACGGTTAAAAGTATTATTATGGGAAATGTGATGGCTACGACTGCTGCCAGGTAAAAATCTGTCAGGAACATGATGACAGCTATTCCTATCATCATCAAAATATCCTGAAAAAATGTTACAAGCACAGAGGAGAAGAGCTCATTGAGTGTTTCAATGTCGTTTGTTACCCGGTTTACCAGCCTTCCTATGGGGTTCCGGTCGAAATAGGAGATCTCGAGAGAAAGGATATGGGAGTAGAGATCCATTCTTAAATCTTTCATGGCATACTGGGAGAGCTTCATAAGGAGATATATCTGAAAGTAGGAAGCGCCGAATTGAACCAGAAGTATGACGGTTATAAGGCATATATACCAAAAAATTAACTTTAAATCCGTATTTCGAAGTAGAAGGACCTCATTAACCGTAAAAAACTCCATTACCTCTGGTTTTAAGAGGAAGAGGGCTCGATCATACTCTCTTGCTTTACCTTCGGTGAGGAGAGTGTTGAGTTTATCTCCAAGGGCAGGCCCCAGATTGGGGGATTCTATTAAGACATAGGATTCGTCCGATAGCACGCCTTCTTCAATGAGAGATTTTCTCTCGTTTGGTGATAGATGTTTAAGCTGGAAGTGGAATAGAAAATATGCACCTTCTTCCAGCTTGACACCCTGCAGGAGCTTATTAAGGAGAACTTCCTCATCTTTCTCCTGGTAGGGATATTTTTCTAAATAGAAAATACGA
The DNA here is from genome assembly GCA_003645645.1 of Spirochaetota bacterium. Lineage (GTDB taxonomy): Bacteria > Spirochaetota > Spirochaetia > SPDA01 > B32-G16 > B32-G16. The sequence goes on along the minus strand of QNBH01000268.1, from coordinate 2,526 downwards.
CCTTCTTTAAAAACGTAGCGGTCTACTATGGTCTTGAGCAGGTAAGGTACGGAAAGGTTTGCACCTGCAATCATGAGAACAAGAAGAAAGGAAAGAAAGAAACCTTTTTTATATCTGAAAACATAGTGGAAAAGGAGGAGCAAAACATCCCGGCTGTAGAGCTTGCCTCCGGCGTCTGCATCTTCGGGGTTTAACCCTATTGATTCCTTTCTTTTCAAACAAACACCTCCTCCAGCTTCTGGAGCTCGTACAATCTCTGGTAATACCCATCCTTTTTTATGAGTTCCTGGTGCGTACCCTGTTCTCGAATCCAGCCTTCATCGATTATAACGATTCTATCACACTCCATTACGGTGGAGACACGGTGGGAGATGATTATAATGGTAGATTTACCCTTTATTTCTGCAAACACATTGGATAAAATCTCCTTTTCTGTCGATGTATCCACGGAAGAGAATGCATCGTCAAGAATAAGTATTGCAGGCTTGATTATCAGAGCACGCGCCAGGGAGAGCCTCTGCTTCTGCCCTCCAGACAGGGTTACACCTCTCTCTCCCAGGACTGTATCAAAGCCATTGGTAAACTCTCCGATCTCCTCACTCATCAGGGTGAGATCGGCCATTCGCTTAACCTCTTCATCGCTCACATCATCCAGGCCGAATGCAATGTTGTTGTAGATTGTATCGGAAAACAGGAATGGATCCTGGGGCACGTACCCGATATTTCTCCTTAACAAGTCGGTGGGTATTCGCCTGATATCCTTTTCGTCTATGAGGATACGACCCCTGGTGATGGGAAAAAGCCGGCAGAGAAGTGCTATCAGTGTGGATTTACCTGCTCCGTGCTTTCCCATAATTCCAAGAGAAGAGAAGGCAGGGATTTGAAGGTTTATGTTTTTTAGCACTTCTCTGCCGTCCTGTTCGTAAGAAAATGTAAGGTTTTCGATCCGGATATCGCCATGTATCTCCTTTATCTTAAAATCCTCATCCCGATTATCTTCGATTCTGGGTTTTGTATTGAGAAGATCGAGTATCCTCCCTGCAGAAGCCATGCCTCTCTGGAGCAAATTGAACACCCATCCTGTAGCAATTACCGGCCAGACCAGAAGATTTATATACATCGCAAAAGAGACAAACTCGCCAAAACTAACCGACCTGGTGATTACCGCTCTCCCGCCGAAGAGATAGAGTATGGTAAGGGAGAGATTGGCAAGCAGTGTGACAGAGGGATAGAAGAAGCCCCATATTTTTACAAGTCTTATGTTTTTCTCTACATATTCATCACATTTCTGTTCAAAAACACCTCTTTCGCTCAACTCCTGCACGAAACCCTTTACAACTCTGATGCCCGAAAAGGATTCCTGTGTTTGGGAAGATATTGAAGCAAATGATTCCTGAACTGCTTTAAACCTGTTTTGAATCATTGGACCGAATCGTGCCATGAGAAAAATTATTCCCGGAAGCGGGATTATAGCGAAGAGAGTGAGTTTTACATTGATTGAGAACATGAAGACAAGCGAAAGAGTCCCCATAAACAGTGCATCTGTAAGGGCTATAAAGGAAGGTCCCGTTGCCATTCGCACGGCGTTAACATCGTTTATCATGAGTGCCATGAGATCGCCCGTTTTACTTCGGTTGTAAAAATCGAAGTCGAGGTTTTGAAGGTGTTCGAACATGGTAAGCCTCAGCTCTTTTTCGATCTTTCTTGCCGACCCTATTATCAACATCCGCCATATAAACCTGAGGGCAACCATTGACAGGGAGAGGAGGAGAATATATACCGTGTATCTGGCTATAAGTGACTGGGAGAATCGAACCTGCCCCAGAAAGTCTATGGTTTTCTGTACCAGTTTGGGGATTACCAGTTGTACAAAGTCGACCACAATGAGGACGGATACTCCCAGAAGAATAGCAGGAAGATGCTTCCTTACAAGAGAAAGGATGAAATACAAGGAATCCCTGCGAGACGTATCATTGTTGTCTTTACTGCTCATCGCTGAAGGATTATATCTCATTTATAGAGGTTTGTGAAAGTACACATCCACCAGGAAGCAACCGGGCACTCATCTGTATTTGCTACTTTATAAATTGCCCTATTGCAATTAGAATGCTTATTATAGTGCCGAATAATACCAGCGTACCTATTGTCCACTTCATAAGGGATGTCATTCTTTCGTACATTCTGTCGAAGCGTTCATTAATGCTCTCATTCATTCTGTCTAAACGCTCATTAATACTCTCATTCATCCTGTCGAAGCGTTCGTTCATCTCCCTGCGGAGCTCTCTTACCTCCACCTTAAGATCGGCCAGATCGTGTTCTACGATGTCGAGACGGGAAAGAACTTCTCTAAACTCATCCCTCTCTACGGAGTGTAGTTTTATCTTTTCTACAATAAATGATTCAAGCTCTTCGTAGCCTTTTTCACCCAGTTTTTCTTTTAATACCGGCATTAGAACCTCTTTTAATCTCATCCGAATCTTTATCCATTTTATTCTTGTTGTCAATACTTACGAGGATCGTTGGGTT
>QNBH01000267.1 GCA_003645645.1 Spirochaetota bacterium | reverse complement strand
GGTCAGTTGCACATCGTTGTAAAGTCCAAGGAAATTATGGTAAGAGTCCTCGATCCACAGGCTCATTGCCGGAAAAAGCCTGAAAGAAATCGCTCCACCGCCTAATATCCATGTGTTTACATCGTTCATGCTTGCATCGTATGTGTAAAAGGCGTAGAAAAATCCGCCTTTACCAAAAAAGTGCAGGAATAGCCAGGGAAAGAGACGGAAGTTTAGACCTGTACCAAGTCCTGCAGAGACAAAAGAGATGGACATTGGCAAAAGTATTTCTCTCTGTGTATTCATGGGAGTCAGGCTATATCCTATATCTGCACAAAGCGAGAGGGCAGGAAGATCCGGTAAAAAAAAGAAGGTTACACATTTTGCGCAATAAAAAGACTTGTGATATTCAACATTTTATTGGTAATATTTACTACTAAAGAAGGCCACCGGATTTGGCGGTGGTCCACCGGTCGAAAGATCGGTGGAGAGACGGGTCATGTCCTGTTGAATGTGCCGAAGGCTTGCGCCGACTCTTGTTATCATTCTACAGGTTTATGCCCGTGTTCCACATACGTTGCCGGTGGTTGTTTACTCAGAACCATCTTCCCCTCTGCAGCATAGCCACAGTGCAACGGAGAAGCTTCTTTATATGGCGGGAAACCGCCTTTCAATGGTTCATTCTCCGGCTCAGGTGATGGGCGGAACTGCACCCGTCACTCTCGACGGAGGGCTGGTGTAGGGAAATGCAAAGATTTTTAGCGGACTGGTAATTCACCAGCTTAAGCAACCCGATGCTCCATTTGTATACGGAAGCGGACTGCATCACACGGATATGGGTACGGCAATCATCGTATACGGCGCCCCGGAGTTTCAACTGGCCAGGATTGCAGTTGCCTCCATGGGGCATTATTACAAACTTCCTGGCAGAATTTCTGATCTCTTCGGCGGGAAAGAGGGTGGTTTTCTGAACCTCTTCGGGAGGAAAGCGGGATACGTATTTTTTTGGCTAAGTAAACCCCACCGTCCATTTCTCTGTAAAATAACGGTCGTAGATACCCATTTCTATAACCACCTTTAGAATGGAAAGTACAAGTGCGCCGTCGGTACCGGGCCGAACACCTATCCAGTGAGCGCCTGTATTACGCACCGTTTCTGTTCTGCGATGGTCGATTACGATTGTCCGGGCTCCCCTCTGCTGAGCTTTACGAATTTCAAGCATTGCCACGGGAGGGGAACAGGTAGCAGTATTGCTCCCCCAGATTACTATGAGATCGGAGTTTTCAATATCTTTAAAAAGTATCTATTTTGTACACACCACTGGTTATCACGGAAGCAATAATACCGTGGGCTGTATAACAGATAGCTCCTCCTCCGGTAGTATTGGAAGAACCGAAAGGAAATAGAAGGTTCCACGCCGATGTCTCTCTGGTTCCTGCAGGGCTTAGGCATTGCCACAGGCATTGTTCGAATGTACCCCTGCCTGTATATATACATGCAGCTTGGGGCCCGTATTTCTCTGCTGTTTTTGTTAATTACAGGGCGATAGTGTCCAGTGCCTCGTCCCATCTTATTCTCTTGAAATCAGGAGTACCGCCGAATGGATATATTCATCCACATTCGAGGATCTGGATTCAATCCCTGAGGCTATACGCAGAGCTCTGGCAAGCTGGAGTTTGAGTTTTTTTACCGAGAGTAAGCGCAGGGCTATAGAGATGTTGAAGAGGGGCGAGACGTAAGGGGATCCTCCGGGAGACGATATCATCATTCTTCTTGATGAGCTTTATGAGTTAATCGATACCGCAGAGGGAATCGCTCTTATTCCCTGTGACAGTCGTTCGGTAAATCAGGCCTGCAAAAAAACCAGAGAGGTGTGTATTCAGATGAACGAAGCAGCAGTTGAGACTCTCGACCGTGGTCTGGGGATAAGAATCGGAAAAGAAGAGGCACGGGAAATTGCAACTTTGACAGACAGGAAGGGACTTATGCACACTGTAAACGGCGACTGGAAGGTAAGTGGACCACGGTTTATCTGTAACTGCTGTGCAGATTATTGCTACCCTTTCCGCGCCTCGGTATTACTTGAAAGCGAAAGAGTGTGGCCTCTGCCTCGTTATATCGCAGAGTACAATCCTTCTGTTTGCAGGCACTGTGGCCGTTGTATCACCAGGTGCCATTTTAATGCATCACGATTTGAGGAGGAAATTGTGGCGAAAGGTTATAAACTTACCGGAGCGGGAATTAACGGTGAGAAAGCTCTTAAGCCGGAAAATATGAGTGTCGGCGATAGCAAAGCAAAACACCTCATACGTTACAATCGGGATAAATGCAGAAGATGCGGTCTCCGCGTCAATACCTGTAAAAGCGGAGCCGTCTCCATGCGTCCTGTCTGCGCGGAGGAAGTTCTATGAAGTATTATGAAAGGGAGGCTATGGCCGGCGGAAACGATGTGTAGCGGAGTTTATCCTTGGTACGAGATGGGAAGACCTGCCCGAGCCTGTAAAAAAGAGGACAAGACTGTACTTGATGGACGATCTGGGTTCATGTTTGGCAGGTACACTAACCAGGGTAAGTTTCATCGCCTTTCGGTATGCCTGTAAGCGGATTCCCGGGGAAGGAGGCTGCCATACTCCTTTCGGGAAAATGTCAACAATTGCCGGAGCGGCATTTGCCAACGCCTGTGCGGGAAATGTTCTGGATATCGACGATGGTTCTGCCTACACAAGGGGACATCCAGGTGTACAGCTCTTTCCGGTTGCCCTGGCCGTCTGTGAGAGGAACGATACCATGAACGGCGTTATTTCTGTAGAGCTTGCAGGGCGTGGCTTTACCGGTATCCCCGGGATTCTGGGTATGGAGAGGTTCGAAGAATGGGTAAAGGCTCTCGGAGAAACGTAGCTGATGATCGACGGAATCGGGATAAAGAGATGGTGCTCCTGCGGATGGGGGCATCCGGCAATGGCTGTGGCACTGGAGCTTAAGGAGAAGAATAGTAATGCACCGGAGGATGTAGAGAGGATAAAGGTTTTCACATTTAACCATGCCTGGCGGCTTTATCAGGGTATCCCCGAAACCACGGAGCAGGCTCAGTTTAGTGTTAAATGGCCCATGGCTGCACTGCTTATTGATGGGGAAGCAGGGCCAAATCAAATACTGGAGCACCGTCTGGGAGATCATTGTATCAGAAACCTGGCCGAAAAGATAGAAAGCGAAACTTGTAGCGGAAATGCTTAAAAGTTTTGAGTCTAACCCCTCTGTCAGAAAATTAACGGAGCTTCTCGCTTGAAAGTCTAACCCGGTTAAGTTATACTTACCTCACGCTTAGGTAATTCCTTTTTCTCGGGTATTTATTTATTATAAAATAAATTGATTAAAAAAGTTTCAGGATAATGGAGTTGGGTTAATTCCTGTACAGTAAGGGGAGGCTATGCTGCCCTGTAGGCTGCGCTCTCTTAAGAACCAAATCATGCTGTTGGTGCTCCTTCCTCTGGTAATAACTATTATAGTGTTTACTTATGTGGAGGTTATATTCACCACGCACAGTTGGGAAGCTCTCCTTTCGGAGGAAACTTTACGGCTGACAAAATATACAGCCGCTCTAATCTCAAATCAACTGGAAAATCTTCCAACAGGTGGCTTTAATCTGGTGGCCCCTTTTTTAAGTAGATTTCTGGAGATCTACGTTAGGGATGATAGTTATCAGATCTATGTTGTTGACTTTGACGGTAAAGTAATTTTCCATCATGATATTGACTCTATAGGGCGAGATTTAAGCACCGACCCTGTGGTTAAAAGGGCAATAACCGGCCAGACAGACGTTATACATCTTAAAGATGCAGACGGAGAAAATGTTATAGCAGGTTTTGCTTCCGTTCCGGAGACAGATTGGAAGGTTATAATACTCAGATCATGGACTAAAGCCAAAACTCCTTTAAGTATTGCGGTTAGATGGTCTTCTCTGGCAGGTTTTCTGATTGCTGTAATCGCCCTGCTGTCATCTTATCTGCTGGGCTTAAGAGCAATGCAGCCCATAGGCGAACTGCTTGAAGGTACCGGTAGGGTTGTAAACGGTAAGCTGGATAAGAAGCTCGCAGTACAAGGACCCACTGAAATTCAGGAATTAACCCGCTCATTTAACAGGATGATGGGTGTTCTGGAGAAAAGGGTTACTCAGTTAAGAACAATCGGGGAGGTAAGTAAACAGATCACTGCCATACTCGGAGTGGATGAGCTTTTGCACCGGGTGGTTGATCTGCTTATGGCAGCTTTTAATTATTATTATGCAAATGTGCTTCTGACAGATACAAACAGGAGCGAGCTCATCCTCAAGGCGAGTGCCGGTCAGACAGGGCGAATGTTCGAGGGCTACCGTCTAAAGATCGGAGAGGAGGGGATCACAGGCTGGGTGGCGGGATCAGGGGAGCCTTTACTTGCAAATGATGTGGAGCAGGAACGACGCTACCGCTTTGTAAAAGAGCTGGCAAATACAAAATCGGAACTGGCCGTACCGATCAAGCTAAAAGGAGCGGTTATTGGGGTGCTGGATGTACAGAGCATTCAGTTAAACGCTTTCGATGAAGTTGATTTATTTACTTTAACAACCATGGCGGATCAGTTGGCCATAGCTATCGAGAACGCCCGTTTATTTTCTGCGACCAGGCAAAATGCAAATGATCTTTCCCTTCTTCTCGGTACAAGCACGGCCATCTCTTCTTCAATCGACCTGGATAAGGTTCTGGAAACGCTAGCCAGGCAGATTACCACGTACCTGGTGGCGACATTCTGCCGGATCACCCT
>QNBH01000266.1 GCA_003645645.1 Spirochaetota bacterium | reverse complement strand
ATACCGTGCATCGTTTTTTCCCACGAAGACATAGAGTTTGTAAAGGGACCACCAGGTAAAAGAAGGCAGTTTTTTAACCAGGTCTTAAGTCTCCACGATCCTTTCCTTATCGAGGAGATGCGCAGATACAGAAAGGTAGTTCGAAACAGAAATATTCTTTTAAGGGATGGCGTTAATGACGACCTTGAAGCCTATGATTATCAACTTGCATTGAACGGGCTTGAGATTCAGAGAAAAAGAAAGAGTACGGTTGATGAGTTTAACAGTACTTTCAAGAGTGTATTTGCAAATATTTCACAAACAGGAGATAAATTAAAAATAGTGTATGCCCCTTCATGGAAGAATCTCTCTTTGGTAGAAGAAGTTATGGATTTTTTAAGAAAAAAAAGAAAAGATGATACAGAGAGAGGAGTAAGCACCACAGGTCCTCACAGGGACAGATTTTATTATATTATACATGGAAAAGACTTTTCAAAAACCGCATCAACGGGGCAGTTACGCCTTATATCACTGGTTTTAAGGGTATCCCAGGCGGTGTTTTTTTTAGAAAAAACCGGGAAAAAGCCGATTCTCCTGATAGACGATGTTTTGCTTGAGCTCGACCCCGCAAAGAAAGAGCGTTTTATAGAAAGCCTGCCTTCGTATGAGCAAGCCTTTTTCACATTTCTACCGGAAGAGAATATATTGAGATATTATTCCGGGAAAAAACTCATCTTTGATGTAAAGAACGGGAATATCATCAAAAGGGGTGTTTAAAAGCGTATGGAAAAAGCCGGAGATATACTTAAAAGATTCTTTCAAAAGAGCAATATAGATTTTTCCAGTAACTTCTACTCATTTTTCAGAAGCTGGTCTCATATCGCAGGAGAGGATCTTTCGGCCCATTCGGATGTAGTTGATATTAACAATAATACCGTCATCGTGGAGGTCGATCATCCGGGGTGGATGCAGATGCTTCAAATGAACCAGAAATCACTTCTTAGAGAAATAAAAAAGATGTATCCTGAGCTTCATATAAAAGAAATAAGGTTTAGATTAAGAGTTAAGGAGAAAGAAAAAGGCCGCGAGAAGATACGTGCGGAATCTCAAGAGAAAAGAGCAGATGATCTTGAGTTTAAACAAATATTGGAGCGATTACGAGCGCTAGCTCGAAAACCCGATGTTGACACTGAACACGAAAAGTAAGTATACTATTGTGCAATTCAGAAGGGGAATTTACGGGAGCTATTGATGAAGAGGACATATCAGCCGAGCAGAGTAAAGAGAAACAGGAAATTTGGTTTTCGCTCGAGGATGAAAGACAAAAACGGTAGAGCCGTGCTCAGAAGGAGAAGGAGAAAGGGAAGGTCGAAGTTAACCGTTTCTGATGAGAAAAAACCCTATTAGAGAGACTTTCCGCAAGGAAGAAAGAATAAGAAAGAAAAAAGAGCTGGAAAGGGCTTTTACTTCTTCTATTGCGGTAGGGTGTAAAGGTGCAAAACTCTTATACAGAGAAAACGGACTTAAATTGAATCGTATGGCAGTTATTCTTCCCAAAAAATTTGGAAAAGCGGTAAAGAGAAACAGAGAAAAACGTATTGCAAGAGAAATATTCAGGAAAACAAAGCATCTCTTGAGACCCGGCCACGATATCATCTTCATTCTCTATCCGGGAGAATACGACCATGGGGAGAGAAAAGAGCAGTTTTTCACCCTCTACAGGAAAGCAAAACTCCTTTCCGGGGTTTACAAGTAGAGCAATGCAGTTAATATTTATCTGGATAATTAAGTTTTATCAAAAGATTATTTCTCCCTTTTTTCCTCAGACTTGCAGATTCTATCCGACATGTTCAGCCTATGCTGTAAATGCATTGCAAAAATATGGGACTCTTAAGGGGTTAATTTTATCGGTTAAGAGAATATTACGGTGTCATCCCTTCAATCCGGGGGGATACGATCCGGTTCCATAGATATCTAATTATTTTCAGGAGTTTTTGATGGATAAGAAAACGCTATTGGCTATAGTTCTTTCTGTCGTTGTTATATCAATAGGATTTTATATTCAAAACATCTTTTTTCCTCCCTCAGTTCCACCACAGGAAACCAGGCAGATCGAACAGCAAAAAACAGAAGAATCGGTACAAACTACAGAACAACCACATACTGAAGAAATCGATACTATTCCTCCTTCCACGAGAACGGGCGGTGTTATTCCTGCCGAAGGGGATGGAACCGTTTTAAGGGAGATAAAAGCAGAGACAGACCTCTTTCTTATCACTTTCTCACCAAAGGGAGGTACCATAACCTCTTTAAAGCTTAAAGAGCATAAGACAAACGGTGAATATGTGGAGATGATATTAGGCGGAGAAAGTGGCAGGGATGCTTTTAATATATACTTCGGTGATCATACTGTAGATCCGGTAGACGCTGAGTTTAAATACAGACGATATGGTGAGGATACATTCGAGTTTTCCAGGGATTTTTACGCTCCGGCAGAAAACGATAAGAGGGGAAATCTCTTCACTCTGAAGAAAAAATATATTTTTAAACCCGGAGAGTACCTCTTCGAGCTTCAAATAACAATAGAGAACAGTGTAAGGGAATACCCGGCACTAAACTTTGACGGAATAGCCTATACACTTGGGTTTGGTCCGCAGATCGGGCCAAAATTTAAAAAACTGGACAGAAGACACGAGTTTAGAAAATATTACGTCTATTCGGGAGGGAAGCGAAAAGAGATAAAAATTCCCGATCGCGGCTATGCAGAGGTAAGCGAGCTCATCCTGTGGGCTGGAATCGCAGGAAAGTATTTTACGATGATCGGCATACCCGATGCCACCATATATAACATCACCTTTGCAGAGGAGCCTGTCCCGGGAATCCCTTCAGGTTCACAGATGTATTTCTCGAGACCTGTTATCAAGAGCTCTAGCAACACCGATGTTTTCAGGATATACGTAGGGCCCAAGACTCGAAGCGAGCTCTCCAGTTATAACAATACCGGGGACAATGATTTTGGTATAAATGGTCTTGATCTGGATGAGATAATGGAGATGAAGATATTTCTGGGCTGGCTTGAAAATATACTCAAGTTTTTCCTGGTTGCCTTTTACAGGGTGATTCCTAATTACGGTATCGCCATAATTTTACTTACACTGCTAATAAAACTCATTCTCTATCCTTTTACCCGTAAGAGTTACGAGTCTACCAGTAAGATGCAGAAACTCTCACCAAAAATAAACGAGCTGCGGGAGAAATACAAAAACAATCCTCAAAAAATGAACAAGGAAATGGCGGAGCTCTACAAGAAGGAAGGGGTTAATCCGCTTGGAGGATGCCTGCCCATGCTTCTCCAGTTGCCTGTTTTTATAGCACTATATGGGCTTCTTACCAGCCATTTCGATTTACGAGGTGCCACATTTATACCGGGATGGATAGACGACCTCTCCTCTCCCGAGTACATTTTTAACTTCGCTCCCTACAGTATTCCCCTTTTAGGATGGAGTGAGATAAGGCTTCTACCCCTCCTTTTCCTGGCAACACAGTTTCTATCGAGCAAATTCATGCAAACACCGCAGAGCTCATCCAATAAAAGCATGGCATTGATGACCTACGGAATGCCACTTTTTATATTTTTTATTCTCTACGATGCACCTTCCGGACTCTTGCTTTACTGGACAGTGACAAATCTGATTACAGTTGTTCAGCAATTTTACATGACCAGAATAAGGACAACCAGGAGCAAAGTTAAAGCGGGCAAGTAAATCTCTATTAGGAGTAACAGATATGATCAGAGAGTTTGAAGGCAAGACGGAGAAGGAGGCGATTGACAAAGCGATTGCTGAGCTCGGAATAGACAGGGAGGAGTTTGATGTTGAGATATTGGAAACTTCCAAAAAGGGGCTTCTGTTTAGAAAAGGAACGGTGAAAATAAGGGTGCATATTCCAGACGGGAGTAAGGCCCGAGTTAATCTGGAGCCAGAAAATGATGAAGAGCGAAGGCTTAAGGAGTTTCTGGAAAAGTTAATCGAGAAAATGGGTTTTCCGGGCAGGGTAAGAATCGCCTTACGGGAAAACAGAAAACTAAAGCTGGATATCTCCTCCGACCATTCGGGAATTTTAATCGGGAAAAAGGGAAAAAATCTTGATTCCATCCAACTGATTTTAAATGTATTTGCAGGAAGGATCGGTCTTGAGCAAAGAATAATCGTGGATGCAGAGGGATATAGAAGCAGGCGGGAGATGACGATCGTTCGTCTGGCCAGAAGAGCTGCCGAACAGGTAAGAAGAAGCGGAGGCTCTCAACTGCTGGAACCCATGAATCCTTTTGAGAGGAGGCTTATTCATACATCTTTAAACCACATGAGAGACATCGATACAAAGAGCGAAGGCGAAGGACTGTACAAACAGGTAAGAATAATATACAAGGGAACGTCCCGTCGATAATCAGGATGTTTTAGGCTACTTCCTGCGGTACAGCCTGTCCAGCAGGATAAATAAAAATATGCATACTACCCACACCGCAATGATCAGGACGAGCGATAGGACCCCTGTGGCAACTGTCCGGAAGAGCGAAGCAAACCCTGCAAGGATGCATATACTGTAAGTTACAATAAGTATCTTCACGTTACTGAAACCGAAGAAAAGCAGTTTATGATGAATATGATCTTTATCGGGAAAATGGATGGGCTTTTTTCTGCGCACTCTTCTGAGAATGGCCGCCAGGGTATCAAAAACGGGAATAAGAGTCATTGTAAGCACGGGGAAAAAAAGTGAGTTATGCTGCATACGATATCCGTACTT
>QNBH01000265.1 GCA_003645645.1 Spirochaetota bacterium | reverse complement strand
TGCTTTCCCTGTTTACTCCGGAAACCCCCCGTTACCTCTGGAAACCCTACAAAGATTTCGGTTTTCTTGTAACCATCAGGCTGCAAATTACTTTTTAATAGGAGATAAGATGTTAGAACTGATAAATAAAGGCGGAATCATACTCTGGATAATTGTATTTCTTTCACCCGTGGCACTGGCAATTATAATCGAACGCTTCCTCTATTTCCGGAAGATCAGGGTGGATGAGGAGAAACTCATCCAGCGGCTTAAATCATCAATGGAAAAGGGGCATTACGACGAGGCGCTCTCCATCTGCGACAACAACCCCTCACCCATTACAAATCTGATGAAGGTAGGGATAGAGCATCGAAACTACCCAAAGCACATCCAGAAAGAGGTGATTATGGATGCCGCAAACCAGGAGATACCCAGGCTCGAACGCTTCCTATCCGCCCTTGGGACCATCGCCCATGTTACACCTCTTCTGGGTTTACTGGGGACTGTTACCGGTAATATCAATGCCTTCGGTGTGCTGGGGAAGTTCGGCTCTGTAGGTGACCCCACCCTTCTGGCGAAGGGGATAGCGGAAGCTCTGCTTACCACGGCAGGGGGTCTTATTGTGGCCATACCTACCATAGTCTTTTACAACTATCTGGTAAGCAGGGTAAATCATACGATAGTGAGGCTGGAAAACCGGGTAAGCGAGCTCGTGTTACTCCTTGGTGGCAAGGATGAGGAGGCCGGCTGATGCGGTTTGAGAGAAGGATGAGACCGGAAGTCAGGGTTGATCTCGTTCCGCTTATCGATGTGGTCTTTCAGCTCGTTATTTTTTTCATGGTTTCAACCACCTTTATACTGACCCCCGGCATAAGCCTTACCTTTCCGGCGGCGGCTACTGCCGAGCAGGTGGCGATGACAAGGCTTGTGATAACGGTTGCTTCCAGGAACGAGATCTATCTCAATAAGGAGAAGCTGGATATCAAAACCCTTAATGAGCGGCTTTCAGAGATGCAAAAACAGATAGAGGAAAGCGGGAAGGATACCACAATAACCGCGGTTATAGAGGCGGATAAAGACATACCCTACAGCTTGATGATAGAAGTTCTTGATTCTTTAAGAAGAAACGGTTTTAAAGGAGTAAATCTTAAAACGAGGAAGCTGCAGGAATAACAGCTGATGAAGCTTGCAACCAGGAAAGAAACAGAAAGAATGCTCTTAAGCCTTTTGATAGCGGTGGTAATTCACACCCTAATCTTTCTGATTATCGAGTATGCAGATTTTCTCACCATAGAGAAACCCGCCGAATATGTAGGACCCATGGTTGTGGAGCTCTCGGAGGTAACGATTGTCCCGGAACCTGTAAAACCCGTAGAGGAGGAGACAAAACCGGAAGAGGAACCCTTTAAAGAAGAACCCGAAGCCCCTCCGAGAGAACCACTGCCCGCCGAGGAAGTAACACCCGAAGAGAAGACCGTACCCGAAACGGTAGACCGGGAAGGGCCTTCCGATATTGCCCCCACACCAAGGGAAGAGACGAAGCCTCAACCCCTGCCAGAGGCAAAACCCGAAACACCCTCCGGTGTGGCAACCCCTCCCGTCCCCACTCCCCCGGAGGCGAAAGAGCACATTTACAACGGAAAAGATCAAAGCAACGAGTTTATGATAAAGTGGGGAAGCATAGGGACGGCGCCCAAACTTATCTGGGAGATATCCGTGGCACAGGATCTTCCCGATTGGGTGAGGGGTATCGAAAAGCCTCTGGAAATAACCTTCTCCTTCATCATAGGCCCCAATGGAAGAATCAGCCATATCAATCTGGATAAATCTTCCGGTTATCCCGACATAGACCGCATAGTTGCCAATAATTTAATGGAGGCAAAGTTCTCCATTCCTGTGCAGAGGGAACGGGTGGACGGAACATTTACCTACAGGATAAAACCATGAAAACAGCTCGCACACTTGCACTTTTTGTTATTATCATTTTGAGTCTCTCCTGCCCTGCAAAAAAGGGTTTTACGCAGGAAAAGGAAAAAGGACCTGTACAAAGTGGATCAGAAGATTTTCTCTCCCCGGTTTCTTTCTCTACCGGATCAAACTCGGTATTCGCAGAGTCGCCCCCTTCGGCAGTCTTAAATCCGGCGATTCCCGGAGGACTGCAGACCACCACCCTCGATTTTAACTACCTTAGCCTGGCAGGGCTTGGTGAACAGCGGGGTTTCGGCCATGCCTTGAACGCAGGAATAAGCATTCCTACCAGGGTGGGAGTCTTTAGCGGAAGCGGAAGGTTTTTTACCCCGCCTTACGGGGAGTTCTACTATGACCAGACCTTCGGTTCTTTAGACCTATCCTTCTCAAAGGATCTCTACAGAGAGTTTTACATCGGTGCGGGTCTGGGCTTCTCCTTCGGTTCTGACTGGGGATTGGGGCTCGACCTGGGATTTGTCCATTTTCCGGGAGACCTGGCCTTTTTGAAGGATTTCCGCTGGGGATTTGCCTTTCGTAACATCGGCAAACCCTATGCAGACCCCGGATTTACACCCGCATTTGCTTCGGCCTTTAAGCTGATCAGGACAGAACCGGTAAATCTCTCTATGTTTGGTGATTTAAGCTTTCCGTCCTTCAGAGACATACGCTTCAGCGTGGGAGCAGAGCTTTCTCTCTTCGATTTTTTCTTCCTGGATGTAACGGGTATTTTTGACTATGATTATCGTAATGAAAATGCCAGGACACTTCCTCTCTCCTTCGGCGCTGCCTTCCAGATTCCCCTGGGAAAAAAGAAGAGGGAGCGGGCACCAAAGATAAAGGCAAATATCTCTGCCGCTCCCCTGCAGGATGATGTATGGGCCTTCGGTGGGGGGGTAAACATACCAACAGGAGTGCTGGATACAAATCCTCCTGTTATAGAGACCGATACCACAAAACGTTATATCTCACCCAACTTCGACGGGGTAAAGGATGAGCTTACAATCCCCCTTAAAATCACCGATGAACGTTACGTCAAGGGCTACCGTTTTATCGTAGAAAATGAAACCGGCGAGATCGTAAAAACCATCAGGAACAAGGAAGAACGCCCCGAAACCACCGGAGTTAAGAATGTCTTCCAGAGGCTCGTTGCGGTAAAGGAGGGTATAACCGTGCCTGAAACCCTTACCTGGGATGGGAAGTCCGATTCCGGAACGGTTGTACCCGACGGGAATTACAGGTTTTACATCGAAGCCTGGGACGATAACGCTAATCTTGGAAAGAGTGGGATAGGAGAGGTAGTGGTGGATAATACACCTCCCACCGCAGAAATTTCCTCACCCTATAAAGTCTTCTCTCCCGACAGCGACGGTCTTCAGGATGTTTTGATTATCCGGCAATCTGGATCCAGGGAAGATCTCTGGAAGGGTGCTTTCAAGGACACAGAAGGCAGCATTGTTAGAGAGTTTACCTGGAAGGAAGCGGAACCTCCTTCCTTCGAGTGGGATGGTAAGAATAGTCAGGGCATTCTTCCTCCCGACGGTGTATACGGGTATGTACTCTCCAGTACCGACATGGCGGGAAATATTGGTGAGTTTACCCTGGAGAATATAATAATCAACACCATGGCCACACCCGTAGGATTGAATATCGATCACCCGGCCTTCTCGCCCAACGAGGATGGGGTAAAGGATGAGCTTACCTTTGGGCTTGAAGTGCCTGTAAAGGAGGGGATAGTGAGGTGGGAGCTTGCCGTGGTTGACTCCGAAGGCGGGCGCAGGCGTGTTTACCGTGGTGGTAAGGAGATAGTTAAGCAGGTTGTTTTTGACGGGAAGGATGATACGGGCAGGGTTTTACCGGAAGGCAGGTATCAGGGAAGGCTCGAGGTGCTGTATATAAACGGGAACAATCCGAAGGAGAGCTCTCCCTGGTTTACCATTGATCTTACTGCGCCCTCGGCTGCTGTTAAGGCCGATCTGGATGTTTTCTCGCCGAATGGGGATGGGAACAAGGATGTGATAGTGTTTTACCAGGACAGCAGCACCGAGGAGGTATGGGAAGGGCGGATAATGGATGCAGAGGGGGAGGTTGTCAAGAGGTATAACTGGAGGGGCAATGCGGAGCGAAGGGTGCAGTGGGATGGTCGAGGAGATGATGGGATGGTCGTGGCGGACGGGGTGTACCGGTATGTGCTTAAGGCTGTCGACAGTGCGGGTAACACCGGTGGGGCGGATCCTGTGAGTTTCAGCGTAGACACCCGGGAGACCCCTGTTCAGTTGGCTGTGAATCTGACTCATTTCTCACCCAACTCCGATGGGGTTAAGGACGGCATAAGGATTATTCCCACCGTTCCGGTAACCGATGGGATTGAGAGCTACGAGTTGAGGATAGAGGATGAGAAGAGTGGGGATGTTGTGAGGAGGTTTAGCGGCAGGGGCAGGGTGCCTGATGTCTTTGAATGGGATGGGTTTACGGGGGAGAGGAGGAGAGCCTCTGATGGGCGGTATTTTGGAGAGCTTGAGGTTGTGTATCGGCATGGGAACAGGCCAGTGGTACGAACGGCTTCTTTTGTGCTTGATACGGTTTATCCGGAGGTACGTGTATCTGCTGAGGTGGAAGTATTCTCGCCGGATGGTGATGGGAGGCTTGATACATTGAGGATAACGCAGAGCTCCGGTGAGGAGGATCTGTGGGAGGGGAAGGTTCTGGATGCGAGGGGAAGGGTTATAAGGGAGTACTACTGGAAGGGAAGGGCTGAGAGTTTTGCCTGGGATGGGAAGGACGGAAGCGGGAACAGGGTACCAGACGGTACCTACTCATACGTTGTATCCGCCCAGGATAAAGCAGGCAAC
>QNBH01000264.1 GCA_003645645.1 Spirochaetota bacterium | reverse complement strand
CAGTTAAAACACTATCAAAAGGACAGATTGTCATTCCCGCTAAGATAAGAAAAAAATATCATATAGAACCGGGTACGAAAATGCAATTAATTGAATATGGGGGAATAATCTATATTATTCCCCCGGTTGAAGATGCCATAGAGGCTGCTTGTGGCATTCTGCCCTCTGAACCTTCTCTTTCCGAAAAGCTTCTTAAAGACCGTCATGGTGAGTTTAAATAATGCACAAAGGACCTTATGTTTTCGACAGTCATCTCCTGCTGAAGTTCTTTCAAAAAGAAAGGGGATATGAGAAAGTTGTAAACCTTTTTAAAGAAATAAAGAAAGCAGGCAGCGAAAAATTTATAAATGCCATTAATCTCGGCGAGGTAATCTATTCAACAAAGATGGAATTCGGCGATCAAAAAAAGGTGGAGGTTATTGCTAATATCGAGAGATTAAATTTTACTATTTTACCGGTTACAAACGACCTGGTATTCAAAGCTGCTGAATATAAAGCACAATACAGTATCTCTTATGCAGATTGCTTTGTTCTGGCTTCTGCAATAGAAAATAACGCGGTTGTAGTAACAGGAGATCCCGAGCTTAAAAAAGTGGAACACCTGGTAGAAATTGTTTGGGTATGATATTTCCGTTAAGCAGATCACTTCCTTTTTGCACACAAAAACAGAACAGTCTTTCTCCACTCTACCGGGGTATTCTCAAGGTGTGAAAAAAATATCTCTCCAATCCGCTTTAACTCCTCTTGTTTAAGTCTTTGAAGGAGTTTTCCCGCATACTTTCCCTGCCGACTCTCTATAGCAAACCAGTTTCTAAGATCCTTTGTCGAAATGTATTTGTTGAAAGTATATGTTTTAGTATCTGCCTTAAGTTCACCAAAGCCGGCCTCTTTGCAGAAAGCTATCAGATCGTTTTCATCCCAGTTTATAAGCGGATCGCTGGGATCGTTGTATATCTCTTCTTCTGCTGTTTTAAACTTTTCGATAAGAGTCCTTTCATTTTCTTTTTTGATACCGGCCATGATAAACTCGGAAAGGCGAGGGGCTTTCCTTGGAACAGTCTCTGCTATAGATAGGGTTCCTCCTGGAGAGATGAGTGAATGGATTTTTTTAAACATCCTCTCTTTATTTGACAGTGCCGGTAACGTATCCCGGCCTATAACAGCTTCAAAAAGTATATCTTCCGGCACCCGTGGATGGTTTCCAGGGGTAAACTCTTCGATTCCTTTATTAATAAGTATGGGTCTTTCCGGTTCAGGTAGAGTTGAAGCGTACAGGGTAAGAAGCTCGTAGTTGTCTTTATCAGGTACAAGCCCCCATACTCCACCTTCGGGAACACGGCGAAATGCTTCCCATGAGAGCAGGCCTGTACGGGCATTGATATCAAGGATGCGGTCATGACGGCGGAGATCGAGGTTGTCAAAAATCCTTTTCCGTATATCTGTTAGAATTTCACTTCTGTTTTCAGCCAGCCTGTTGAGCCACTTATCCAGATTTTTATCCGGCGGTGAAAAGGTAAGCACTTCATCTTCCGGAAAGGGTAATGCCGCTTCGAGCTGGATTTCTCTTCGCCTCCTGACCTCTTCGCGGATTCCCGATTCGTATCCCTGCTCCGAAGGCTGATAGAAGATTCTTCCCTGCAATTTAGCCGGAAGATACTGCTGAGCAACCCAGTGTTCCCGGTAGGCATGGGGATAGATGTATCCCTCTCCATGACCGAAACCTTCCTTATCCCTGCTCGAATCTTTAAGATGTTTCGGTATCTCCTCTTTTGATTCTTCTTCCACGGTTTTAAGTGCATCGAAGAAACCCATTGTGGAGTTGGACTTGGGTGCTGTTGCAAGATAAATAGCGGCATGGGCAAGGTGGAATCGCCCCTCCGGCATACCCACCCGTTCAAAGGCCGATGTTGCAGCTTCCACAAAAATAAGTGCGTTGGGATCGGCCATCCCCACATCTTCACTGGCCAGTATCAGCATTCTCCGAAAGATAAACTTAGGATCCTCACCGGCATTCACCATCCTGGCAAGCCAGTAAAGGGCGGCATCGGGGTCGGATCCCCTTAAGGATTTGATGAACGCACTTATTGTATCGAAATGGTAATCTCCTTCCTTGTCGTAGAGCACAACTTTTTTCTGAATACTCTCTTCCGCTGCTTCCTTACTGATGAAGATTCTCTCCCCTTCGGGTGGAGGAAATCTCTCGGGAGTAGTCTCCACCGCCAGTTCGAGGGCGTTGAGGAGACTTCTGGCATCACCCCCAGCCACCCGGACAAGGTGCTCCAGGGCTCCCTCTTCGAACTCAATGAAATATTTGCCGTACCCTCTCTCTTTATCTGAAAGGGTCATTCGGGCAATTGTGAAAAGGTCTTCCTCGGTGAGGGATTTTAACTGGAAGATCCTGCTCCTGCTCACAAGGGCGGGGATTACCTCGAAAAAAGGGTTCAAAGTGGTAGCTCCTATGAGAATAATGGTTCCGTTTTCCACCCAGGGCAGGAGGGCATCCTGCTGGGCCTTGTTCCACCTGTGTACCTCGTCCACGAAGAGGGTTGTCCGCCTGTTGTAGAGTTCACGCTCTTTTTTTGCCGACTCTACGGCATCGCGTAATTCCTTCACCCCGCTCAAAACTGCGTTAAGGGTGAGGAAACGGCTTTTAGTGGTATTGGCAATTACCATGGCCAGGGTGGTTTTCCCCGATCCGGGAGGACCGTAAAATATGATAGAAGAGAGTTGATCTGCCTGGATGGCCCTCCTTAAGAGTCTTCCGGGTCCCAGGATATGTTCCTGACCCACAAACTCATCCATGGTTCGTGGACGCATCCTGGAGGCGAGAGGCTCACTCCCTACATCTCTGACGGAAGAGAAAAGATCCATCTATTAAAATATACAGGAAAAACTGTTAATCGGTAAACATGCTCCTGCTTATGTTTGAATACTGGACAGTGAGGTTAAGACGTGTTAGAATTGACCCAAGATATTCCCCATTGTGGTACGATGGCGGGTTTCAAGGAGGGTTTGAGTGGAAGCTTACGGTATGAAAAGAAAGAAAAAGAAGGAAAGAGTGTTAAAAGTGATAAAAGAAGCCTGCATACGTAAGCCTCCACTCCTGCGTATCGGTTTAACTCTGGGGGCTTTTATCGTTTATACCCTGGCTTTTCTTCTCCTCTATACCTTTGCCGGTGGCGGAATAATAATACTGGTAATTATTCCTGTTATTGCGGCCGGGTGTAATTTCGGTTTATGGGGTGGTATTGTTGCAGCTATCTTTGCCGTTCCCCTGGATACCCTCTTGATGAGGTTTGCAGGAGTCTCTGCCACAGAGATGGCATTGCGCTTAAGAGCCTTCCCTTTCTCCTTTGCACTCTTAATAACAATCGGGGCTGCTTTCGGCAGGTTAAGCGATATAAGGGGTAGGCTTAAAGAGCAAAACTCATTTTTAAACCATATTTTAAAGGCAATCGCCCATCCCCTGTACTGTATCGATGTTAACGACTATACGATAAAGATGGCTAATCCCACCGCGAGAAAGCAGGGGAAAGTGGAGGGGAGAACCTGCTATGAAACGACCCACCGGTTGAGTACTCCATGTTTTCATAGTGGTTACCCCTGTCCTATAGAAGAAATAAGAAAAACGGGGAAACCCGTAACAATGGAGCTTATTCATTGCTGTGCTGACGGTAGTGTACGCAATGTGGTAGTGCATGGATATCCCCTTTTTAACGAAAAGGGAGATTTGACCCAGATAATCGAGTACAACATAGACATTACCAGGAACAAGGAGCTCGAGAGGGAATTAGCGGAGTCAGAGATCCGTTACCGTTGCCTGGTGGAGCAGTCCCTTACCGGGATTTTTGTAATTCAGGAGGAGAAGTTTACATATGTTAATCCAGGGTTTGCAAAGATTTTCGGATACAATCAGCAGGAGATGTTAGAACTTCCTTCTGCCTTTGACCTGTTTGTCGGGGAGGATGTAGAAAGATCAAGAAAGAATATACGCAAATGCATTACCGGTGAGAAGGAGTTCTGCCTGGGCACATACAGGGGGAGTCACCATTCCGGTAAGATCCTCGATTTAGAGTTCTACGTTCGTAAGATAGTAATTGGAACCGATTCTGCTATTATGGGTACAGTTATCGATATAACTGAAAGGAAGCAGGCGGAGAGAAAGTTAAAAGCTTCTCTTAAGGAAAAGGAGGTGCTCCTCAAAGAGATCCACCACCGTGTAAAGAACAATCTGCAGGTAATATCCAGCATGTTGAGCCTGCAAAGTTCTTACATCAAAAACAAGAAGAACGTCGTTTCCTTTTTACAGGATTGCCAGTCACGGGTTCACTCCATGGCTCTTGTTCATGACTTGCTCTATAAGTCGGAGGATTTTCCAAGAATCAATATCAACCGGTATATCGAGAATCTTGTCAGTTACATCTTAGACTCATACGATGTTTTTACCGGACGAATAAGAATGAGAAAAAAGGCAGAAGAGATAGAGCTCGATCTCGACACCGCCATACCAGTCGGACTGATTTTAACCGAGCTAGTTTCAAACAGCATAAAGCATGCCTTCCCTGAAGGTGAAGAGGGGGAGATAGAGATCAAACTTTTCAAGGAAACGGCAGGGAACATCATACTGGAGGTACGAGATAACGGAGTCGGGTTGCCCGGGGAGCTCGATATAGAGAAAACAGGCAGATTCGGCCTTGAGCTGGTAGATGTGCTTATAAAGAAGTTGCAGGGCTCTGCTTATCTTAATACAGAAGAGGGAACATGGTGGAAAATATCATTTCCGCTTCAGTTTCAGCAGGGGAATATAGGGT
>QNBH01000263.1 GCA_003645645.1 Spirochaetota bacterium | reverse complement strand
CGTGAATACTTAACAACTCTCGCCAGGCGGGAAGATCAACGCACAGAAGAAATCATCTCAGAATTAAAAGAAATAATGAACCAATCGGGGGCAAGAATCGGGCGGATTTCCTGGTCAAGAGAAGAACTCTATGAGCGATAAATATTTTATCGATACAAATATCATTGTCTATGCTCATGATTCCACTTTTCCACAAAAACAAAACCGTGCTCAACAGTTGATCTTTGACGGAATGAGACACAGAACGGCAGTTATATCCGCACAAGTGTTAAGCGAGTTTTTTATTACAGTTACAAAAAAAATTGCCTCTCCCCTTTCCCTTCAGGCTTTAAGGCATGAACTTCTACTTCTCTCACATATCGAGGTCGTTGACATCGATTATGATCTGGTCTTACGTGCAGTAAGCCTTCAGGATACTCTTCAATTAAGCTACTGGGATAGTCTAATCATATCTGCAACCGAGCGTGCAGAATGTAAAATACTTTACTCCGAAGATTTCTCTCATGGGCAGAAGTACGCAGGTATAACATGCTATAACCCCTTTGTTCCGGAAGGGTCTTGATCCTGGTATTCAAGATGCTTTTAAAGATACCGGGCGGATAACCTCTACCGATCAGAGTCTACAGTACAGCAGACCTCCTCTTCTACCCTTTTACCCTGCATAAGTTCCTTGTATACACCGTATGCCTTCATTGCCCATTGCTCGGCCGGACAACCACCTTCGGTAATAGCAACATTGAGGAACTCCACAAGCTCGTCTTCATTTATACCGGTTTCGTATGCCATTCTGGTATAAGCCCTTATACAGGGCTCGCATTTTGTAACCGTAACGATTGCCAGGGCTGAAAGTATCTTATACTTTGCGGGTACTACTCCATCCTTGAAAGTCTCCTCTCTCATTCTTATTAGTCCACCCGTAACCCCGGGGCTCTTTTTTCTGAGTTCATCATAAAGATTTTCGCTCATTTTTTTTATCTCCTTTCCAGTAAACAACCACCGGCAAAGCCTAAGGCTTTGCGAGCCCTGTAAGGGCTAAGTAGTTTCCGCTTAAGCGGAAACTACTTAGGTGGTTGTTTGCTCCGAAAGAAAGCCAACGGGAATAGCCTGCAGTGTGTCCCCCAGCTAGAAGACTGATGTACCACCGCCATAGGTACAAAGCTTTCTTTCGTAGTAAAATTTATTTTTGGACAAGTAATTATCCATAGACCGTAAGAATACAATCACAAAGCGGATGGTCGGTATAACTCAACTCATTTATACCTAACCGGGGTTTGGTAATATTAGTTCTTATTATCTATCTTTGTCAATTGTATTTCGGTTAAAAAAAGTCAATATAAAAAGGTTTCGTCTATTTTATATTGTCATTTTAAAATATTGATACTAAATTAAAAGCATGTTTTTAATTCCACGCCTTATTCAGAAAGATATAAGCACTTTGCACGGCCATCCCCGGGGCCGCCTGCTGGTTATAACCGGCGCCAGGCAGAGTGGGAAAACCACTCTTGCCAGGATGGCCTTTCCTGATTACCCCGTTATTCAACTGGACTCTCCTGTTGAGCGATCAATTTATGAAAAGATGACACCTGAAGACTGGATTGTTCGATATCCACGTGCCGTACTGGATGAAATCCAGAAATTACCCCCTCTTTTCGATACAGTCAAGGCTTGCTACGATCGCAATAAGGAAGTGAGATATATCCTTCTGGGATCGAGTCATTTTCTTCTATTAAAAAGTGTAAGAGAAACCCTTGCCGGCAGGGCTGCAATCAGAGAGCTGTATCCCTTTACCCTGCCGGAGTTGATGGCTATATTCGGTGAAATACCACCGGAATCTACAAAACTTTTGTCAATCGTGCGGTCTGACAACCCCGGTCTTTCTACAGCACAACTACTCTCCCCTACTCTGCCTCTTGAAAGAAGGGCTTCTTCAGCTTCCATGGCCTGGGACTATTTTCTTAAGTTTGGCGGGATGCCGGCCATCCTGGGAGAAGAATGGAAAGATGAAGACAGATTCCAGTGGCTAAGAGATTATCATGAAAGCTACCTTCAGAGGGATCTCAGCGATCTGGCTAAACTGGACAGGTTGGAACCTTTTGTCAGAGCACAGAGAGCGGCCGCTCTCCGCGCTACATGCCCCATCAACTTCTCGGAGCTCGCACGGCTTGCCGATATCAGCCCCCCCACTGCCAGACAATTCCTTCGTTATCTGGAGATAAGCTATCAAATTATCCTTCTACAAGGTTGGTACAGGAACCCCGAGAAAAGAATGGTTAAACAGCCCAAACTCTATTTTCTTGACCCAGGTATAATGAGGACTATTCTCCAGAAAAGAGGACTGGTTAATGGACAGGAGTTTGAAAACGGGGTTGTGGCAGAAACCTATAAGCAGATTGCATCTTTCAGGCTTCCGATACAGTTTTCCCATTTCCGGACTACGGACGGCAGGGAAGTCGATCTATTACTGGAACGAGAAGATGGTTACATTGCCATTGAGTGCAAACAGGCAGAGTCTATAGCCAGGCGAGATCTGAGACACTTACTCGGTCTCCAGACTTATCTCGATAAGCCGGTTCTTCTGGTTCTGCTTGTTTCCTGCGATACCCGTCCCAGAAAATTGGTGAAGGAGCCTTATCCCGTGTGGAATGTGGCTGCATGGCAGTTGTTGAGTTAATTGCTATTCGGAGCACTCTCTGGCAGCACGGATGTTATTCCCCACACAGTAGAGTCAAGCAATCATTGACTGCCGGAGCCGGCCACATGTGCGGTCTTCTCCTCTTCGAAGAGTGATTCGTATCCGGGCACCGGTTGTGAAACTCTGATCACCTTTGCAGGACACCTGCCGATAGAGCCCACCGGAGCCTTGTGGATCGAGTGATCGATGTGTGCAAGGTTTTCACATACCTTATGCGCCGAAAGCTTCTCCACAACCTCTCCACCTCCCGGCCGCAAACCTGTTACAGGTGCATCACCCCTGATAACTGCCGCAGCAAAAGCGGAACACTGGGGATATCCACAGCTTCCGCAGTTAGCTCCGGGAAGTATAGCGAGTGCTCTTTCCAGATGGGGATCTTCCTTTACGGCCAGTTTTTTATCCGCCAGGATTAGTAGAATCGAGAGGACTGCTCCAATCCCGGCCATGCTTCCCGTGGATATCAGTAATACAGAAACACCCATATCTTCTCCTCCGAAAATTTAATCCACCCTGTTTTGGCTGGTAATTTTCATCGTTTTGGTTGCCCAGTAGGGTCATGTAGACTCCTTAAATCGATAATTTGTCGCTCAATGGGGGCTGTAATTGTTTTCCCGACTTCAGGCCGAGATCAATACTGCACTCTTTTTCTGCTTCCGGCTCAGATTGGTACAGCAGAGCTTTTTTAGGCTCTACGCCGAAATCAATCCTGCAAACCCCATAAATGCCAGGGCGAGCAGACCTGCAATTATCAGGCTGATAGCAGGTCCACGCAACACGTGAGGAACATCTGCAAGCTCGAGCTCTTCCCTTATGCCCGCCATGATCACCAGAGCCAGGGTAAAACCAATGCCCGCTCCTGTCCCGAAGACCATATTCTCTATAAAGGAGTATTCCCTAAGAAAACCGAAAAGTGCGAGCCCCAGGATAGCACAGTTGGTGGTTATAAGGGGCAGGTAGATGCACAGGGAGTCATAAAGGGGTTTGCTTATTTTTCTTATAAGCATCTCAACAAACTGTACCAGAGATGCAATAACAATGATAAAAGAGACATATTCCAGAAAGGGAACACCAAGGGCTATAAGAATGTACCGATTTATAAACCAGGTAATCCCTGCTGTAAGAGTCATAACAAAGGTTACAGCAAATCCCATGCTTACGGCGGACTCTATCTTTCCCGATACACCCAGGAAGGGGCATATTCCCAGAAAGCAAGAAAGGACAAAGTTATTTACCAGAGAAGCGGATAGAAAAATTAAAACAAGTTCCATCGGAATCCTCCTGCTCAAGCACTGAGCTTAATCCTGCTCTCCATGTTTGCTGTTCTTTTTCTCTCTGCAATCTTTTGATCAATCAGATTCTTAGCCCCCAGCATAAAACCCAGTGTTACGAAGGCTCCCGGAGGAAGGAGCATCACTACCCAGGGCTTAAAACTTTCTCCCAGCACAGGTATTCCGAAAAAAGTTCTCATCCCCAGTATCTCCCTTATCCCGCCCGGCACAACGAGGGTGATGGTAAACCCTGCTCCGATTCCCAGTGCATCAATAAAAGATAGTCCTATCTTATTTTTTGATGCAAAGGTCTCGGCTCTGCCTAAAATCACACAGTTTACAACGATAAGGGGTACATAAGGGCCGAGAGCCTTACTCAATTCCAGGTAGTATGCCTTTAGAAACAGGTCTACCATGGTAACGAAGGTTGCGATTATTACGATGTACGTTGCAATACGGACCTGTTTCGGAACAATATTACGGATCAAAGAGACAATCGCGTTCGATCCTGTAAGCACAAATATAACCGCTATACCCATGGTCAGAGCATTGACGGCGGAGTTTGTTACTGCCAGGGCGGGGCACAGTCCCAGTATCATTACCAGAATTGGTTTTCTACCCAGAAACCCTTTATAAGCTCGTACCAGCCTCTCTTCACCGTGCCAGCCCTTGTTTCAGTGGTCTCTTCCATTCTCAACTCCCCTGTTTAAGTACCTGTTTAAGCCTCTGTACGGCTTCATTAATAATCGATACAACAGCCATCGAAGAGATAGTTGCCCCTGTGATAGCCTGAACGGTGTTATTATTATCAGGTTCTTTATTTTTTACGTAATAAGCAGCAGGATTTGTACGTATGCCCTCGAATTGCCCTTTAAAATCATTCT
>QNBH01000262.1 GCA_003645645.1 Spirochaetota bacterium | reverse complement strand
TCGTCGATTTCAAGTTTTTCTGCAATTAGTTTTTTCATTTTTTCAAAGAGTTCTTCCATTTTTTCCTCCCTGTAATTTTAAGAAGTCTCTTCAAATTCTAATATGTTCTTTCCCCGGTAAAACCCACATTTTGGGCATACACGATGAGGAAGAACTTTATTGCCACATGAACTGCACTCAATGAGTACAGGTGAATGCAATTTCATATTAACCGATTTTCTCTTTCTTGTTCTAGCTTTTGATGTCTTTTTCTTGGGTACGGCCATAATGTTAATATCTCCCTTTAAATTCTTGAGATGAAAGCTAACCGATACTGTTTGTAATGTCAAGCTCTTTTTAAGCGCATCGAGCCATTTTACGGGCTTTTATTACCTGAAAGAAGGCGGGATTTTAAAGCTTTTTCTACAATTGGAGGTACCATGGCAGATACATCACCGTTAAGAGAGACAAGCTCTTTTATTGCAGATGAACGTAACACAAAATACTTTGGATCGGTAGTCATAAATAAAGTCTCTATTCTGGCATTTAATCCTTTATTTATCATCGACAATTCAAACTCATGTCCAAAATCTACCAGAGCACGCACTCCTCTCAGAATAACCCTCGCCCCGCTCTTCTCAGCAAACTCTACTATCAATTTATCCCAGAGATGTACATCAACGTTCTCGTAATCTTTTACCAATTCGGTCATCATACTAAATCGTTCTTCGGCGCTAAAGAGATACTCTTTCTGGGGATTGACCGCAATAACTACCTCCAGTTTATCGAATATCGTCGCCCCCCTTTTAATTAAGTTGAGATGCCCGTTTGTTGGCGGATCGAACGAACCAGGGAAAATTACTTTCAACATAGTATAATTATCCATTTTCCCATGAAAAAGTCAACGGATGGGGTGTAACTTGAATACCAATAAAAAATAGTTTTGACAAATAATAGTAAAGTGTATAGAATATGGTCAGATGAAAATCTCTTTCTTTAAAATAGTTTTTCTTCTTGCAACTATATTACTATTTCTTTTACTCTACTCATGTACTACCGGGAAAGAGACGGTTCGAGAAGAGGAGCCACCGGTAAGAGAAGAACCTGCAATCAAGGAAGATAAACCTCAAAAACAGAAAGAAGC
The DNA here is from genome assembly GCA_003645645.1 of Spirochaetota bacterium. Taxonomy (GTDB): domain Bacteria; phylum Spirochaetota; class Spirochaetia; order SPDA01; family B32-G16; genus B32-G16. Next base: position 3,758 of record QNBH01000262.1, on the reverse strand, counting down.
TCAAGAACCTCCAGAACCGGAAGAACCAGAAACTCAACTTCAACCGGAGGAAAAAATTAAAGTTGTACCTGAAACAAAATCCGAACCGGAGCCCGAGGTTATTCAGGAGCCGCTTTTCCCGAAGAAAGAAGAAGAGAAACTAACAGCAGAAAAAGAGGAATATGAGGTAACGGAAGAAATATATAAAAAAACATTTGAAGCTATTGAGGAACTCATTCAAAGGTTAAACAGTATAATTAAATCGGAAGACTTTGAAACATGGCTTACCTATCTCACAGAGGACTATAAGGAAAAATTAAACGATCAGCAGTTTTTAAAAGAGGTCTCCGAACAGCCGATACTTAAAAAGTACAATATCAGGCTTACTTCCATAAGGGATTATTTCACCTATGTTGTTGTTCCGAGTCGGTCAAATGCGAGATTGGACGAGATTGTTTTTGTGGACGACACTCATGTAAAGGCGATAATGATATTAAATGAGAATCCTGTAATTCTGTATCAATTAGAAAAAAAGAATGGAAGCTGGAAAATAGGCATCTGGTGATGCTTAATAATTTTTTTCTGGAGTAAGAACGATGAAGGGAAGAATTTCTTTTTTTTGCACATTACTGTGTTTACCATTTTTAATTATTCCTGCTTATACACAGGAGGTAAGAGAAGAGGCAGGAGTGGAAAAAGAGAAGACCATCGAGGAGCTTTATCTGCAAAGCATCGAAATTAAGATAATAATGGAACAAGCTCAATCCGAGAGTCGAGAGATGAAGCTTCTCGCCCTGCAGAACATTAAGAACATGATCGAAAGCGGCGATTTATCTACTGGCTCACCGGAAGCGCACTACGTACTCGATTATCTTTCTCAGGAAGGCATAACACGGGAGATAAGAGAGGGCGGACGCAGGCTCGTAAACTACTATCCCGATATCAGAAGAGAGGCATGCAGCCTTCTCGGCGATTTGGGAGGAGAAAACTCAAGAGCAACTCTTCTCAGAGTCCTTGCGCAGGATATAGAACCAATGGTTAAAGCAGAAGCCGCTTATGCTCTCGGCAAAATAGGGGAAGATGAAAATGGTGAAGTAGCAAGAGCTTTGGCCAACGTTATTTTAAGCCAGGATAACAGGACCAGTCCGGATAATAACCTTGCTTTTGCTGTCTGTCTGGCCATTGAAAAGCTTGCCAAAGCTAACAACGGGATAAACAATGAATCTGTATTCAGAGCATTGATAGAAATCTCTCAGGGTAGTTATATAAAGGCTGTGAGAACAAAGGCAAACAGCGTGCTAGATGAGTTGCGAAATTACCGTTGAGTGTGTTCACTGTAACTCGCAATTAGATCGTTAAGCCATTTTATCTCTGCTTCGAGATGGTAGACCATTTTTGTAATTAAATAAACTCTGTAAGAGTTTCTTCTTTCCTTTTTAAGACGCCTCAATTTTTCTCTGTATCTATCACATCTGGTTATCACCTGGCTAAGTTGTTTTTTTATTATTTCGCATGTTTTATCGGGTTTTATCTTTCCCAGGAATAGAAGGAAAAAGGTAAACTCATCTTTGATCGAAAATTGATTTTTCTTAGGACTATTTTCAAACCACTCCCTGAAAGCTCTTCTTCCTTTTTCGGTAATGATATATACATTTTTATCAAGCGCTCTTTTACCGCTTTCTCTTTTTTTACGAACATAACCTGTATCGGCTAACTTATGCAGTGTAGGATATAGCTGACCATAGGAAATTGTACAGGCTTCACCAAAATTTTCCTCTATTCTCTGTTTTAATTCATATCCATGATGTGCATCTTCATATAAAAAACCAAGAACTGCATACTTGAGAGACATACTTTTTCCCTTAAAGGAGACTTATAAGTTAAGAGAATCCATAATTTGTCTTCTCCACTCGCTTTTTTTCTCAATATTCTCATATTGGATTCTTTTTCTTATTGTCAAACTATTTTTGAGGCTGTTTTTTTCACTTTTAACTATTCCGAAACAACCGCTTCCTATATAACAGATACTTTCATCGGATCCCAACTTTTCGGTTCTGGACAGATAATCCAGCACACATGAGAAATGCAGAGGCTCGCCGTTAAGGTTGTCAGATATTGCCAGGTTAAGATTTCTTATTACTTTCCCACACATCCTGCATATGGGTAGATTCTCCGATGTAGAGTTGCTTTTTGCATGGGGCTTGTTATTTCTGAATCTTGCCATCCTATTCCTCGTTGTTATAGAGAATTTCTTTGGTAAGCCTCTGAGCAATGCTTTTTATTGCATCTTTAATATAGTTCTCGTCATTGATTTTTTGTTTGAGTTCTTCGAGTTTCTTGGGATCTGTTGGTTTTGCAATCCTTATCATGGAACTCCGTTTTCCGTAAAAGCATTCTCTATATATCGGATTCTGTTTGAATCAAGATTAATAAAAATAAGTGAAAACTTAATCCTGCAATTTCTATAGTCCGGATAGCAGAATAAGAAATACTGCGATGTGTTGATAATTCGCTTTCTTTTATCCCGGTTTAAAGCATATTCAATCTCTGAAAAATCAATCTCATCGTATGTCTTTACTTCCACAAAAGAAAGCTCTTTATTCTTTTTGGCTATGATATCTACTTCTCCTCTTTTCCACAGAAAGTTTCGCTTAAGAATAGTATATCCGTGATCCTTTAGAAATTGTGCTGCCAATTCCTCTCCCCTCCTCCCCTTCTCTTTTCTTTTCATCCCACCTTGCTCTTTTTTAACTCTTCAGGACTTAGAGCTCGGGTTATGAAATATTTTCTCTCCTGCAGAAGGTCCACCTCCTTCTCCTTTTCGAGTAAAGGTTTGCCTCGTGAATCGATAATAATCTTTACTACAGGACGTAGGGGAGCTCCGATGTGCGTGGCCGTAACCCTTCCAATACTGGAGTTGTTTAAAAGCACAATACTTCCTATCGGATATATACCGATAATTCTTATAAAAATTTTTAAAATATCTGAGTCAAATCTCCTAGAATTGTCATTTAACAATTCCCTCATTGCCCTGTATCCGATCATGGAATTACGATAGGGTCTTATGCTTATCATTGCCTCGAATGCATCTGCCACGGAGAGTATCCTGGCAGCAAGTTTAATATTCTTTCCGGATAAACCCTTGGGATACCCCTTTCCATCCCATCTTTCGTGATGTTGAAGCGCAATCTGACCAACTTCCTCAGGGTACATTAACGTTTTTATAATAATTCGGTAAGTATATATAGGGTGGGTCTTTATTACCTTTCGTTCTTCTTCGGAAAGCGCCTCTTTCTTGTTAAGTATCTTCTCCGGTACTTTTATCATTCCAATATCATGCAATAGAGCAGCAATAGAGAGATGAAAGAGACGATGAGAGGGTATTTTTAATTTCATGGCAACCATTGAAGAGAGAATCATACAATTTACAGCACTTATGGCATACTGTGATCTTTCATATATTGTAGATACAATCTGGGAAATTATTTCATCCTGTTTATCCTTTATTAGCGGCAGGAGTTGATTGATGATATCATCTATCTCATCGGTTTTAACCTTAACACCTTTTTTTATATTCTGGTAGATTGTATCCATCTTTTCAATTGATGAAAGGTAAAGTTCATTTAATTCTTTATCGAGAGGGGGGGCGAGAATTTCATCAAACTGCTTTAATTTTTGATCTTTTTCTGCCGCTTCATCTATTACCTGTCCATCGCTCTGAACTTCTCCGATATTCCAGCGCTTGAGTCTGTCGATATCTTTTTGTTTTATAGGTACTC
>QNBH01000261.1 GCA_003645645.1 Spirochaetota bacterium | reverse complement strand
GAGAAAAAACAAGCTGACTCCTACCATACTGCCTCGGGATAATATCTCTCTATGTTCGCATCTTTAAGTATCTATAGAATGTCCCATTCCACTGAAATCGTTTAAACTTGACCAGAAAAAGCCTCTGCAATCTTCTTTCCGTACTCAAAACACTTATTCCTTGCCTCTCTGTCAGGTTGCCACTCCATCTTAATGCCATCCCCAATCAAATCAAATCCTGCCTCTGCCATACTTTCACCCAGAACCTTGATCGACTCTCCACTCCATCCGTAAGAACCGAATACTGCAGCTTTCTTGCCTTTAAACTTTAGCCCCTTGATCATCTCCAACAACCCTGACAGTGAGGAAAGAATTCCCTTATCCACGGTAGGAGAGCCAACAACTATGCCTTTTGATTTGAATATCTCGGTTATGATATCATTTTTATCTGTTTTTGCGCTGTTAAAAAGCTTAACCTTTACCTCCGGATCGGCAGCAGCTATTCCTTTTGCTATATTTTCGCCCATGATTCGCGTTGCATTCCACATGGTATCGTAGATAACTGTAATTCGGTTTTCTTTATAACCATCTGCCCATTGTAAATACTTATCTACAATCTGGGCAGGGTCTTTCCGCCATATTACCCCATGGCTGGTACAAATAACATTAAGAGGCAGTTTAAGTGAAAAAAACTCCTCAATTTTCTTCTTTACCAGAGGGCTGAAGGGGGTGAGTATATTGGCATAGTATTTAATACATTCTGTAAAGAGCGCCTCCTGGTCAACAAGATCGTTAAAAAGGTTTTCTGTTGCCAGATGCTGACCAAAAGCGTCGTTACTGAAAAGGATGTTATCCCCGCTAAGATAACTGAACATGCTGTCCGGCCAGTGTAGCATCGGGGCTTCCACAAAGAGAAGTTCCTTGGAGCCAAGGCTTAACTTATCTCCGGTCTTTATGACCCTGAAGTTCCAGTCTTCATGATAGTATCCTTTAAGAGATTTAGCCCCGTTGGCGGTACAGTAAACCGGTATTTTGGGCTTCCTCTTTAAAAGCTCTACCAGACCTCCACTGTGATCCGGCTCACCATGATTGGCTATTATATAGTCGATTTTATCGAGACCTATCTCATCCTCAAGATTAGCCACAAACTCCCTGCCGAATGGAACCCAGACAGAATCGATAAGAGCCACTTTGTCCTCAATAATTAGATAAGAATTGTAAGATGTTCCACTGTGAGTGGAGTACTCATTACCATGAAACTTTCGAAGTTCCCAGTCTATTTTCCCAACCCAGTAAACATTATTTCTTACCAGTACTTTCACGGTTTCTGCCTCCCTCTTTATCTCTAAAAGATACTCGCTTATCCTGTTTTTCCCTAATTCTCCCAGAAAAAGGGTTAAATGTAAACACTTTTTTAGCAGGAACCCTTGACCTTTCGGGGGGATTTTCCTATATTGAATATAAATTTTTTATGCCATTAGCAATTGTTGCTAGTGGCATTTATTTTATCGGTTTAAATACCATCAATTCAAGATGAATAGATAAAATGATTCAGGGTGTTATCGACAGCATCATAAAGCTTAAAGAGAAATGCACGATAGAAAATGAGCTTATCAGGGATCTCGGTATAACTGTGGTTGAAATGAAAGCGTTGATCCTATTCGAAGGCAATAATAGGCTAACCTGTAGAGAGTTTGCAAACAGTATTGGTCTGTCTCTTTCAAGAAGTAGCCGGATAATAGACAGGTTAACAGCTAAAGGTCTGCTCAACAGGGAAGCCGATAAAACAGACAGGCGCTGTATAACCATAACACTAACACCTGAAGGCAAAACCAGCCTGGAAAAAATCGAAAAGGCCAAGGAGGCCTGCGAACAGAGGCTATTGAAAAACCTTGATAATGCAGAGGTTAAAAAAGTAAAAGAGGGTCTGAAAGTGCTCCTCAAAATTATCTAAAAAACATTAAAAAAGGATTTGCCATGCATAGCAGAAAAACCATAGAGGTTATAGCCAGGAGGTACGGCAATCTGGCAGAATCTAGCTGCTGCCTCTCCTGTGGGCAGGCTGCAGATTACAGCCATCCGGCTCAGGGAGAAGTATGTCTGGATATCGGAAGCGGTAGAGGAACGGACGTTCTGCGCCTCGCAGAGCAAGTCGGAGATTTTGGATTTGTCTATGGTCTGGATATTTCCGATGGAATGATCGAGAAGGCTAAAAAGACCGCCGCACGTCTTAACGTTAAGAATGTGGCTTTTCTTAAAAGCAGACTCGAGGAGATTCCCCTGGAAAGTAATTCCTTTGATCTGGTGATTTCCAACTGTACTATAAACCATGCAGAAGACAAGCAGGCGCTGTGGGATGAGATATTCCGGGTATTGAAGCCGGGTGGAAGATTTGTAATAAGTGACATCTATTCAATCGAGAAGGTACCGGTAAAATATACATCCGACCTGCAGGCAGTTGCAGAATGTTGGGGAGGAGCAGTTACACGTGATATTTATTTACAAACTGTAAAGAAAGCAGGATTCTCCGGGATAGAGATTCTCGAGAAAAGCGCCCCTTACTCCAAGGGAGAGATAGAAGTTGCAAGCTTTACACTTAAGGGGAGAAAACCGGCAGGCGGTTGTTGTTGTAAATAAAAAAACGGGGAGGTTATATGAAAAGCTTGATCCGTAAGAAAAGGCAATCGGAAAAACCCGGAGCCCAATGCTGTGCAAAACTCTCTAAAATCGAGGCAGGTTGCCACGATTGACCTTTTCAGATCAGTCGTGGGGGGGAATACCCGCGACTGATTCTTTAAAAAAGAGGATTTTCTCACAATGAATACATCAAAATACAATATAATTTCAAAATCAAGAGACTCAAGAAACTTCTTTATTGTAAATCTACTTGCCGGCAATGCCGATATACTTTCTTCTTCTGAAGTGGAAGAGCTTGAAACAGGAGAAATCAAAGACCCAGACAAATGGGTCGAAAGGGGTTATCTCATCGAAAAGGAAGATGAGGAGAGGCTTTTCAGGCAGAAATATCTTGATTTTCTGGATGAGCGAGAAGAATCCGAGGTTCAAATCTTTTTCGTGCCTACCTACAGTTGCAACTTCTCCTGTTCCTACTGTTATCAGGCAGAGTACGATCAAAAAAAGGGAGATCGTGAGGTGGACACTCCCATTGAAGAAGTAATAGGGGCATTCTACGACTACATAGATAAAACTTTTTCCGGCAGATCCAAATACATTACTATTTTCGGTGGGGAGCCCCTTCTTGCCGGTAAGAGATATCATAATATCGTAGATTTGGCTGGTAAGAGGCGCTGCCAGGAGAAAAATAAGTATTGCCGTTGTTACAAACGGTTATAATCTTACCGACTACCTCGCCCTCCTTACACAGGCCGAAATCAGAGAGATACAGGTAACTCTCGACGGAACTGAAGATATACACAACGAGCGGCGCCCCTTGAAAGACGGTTCTCCCACCTTCGCAAAAATAGTAGAGGGGATAGATAAATCACTGGCCAAGGGAATTACCGTAAACTTAAGGGTTGTCGTAGACAGGGATAATATAGAGGCTTTGCCCCGGCTGGCAAGATTTGCCTCCAAAAGGGGATGGACGGAAAACCCACATTTTAAAACACAGATCGGGAGAAACTACGAACTGCATACCTGTCAGGCTGACCCGGGAAAACTTTACTCCAGGGTAGAACTCGCAGAGGAGCTCTACAACCTTGTCCTGAAACACCCCGAAATACTTGAGTTTCACAGGCCGGCATTCTCCCTGTCACGATTCCTCTTTCAAAGGGGAGAGCTCCCCTTTCCGCTTTTCGACGCCTGCCCTGCCTGCAAAACAGAGTGGGGTTTCGATTACACGGGATCGATCTATCCCTGTACCGCCACCATTGGCAAAAAAGAGGAGACGATCGGTACGTTTTATCCTTCAGTTAATCTGGAGAAAGAACGTATTGAGGAATGGGAAGATAGAGATATAACTGTAATTAAGGAATGTAAAAACTGTAACCTTGGACTTGCCTGTGGCGGGGGATGCGGATATATGGCTAAAAAGAGCAAGGGTAGAGTACATTCACCCGATTGCAGACCTGTAAAAGAACTACTCGAAATGGGTCTATCCCTTTACTTCGAGAAAGGAGTTTGAAGATGGCAGAAAAAATAAAAGAGATAAATGCAGAGGATTACCGGAGAGAATTACTTCCCTCAGAAAGAGCAGTGCTTGACTTTTATTCTACAGAATGTCCTCCCTGTGAAGCCCTTGCATCCAAATACGAGTCTTTAAGCGAAATATACGGTGATGATATCCGTTTTTTTAAAATCTTCAGACAGGGTAACAGGGAACTTGCGGAATCGCTGGGAGTAACAGGCTCACCTACAATCCTTTTCTATAAAAAGGGAGAGATAACCGGAAAAGTACTTACCGGAGCCATCAAGCGCTCCGAGATTATGGCAGAGCTTGATGCGCTCTTGCTTCCTGGAAGAGTAGAGGAACTAAAAAACAGCATCAAACCGGTTGCCACTTACTGTGATACGGTAATTCTTGGTGCAGGTCCTGCAGGACTTACAGCCGGGATATATCTGGCTCAAGCCGATGTGGATGCGATACTTGTTGACAGGGCACTTCCGGGCGGGTATGTATCAACCACACATCAGGTCTCTAACTACCCCGGTTTTCCCGAGCCTCAACCAGGCTACATGCTTTCCCATTACATGCATGAACAGGCAAAAAAGGCGGGTGTTAAGTTTCGTTCCGCCGTGGATGTGGATAGGGTCGATCTTGTAAAAAAGGAGGTTTTTATAGATGGTTATGAGAGTATAAAGGCAAAAAAATTAATAATTGCCACCGGCTCCTCCCCTAAACCGCTGAACATCCCAGGAGAGAGAGAATACAGCGGGAAGGGCATCTCCTACTGTGCCACCT
>QNBH01000260.1 GCA_003645645.1 Spirochaetota bacterium | reverse complement strand
CCCCTTACACAATGCCGAGTTTGTCTCTACGATTTTTTTTTATAGAAGTTTGATATATATAAATATATATACTCCAGCAATGTTATTGTATCGTTAGGACATGGCTCAACGCAGTAGGCACAAACATCACAGTTTTCCTCTATTATTGTAGAGGCCTTAGCCTCAAGCTCTATTTCTTCGTTACACAGTATTTTAAATGCATTTACAGATGTAGCCGTAGCAGTAGTAATTGTCTCTCCCGCTGTCTTGGGAAAATGGGCGAGCCCACAGATATAGATTCCAGGTGTAGCACACTCCCCTGGAAAGAGCTTTAAATGACGTTCCAGAAAAAACCCATCCTTTGAGAGGGATATTTTTAGCAGTTTGCTGATTTCTTGATTGCCCTTTCCCGGCACAATTCCTGTAGAAAGTATTACCATATCGGAGGCAAGAGTCAGCTCATTATCAAGTGTAGCGTCTTTTACTTTTATCTCGAGAACAGCGCCTGTTTCTCTAACCTCGGGTTTTTCATTCTCTGTGTACCTGATAAAAACAACACCATTTTCTCTTGCTCTTGTGTATGCCGATTCAGAGAGACCGTATGTTCTGATATCTCTGTAGAGGATAAAGATTTGCGCTTGAGGTTTTTTCTCTTTGATTATCAGGGCATTTTTTATTGCCTGCTGACAACATAAGCGGGCACAGTATGAATTATCTTCATTACGTACATCCACACACTGGATCATCATAAAGATTTCTCTGTTATCGAGGAACGAAGTATCCTCTTCTGCCAGGTGCTTCTCCAGTTCTGTCTGTGTTAAAACATTTTTATTTAAACCATAGAGATACTCTCCCTGAGGTTCATACTCCTCTGCACCTGTCGCTACAATGATGGCATCGTGCTCCAGACTTACCTGCTCACCTTTTCCAGTTAACGGTAGTCGAAAAGTTGCCAATGGAGCCTCTAACCTCTTCGATAACGGCTTCGGTAAAAATCTTTATTTTATCGTTGCTTTTAACCTGCTCGAGTAACATTGATAAATTGGCCTGGGGAGCACCTCCTTTAAAAGAAAAATAATGCCTTCTGAAATTCCCCCCAAGCTCTCTTTCTTTCTCGATTAAATAGGTGTTTATTCCGAAACTCGCCAGCTCAATCGATGCGGTTAGCCCTGCAAACCAGCCTCCTATCACCAGGCATTTTTGATTTATTTTTATTTTTTCAGGGTATAGCGGCTCCAGAGTCTTGGCCTTAGCAACGGCCATGCGAATAAGATCGATGGATTTTTTCGCGGCTTTTGCCGGTTCGTACATGTGGGGCCATGAGCATTGATCCCTTATATTGGCCATTTCAAAAAGATACGGATTAAGACCGGCCTGCCTTATGGTGTCCTGAAATAGAGGCTCGTGTGTTCTCGGAGAACAGGAAGCAACTATTACCCTGTTTAAATCATACTCCTCGATAGCCTTTTTTATCTTTTCCGCAGTGTCGGAGGAACAGGTGTAGAGGTTATCCTCCGCCTAGACCACATGCGGAAGCGTTTTTATGTATTCTAAAACCCGTGTTATGTTAACTAATCCGCCAATGTTTTTTCCACAGTGGCATACAAAAATACCAATTCGGGCATCTCCTGCATATATCTTCCTCTCCTGCGGATACTCTTTCGGTCTGATAAGACTCCCGCGGACATCACACAAAAGCTCAATAACACGTGCACTTGCAGCAGATACCCTGCTTGCCGTCTCCGGTATATCTATAGGTTCTATCAAAGTCCCCTGCGCAAATACTCCTGGAAAGTTAGTGGCCCACGGCTGAAAGGGATCGTTTTTAACAAAACCGTATTCATCAAGTTGAATACCGAGCTTTCTCATAAGTTCTGTGTTCTCATGGCCTGGAGAAAAAACCTATGGACAGGACTACGAGATCAAATATCTCGTCCACAATCTTATTTTCATGATTCTGGTACCTGATCAGTAATGAGTCTGTGCCCGGTTCATCTTTAATTGAAGAAGGACGTGATCTTATGAAGCGTACCCCAAGCTCTTTCGCTCGATTGTAATAATCCTCATATCCCTTTCCGAAAGCCCTGATATCGGTGAAAAACACAGTGCAATCAAGTTCTCTGCAATGTTCTTTAGCAACAATAGTTTCCTTAATTGAAGCCCTACAGCATACAGCAGAACAGTAATCTGCGTTTTTGTCTCTGGAACCTACCCACTGGATAAAAGCAATTCTATTTGGCTCCCTCATGTCGGAAGGTCTTAAAACCTTCCCGGCAAAAGGACCGGATGCACTTAAAATCCTCTCAAACTGTAGGGATGTAATAACATTGGGAAGTCGTCCGTATCCGTATTCTTTCTTAAACTTTGCATTGTAACTGTCAATACCACTTGCAAGTACAACAGCGCCTACATTAAAAGTTATTTTGCTTTAGTATGGTTCATCGTGTAGTAGTGCATCGGCTTCGCGAAACTCCACACATTGAAGACATTCCGAGCATATACCACAATTAAGACATCTTAAGGCTTCCTCAACAGCCTCCTCTTCAGTGAAATCAGATGAATCATCTCCTAGCCTTCCCCCAGTATTGCGTATTCTTTCTTTGATCTGCCTTTCGGTTAACTCTGCTACAGGTAGATCCAGCTTCTTTTGTTTTAATGGGGCACCGGTTAAAAAGCTTTGGATCGAAAGTGCTGCTCTGTACCCTGCTGCAATGGCATCAACTATAAACTTTGTCCCTGTTACTACATCTCCACCGGCGAAAACCCCTTCTTTAGAAGCAGCAAGGGTTTCAGGATCTACTCTAAGGGTACCGGCTTTTGTCTGCTCGAACCCCTCGGATGCAAAGGGAAGATTCGGTTTCTGGCCGATAGCGAAAATAACGGCGTCGGCCTTTAGTATGCGTTCTGAACCTTCGATTTTCTCGATTTGCGGGCTCCCGTTCTCATCGAATCCTTCGAAAAAATATCGATACACCTCACCCCTTCTAACCTTCCTTCTGTAGATACGATTTCTAAAAACGACTTTGATGGCAGTATCGTTATGTCTTCTTTTTCGCCACTACTTACTTTCCATGGATCTGCAGGAAGCTTTTCTCTTGATTCCAGACAGGCAATCTTTACCGATTCCGCATCTTCTCGCAAGGCGGTGCGGGCAACATCCATTGCAACATTGCCGCCACCTAATACTAAAACATTCTTCCCAAGAGATATCTCTTTACTGAGCGCGATGGAACGTAACATTTCTGTGCCGATCAATACTTGAGGTAAATCACTCCCGGGGATGGGGAGTTTTTTTCTTTTATGCGCTCCGGTGGCGATAAAAACTGCACCAAAACCTTCTTCAAAAAGTTTATGGATACTCTCTATTCTTGTATTTGTTTTGAGCTCGATATTTCCGTCAAGGATATTCTCTATATCCCAATCGAGTCTTTTCCAGGGTAATCTGAATAATGGAACACCCACACGCATCATTCCACCTGCAAAAGGTAAAGATTCAAATACGGTAACTCTATGACCCATTTGTGCAAGATCTCTTGCAGCGGCAAGCCCCGCAGGACCGGATCCGATAATTGCAACCGGTTTTATACCCTTAACCCCTGTTTCTTCCTCAAAAGTTATATTCTTTTCAGTGATAGTTACATTATTGGCATAGACCCAATCTGAGACAAACTGCTTTAGCTTCATGATGGAGACGGGTTCATCCACCCTTCCGCGTGTACACTCTTCCTCACAGTAGTGTTTACACACCCTGCCGCATACAGATGGAAAGGGATTCTCTCTTACAATCGTTCTATAGGCGTCTTCGAACCTTTTTTCTGAAATAACAGCAATGTAGCCTTGAGCTCGCTGTTCTGCTGGACAGGCGGCTCTACAGGGAGAACGCCCATCTTTTCTTATGGCGAAGGCCGATGGTACAGCCTGGAGATATCGCCTTGAAATGGCTTTTTCCTCCGCAAGGCCCGTGTTGTATTCTGAGCTCACCAATACAGGACATTTCTCTGCACACTCCCCACATCCAGTACATTTCTTCTCATCTACATATCGAGCTTTTCTTTCATGAACAACATGGATATCATCAACCGGTTTGCCGCCGATTATCCTGTAGACCTCTTCTGCAATTTCATCATCTGTATTTATTCTTGCTAAAGCGGTTTTCATACGGAAGAAGCAGGCGGCACAGGGGACATTCATTTTGTTAAACCCCATCTTTTCTGCTTTCATTATGTTATAAAGGGGCAGGCTTAAACCAATGAACACGGAAAAAGCGGATACAGGAGATGAAAACCGAGTTTAAAAAGACGACCAAAAAACCTGACCGTTGAAAAACCTGCATGATAGAAGACGTGTGTAGAAGAAATTTCATTACCTGGTTTTTTATGTATATTCATTCTTCTTATTGTGGCCATGACCTCTGCCACATCAATACCCTGGGGGTATCTGGTGGTACAAGTCTGGCATTCTGAGCATAACCAGATAAAATCGCTGTTTGAGACTGCATCTCAGTAAGTTTAGTATCGATGCATGTATGATTTGATCTGGTGTGCAACGGGTGAACTTATTTAACGGGCAGCCATTTGTACACCGTTTACACTGATAACAGGGAAAAATATTCTCTTTGCTTTGTTTGCATAGCAAGGGTCTGAGCAAAGCTACGGCCTGAGGTGTTTCCCGACATCTTCTTTTTTAAATAACAAAATTGATAGTAAACAACCACCGGCAAAGCCTAAGGCTTTGTAAGCCCTGCAAGGGATAAGTAATTTCCGCTTTGCAGAAATTACTCAAGTGGTTGTATGCTCCGAAAGAAGTCAGACGGGCTTGAGCCCGTCTCTCCACCTGTCTTTCAACCGGTGGATCACCACCATTGGTGGTGGCCTTCTTTCGCAGTAAATAATTTTAGCAAATCCTATCAAAGTTGTTAAGAT
>QNBH01000259.1 GCA_003645645.1 Spirochaetota bacterium | reverse complement strand
GAACCGCTTGACCTTACGGCCGGCTCTCGTGTGGAAGTAACAATTTTAATGGGCAATGTGGATTGTATCATAGTGAGCTGAATTGCCCTCACAAATGATGTTACCAGCAGTACCATGTCTGGTGATTTCACTTTTAAAAAAAGTTGTGGGCTTTAAGCTTTCCCGGATCGAAAATGTACTTCTCTAGATAAGAAACCAGATTTTTTGCTATTTCTGATGCAAAGAAGCGGGAGATATCCGTAGCGAATTTTAGAGACAGCGGGAGTTCATCACGGCCTTAAGAATGTCCTTGAGGTGTGAGTTCCTGAACGAGCCCTTTTCTTAATAAAAGCATAATCTTTCTAGGGCTTATGGGGAAAGTCCCCCTATCTCATCCAGACGTTCGATTATGGGAAGATGCTGGGTGCATTTCTCTTCGCACTCACCACATTGAGTACACTGAAGGGCGTTTTGCGCAGGCAGATCCCAGTACATGTTAAGCCGTTTTAATATCTCATCAGGGCTGTTGTTTTTTAAAATTTTCATATTGTAGGAGTCCATCATTTTGGGTATATCTACACCACCGGGGCAGGGAAGGCAGTATCCGCACCCTGTACATATTCCGTTGAAGGAGTCGAATATATGATCTTCTATCTCAGCTACTCTCTCATGCGTATAGGGGACCATATTTTTTACAGCAGAAACAGCCTCATCTACCTCCCCTTTGTTGCTGAAACCAACCAGAGCGGAAGTGATGTTGGGATTGGATAGGTTAAATCTCAAGGCTGCCTGTACTACAGAGATGTCATCCCGGGATTTAATAAATGAAAAACGACCGGCTTGAGAAGGGATTATCCCCCCTCCCAGTGGATTCATGGTAACTACTCCCAGATTAAGCCTTCCGGCGGCATTCACCGCCTCTTCTCGGTAGGGGAAATTTATAACATTATAGCCCAGGGTGACCCCTTCAAAGATGTTTTCTTCGAGAACTTCTTTAAGATCGGCACCCGGCAGATGGGAGGAGACAACCACATGATCGACGAGCCCCTCTTCCCTTGCCCTAAGGGCGGCATCAACAGCACCGCCCCTCTTACGTTCTTCCCATTTATCCAGTGTAATTATACACCAGATATGGAAGAAATGTATCCGATCAACGCCGAGCCTTTTAAGTGATTCCTCCAGTTGTGCCCTGAGCTCTCCTCCTTTTGCCTTTGCCGATTTTGTGGATACATAGAAGGTGCCGGGCTTCATGCTCTTGAAGGCCTCACCCATTATCATTTCGCTTCTCTTATCGCAATAATCGGGAGCGGTGTCGAAATAGTTTATCCCTCTCCGGTAAGCGTGGTAAACTATCTCAGCACTGCCGTCGACGTCAGAGGGATTTTCGAATCTCATTCCCCCGAAACTTATTGCGGAGACATTTTTTCCTGTTTTGCCGTACTCTCTATAAAACATTGGTAAGTGCCTTTACAACCTCGATATCGGGTGGTATAAGTTCAAATCTGTTTGCCTCCGGTAGGCTTACCCATCGGGCATCCTCGTGTTCGCACAGGGTGATACTGCCTGATACCCGATTTACTTCGTAAGCCAGAAGGGTGATGGTAACATTTTCGTTTGAATAAAAGCTCCTGCAAATAAATCTTTTTACCTTTATATCTATCCCCAGCTCTTCTCTAAACTCACGGATAAGAGCATCCTCTGGTGATTCTCCATTTTCCACCTTGCCTCCGGGAAACTCCCACATCCTTTCGAAAGAGGTGCCCCGTTTTCTTCTGGCAAGAAAAACATGGCCATCTTTTTTAAGAACTCCAGCTACCACGGTGATCATCCCCTCCCTCCTTTAAAATTGGCTCTATTGAGTATCGGGCAATACAATAACCCACCCTTAACCTGCTTAAAGAGTTATCCCAATTATAACAGGAGCAGAAGAAAAAAAACAATGTGCATACTTGTAAAAAATGTCTTTAAGAAGCATACTATAAGTATGAAATGGTCTTTATCGCTGGGAAAGATTGCAGGTATTAAGATACAGATTCACTGGACCTTTATCCTTATTATTTTGTGGATCATATTCTTAAACTTAAGCAGGGGAAGCACCGTTCAGGAGACGACTACCGCTGTTATATTTATTCTTACTATCTTTGCCTGTGTGGTTTTGCACGAGCTGGGCCATTCACTAATGGCAAAAAGGTACGGTGTGGCCGTAAAGAGCATCACACTCCTGCCCATAGGTGGAGTGGCAAGCCTGGAGGAGATACCCGAAGATCCGAAGAAGGAGCTTCTTATAGCTATAGCCGGGCCTTCGGTGAATCTAATTATCGCGGGCATTCTTTTTCTCATTCTCTGGGCCGGGGGGAGGCTCACCATACCTGCCGGAGCAGAAAGTTTTCAAAAGCTCGCAGAATCCAGTTTCCTCTATCGCCTCTTGAGTGTTA
Source organism: Spirochaetota bacterium (assembly GCA_003645645.1). Lineage (GTDB taxonomy): Bacteria > Spirochaetota > Spirochaetia > SPDA01 > B32-G16 > B32-G16. The sequence continues at coordinate 2,495 of QNBH01000259.1, read as the reverse complement.
ATCTCTTTCTCCTGGTGTTTAACATAATTCCGGCCTTCCCTATGGATGGCGGGCGTGTATTACGGGCACTCCTCTCGCTTAAGATGGACAGAGTAACCGCCACGAGCATTGCGGCCTCTATCGGCCAGATACTTGCAATTGGATTTGCCTTCCTCGGTCTACTTTCAAATCCCTTTCTTATTGTAATTGCACTGTTTGTATATCTCGGAGCTCAGTTCGAGGCCCAGCAGGTAAGAACGGGCTCGATCCTGGCAGACCACAAGGTAAGAGATGTTTTAATGCACCATTACACACCACTGAATGAACACGAAACTCTTGCAAAGGCAATCGATATTCTTCTGGATGGACAGGAGAGGGAGTTCGTAGTATTGGATGATGAAGACAAGGCCGTGGGTATTCTCACACGTGATAATATAATAAAGGCGCTTAACGAAAGGGGTAAAGAGGTATCAATCAGCGAGGTGATGAACAGGGATTTCTTCTCACCTTCACCGGCCGATTCCTTAAAAGACGTGTTTCAGAAAATGCAACAACAAAGATTTACCGTTCTTCCTGTAATTGAGGAGGATACACTCAAAGGGATAATAGATATGGAAAACATCCTGGAGTTTATCCAAGTCCAGGAAGTCCTTCAGAGAGAAGTACCTCATCTAAAAAGAATAATATAGACAGATGCCTCATTGACACAACTCCTCTAATCAGTACTATTTCTCCCATGATTCCCGAAAAGGTAAAAAGTGTACTTGAAAATTATGGACTTATGGCTCTTGAGTTTGAGGAGGGGAGCACCCCCACTGCGGAGAAAGCTGCAGAAAAAATTGGTGTTGCAGTTGGGCAGATTGCCAAATCTATTCTTTTAAAGGGCAAGGATGACAAATACCGGATGGTTGTGCTTGCAGGAGATAAAAAAATTTCCTCTTCGAAGATAAAAAAATTGACAGGAGTAAAGCACAGCATGACTTCTGCCGAGGAAACCCGCAGGGTAACGGGATTTTCTCCGGGTGGTGTGTGTCCTTTTGGAGTTGATAATATCGAAATATTTATCGATCAAAGTCTTGAGGAATACGATAAGATCTATCCGGCTGCCGGAACGGATGCAACTGGTGTACCCATGACTTTCGAGCAGCTTCTCGCCATAACAGGCGGAAGTGTCTGTGATGTCTCATCCTGAGCAGTCCTTACAGGGTAGGTATAAAAGATCTCTTCTCTACCTATTAAAATGGGTAGTCCTTGCAGTTTTTTCCGGAATAACCGGCCCTGCTGTTATTGTGGGAATGCTCTTCGGTGCTGCCGCGGCAGATTTTCTTGACATTCCACTGTTTTCGGCGGACTATTTTGCCTTTGTATCTGCGGGATTTTCCGCCCTTCTTGCAGGTACCATGAATATTCCCCTCGCCTCAGCCATAATTGCAGTGGAAAGTTTCGGTCTGCAATACGGATTTCCCGCCGGAGTGGCCTCTATCATAGGGTTTCAGATAAACAGATTTCATACGGTGTATGAATATTCGATTGGTACAGGATCGGGGAGTTTATAAGAGGTAAACCAAGCGCAGCGTAGCCGCAACCAAATAAAAAATCTTGTTAAAATAACAAGATCTGGGGATTTAATAGCATATCGCAATCTTCGATAGCAACTTAAGGAAGATTGCGCTGTGCTATGAGCTAAGGTAGATTTTGTTTTTTCGCGTTTGAAAATTTAGGTAAAATAACAAAATCTCGACCTTACATAGCATAACAGGCTCTGCCTTGTGCCGGGTGGGCTCTTTTTACCTAATCTTCTCTTCCCGGGTATTGTCTGGATATCTCTGTTTTTATAGCTTCATCGGTAGTTATTAGATCCACCAGTTTTTCGATGGCCCACAGGATGGTCTTTACCTCTTCCTCGTTCAGACCGTTGAGACCATCTATAAAGTTCTGCTGAATGGGAGGCGGGGCATTTCCAAGAAACGTGGTTCCTGCATCGGTTATTTCTATGTGGATCTGTCTCCTGTCTCTGCTGGTGCGAGTTCTACGGACAAGCCCCTGCTTCTCAAGACGATCGACAATACCGGTTACAGTACTGTTGTTGAGAAAGATGCTTTTGGTCAGATCGCTTAAAGAGATGGGGCCGCGTTCGTAAATCTCACGGAGACATACAAGTTGAGGTACTGTAATGTTGTAATTTTCCTGGATGTATTTGGAATGCTTGCTCAACTCATGGGCGATCTGTCGTAAACACTTTGTAATATAGATGATGGTCGGATCGACCATCTGCTTAAGTTCGTTTTCTTTGCTAAGTTTCTCCATTGATTAGTATCCTGATAGATACGTGTTCCCTGGCTATTGGGTTTATTTTCGGAAACATACGTTTTCTTATTACACTCTAACAAAAATATTGTCAATATTTACTCCGAAAGAAGGTCACCACCTATGGTGGTGATCCACCGGTCGAAAGATCGGTGGTGAGACGGGCTTAAGCCCGTCTACCTTCTTTCGGAGTATACAACCACCTAAGT
>QNBH01000258.1 GCA_003645645.1 Spirochaetota bacterium | reverse complement strand
GGTGAGTTTCTTCCCTACTTGAAGAGCCCTTTTGTTGACATCTTCGGTACCTGGGGGGATTCTGCTCATTAATGCTCTTTCCAGAGCCTTATATGAAACAACTCCCGTTAAAAAAGATAGAACGCCTAATGCTACAACGTTAGCAGTAACTTTTAAGCCTGTCTCTTCTTCTGCCAGTTTGGTGATCGGGACGGGATAAACTCCCTTGGCAGGGTTATATTTTACCAGTGAAGAATCTACAATAGTGTAGCTATCCGGTTTCACGCTTTCGATATATCTGTTGTATGCCAACTGGGAAAGAGCCAGTAAGATGTCTGTTTTTACCGGTTTCGGAAAGGTAATCTCCTCATCGCTTATAATAAGTTCCGACGCCACCACCCCTCCCCTTGCCTGCGCTCCGTAGCTCTGTGTCTGAATTACCTTTTTATTATCGAAAAGTGAAGCTGCTTCTCCTAAAACCATTCCGGCAGTAACAAGACCCTGCCCTCCCGAACCGCTCAATCTGATCTCATAGAGGCTCTTCATCCTGAATGCTCCTTTTCGCTTCCTCGATAACCTTGTTGTATTCTTCGGTGTACTCCCTGTATTCACGATCTATAAAAACACCGGTTAAGACTTTCCCTTTGAGCTCCTCCGGTGAAAGGCTCTCCGCCTTTTTAATCGAGATGGTCCTCTCTTTAATGCTTCTCATCATATCCAGTGCAGTTCCTGTCTTATTATAAAACCCGTAAATAGGCGGACAGGGCTCGACTACATCAATTACCGAAAACCCCTTCGTAAGTATACCCTGACGAATGTATCTCTCAAGGGCAACCGGATTTGTTACAGCCCCCCTTGCGACAAAGCTTGCTCCGGTAGCTACACTCAAATTGCATACATCAAAATCCTGCTCGATCATTCCGTAGGGAGCTGTGGCTGCGAATGCTCCGGTAGGCATTGTGGGAGAATATTGGCCGCCTGTCATCCCGTAGATGTTGTTGTTAAACACAACAGTGGTAATATCGATATTTCTTCTGCAAGCATGAATGAAATGGTTTCCCCCGATAGCAAGAGCGTCTCCATCACCGGTAAGTACTATTACCGTCAACCTGGGATTGCCCAATTTGATTCCTGTTGCAAAGGCTAAAGCCCGGCCGTGGGTTCCGTGAAGAGAGGAGAAATCAACATAGGTAGGAGCCCTCGAAGAACAACCTATTCCCGATACAAGAACCACCTCATCCCTCTCCCTGCCTGTCTTCTCCAGAGCCCTTACCAGGGCCGAGAGGATGATCCCATGTCCGCATCCCGGACACCATATATGGGGAAACTTTTTCTTTGGACGCAGGTGGTGATGAACTACAGATTCCATCATTTCATTCTTTCCTCTATAACGGATAATATCTCCTGAGGATTTATAAGATGTCCATCGTATCTGTTGATGCCTTCCACGGGAACTCTTCCCCTGCATGCTCTCTCAACTTCACGAATTATCTGTCCCATGTTAAGCTCAACCACAAAGACTCGTTTGACTTGCTGTGAAACAATATCCACTTCTCTGTCTGCAAAGGGCCAGATGGTAACGAGCTGAAGTACACCAACCTTTAGCCCCCCTTCCCTTGCCATTTTCATAGCACCCAGGGAGCTTTTAACAGATATACCGAAGGAAACGAGAAGAATATCGGCATCCTCGGTCATGTGCTCTTTCACCTCTACGATATCGTCCCGGTTATCTTCTATCTTTTTGTGTATTCTATCCATCAGGGGAACAACCTCATCTTCACGTGCTGTGGGAAAACCCTTTGGATCGTGAATCAATCCTGTAATATTATACCTCAACTTTCCCCCGAAGGGACTGAAAGGGGGGACGAGTGTACAATCGTCAAAGGGTTTGTATTCTTCCGAACTGTCGATTGTGGTAATGGATCTGTCAATAATTTCCACCTCACTCTTCAAGGGAAGGACTATTTTCTCCCGCATATGAGCAACGGTTTCGTCCATAAGCAAAATCACCGGATTGCGGTATTTCTCTGATAGATTAAAGGCCCTGATGGTCAACTCTACTACCTCGGGAACACTCGAAGGGGAGAGCACGATGATGGGATGGTCTCCATGGGTACCCCACCGTGCCTGCATAACATCTCCCTGGGAAACCTGAGTAGGAAGGCCCGTACTGGGACCCGCCCGCTGTACATTTACAATAACACACGGTACCTCATTTAAAGAAGCAAACCCGATATTTTCCTGTTTAAGGGAGAAGCCCGGGCCGCTGGTAGCGGTCATTGCCTTTATTCCTGTCATGGAAGCACCAATAACTGCAGCCATGGAGCTTATCTCATCTTCCATCTGGATAAATTTGCCTCCTACCATGGGAAGTTTGGCTGAGGCTACTGAGGCTATCTCCGAGGAGGGAGTTATGGGATAACCTGCAAAAAACCGTAATCCTGCAATCAACCCTGCTTCCACGCATGCCTCGTTTCCCTGAACGAATCCAACTTTTCTGCCTTCCTTGTCCCTGTAGAGTCTATAGAAAAGCATCTATCTATCCTTTATTTTTTCCTCTACCTCCGGTTCGGCTATTACAGCTAAATCGGGGCATATATATACGCAAATCCGGCATTCATTACAATCCTCGAGACGGGCGACAACAGGATAACCATCTTCTCCGATGTCGAAAACATTTTTAGGGCAGAACTCCACACAGTAACCACAACGTTTACACCAGTTTCTCTTAATGGAGAGATATTTTTCTCCGGTTTTATTTTTCATAAACTTTATCCCATCCCTTCGTTATAAATATTCTCGTACCAGCTCCGGGATCCTGTCCGGAACAGAAGCGGTTTTAACCCCTGCCCTTTCAAGGGCTTCGATCTTCTCTTCTGCCGTACCCACTCCAGCCGAAATAATGGCACCGGCATGACCCATGGTTTTTCCGGGAGGGGCGGATTTTCCTGCGATAAAGGCTACAACAGGTTTCCCGAACTCAGAACGGATATATTCGGCTGCCATTTCTTCCGCGCTACCCCCAATCTCACCGATCAGCACAACAACCCTTGTCTGTTCGTCATCTTTAAATTTTTTAAGTATATCTATAAAACTGCTTCCGGGTACAGGATCTCCTCCTATACCCACGCAGGTAGACTGCCCTATTCCCGATGATGAGAGGGCTAAAACAATTTCATAAGTCAGGGTACCGCTTCGAGAGATTACTCCTACTTCTCCCTTTTTAAAAATATGACCCGGCATTATGCCCGCCTTACACTCCTCAGGAACTATTACCCCCGGACAATTGGGGCCTATAATACAGACATCCCTGTCCCTGCTGTACTGCTTTATCTTCAAGAAATCGGTTATGGGTATACCCTCTGTGATAACAATAATAGTTTTTATTCCACAGTATATGGCCTCCATAATAGCATCGAAAGCAAAGGGTGCCGGGACGAAAATTATTGATGTGTCGGGAGAATGGTTGGATATTGCTTCTTTCAACAGTTTGTAGGCCGGTACTCCCGCAATATTATCTGTTTTAAGGGAGGGGTCAACCCCTGCAACGACCCGACTGCCGTAGGATAACATCTGTTCTGTATGGAACATCCCTTCCACACCTGCCGCTCCCTGAATAACTATTCTGGAAGAACGATCCAATAAAATACTCATAGTGCAACTGCCATACCTATATTTCTTTTGCCAGCTCTACGGCCTTTATGGCTGCATCGGCCATGCCGGTAAAAACCCTTAAGCCTTCCCTGTCAAGCATCTCGTATGCCTTCTGATCATTGGTTCCAATGAGCCGGATAACCAGCTTTTTTTTTATATTAAGTTCCTTCTTTGCTTTAAGAATCCCTTCCGCCACAAGATCACATCGCACAATTCCGCCAAAGATATTGATAAAAATCGTATTAACACCGGTGTCCTTATTGATGATCTCAAGAGCGTCTTTTACCTGCTTGGCCTTTGCCCCTCCCCCTATATCGAGAAAATTGGCCGGACTTCCTCCGTAATGCTTAAGAACATCCATAGTGGCCATCGCCAGACCGGCACCGTTTACAAGACAGCCGATGTTTCCCTCCATCTTGATATAGCTTAACCCCTTCTCCCGTGCCTCCCTCTCCAGAGGTATCTCGTCTTCGGGTAACCGGCAGGAGAGCAATTCACTGTGCCTGAACAATGCGTTGTCATCGATACTGACCTTGGCATCGCAGGCTACACATTTCCCCTCACCGGTTACAACCAGAGGATTAATTTCTGCAAGCTTGGCATCTGTTTCGATGAACAGAGTATAGAGCCTGTTCATAATCTGATAGATCTCCCTGGCGTATTTTTTTGTTTCTTCACCAAGAGAGTGTAAAATCTCCCGAAGCTGAAAGGGTACAAGACCTGGAAAAGGTTCTATATTGGTTGTTTTTATATTCTCCGGTTCTCTCCTGGCAAGCTCTTCGATATCTATCCCCCCTGTTTCCGAGAAGATCAATTTATATCCCTCGTTCTCCCTGTCCAGTACAACGCATAAATACAACTCTTTTTTTATATCCAACTGCTCTTCCACCAGCACCTTGTTTACCTTAAAACCCTTAATCGACATTGATAGAATTTCCCCTGCCCCATCCTCTACTTCCCGGATGGTGTTTGCAACCTTAATCCCACCTGCCTTACCCCTACCGCCGGTTAGAACTTGAGCTTTTATAACAACTCTGGGATTTGCAGAGGCTGCCTGGACTGCCTCTTCTGTACTATGGGCCACATTTCCTTGTGGGATGGGGATACCGTATTTACGGAAGAGCTCTTTAGCCTGAAACTCGTTAAGATCCATCAATACCGGCCATCTTGGAGTAGAATTTGAAATGAAAACAAAAAAACCGCCTTTTTATGAAATTATATCACAGTAAATTCGTTTTTACAAGCAAAATCTCACAATCCGATATTTTTCTGAATACCTCTATTAAAAGC
>QNBH01000257.1 GCA_003645645.1 Spirochaetota bacterium | reverse complement strand
GAAAGGAAGATTGCGATGTGCTATGGGTTCCGGTAGATTTTGTTTTTTCGCATTTAAAAATTCAGGAAAAAAAATAAAATCTCGACTGTACATATCATAACGGTTAAGAAAATCATGAGTAAAGCCCCGCACAATCTGCCCCATAGCAATAGGCAACAGCATGAGAAGCAACAAACTCTTGAAAATATTAAGCAGCTCTTCCAGGGGCATCACTCTGCCTGTAGTCTTAAGTAAAATCGATAGCAGTAATGGGGATATAAAAATACCTGTAACATTGGCCACCGCTGCGTTAAATGTAGTGGCCACAACGTTTCCGCCACTTGCCTGGGTGAAAACGATGTTGCTGGAAATGGTAGTAGGTAAGACCGCAATACCGTAAAGCCCGATCAGGGTCCACTCATTTATAATCCTACCAAGCAAGGGTGCTGTTACGGCGAAATACAGCGGGATGAAAATAAAAATAAAACTCTGGGTAAAGATATGAAACTTTACATTTCCGAGTCTTGCGAGAATCGTTTCACTGGGAAGAGTAAGTCCGGTTATCAGAAAGATCACAATAATGAGTACTTTCGTGGTTATCCCGCCAAAGCCCATGGTATGACCGATTTCGGGTACCAGAAGCGATATGACAATGGAACCTATCAAACCTAGTACAAACCAATTTTTTAATATCCACCTGAATCGTAATGATTTTGCCATGTATGTTCTCCGGCTGAAGTATAGTATAAATTGATGATATCACTCAATTGGATATTTCCGGAAAGATTATAAATATTTCTCTTAAGTGCAAGTTTAAACTAACCGTTCACCCTTGATTTTAAAAAAGTTTCGTTCAATAATGTATACAATATTGAAACAACTGTGGCAAATCTAATAAACATGCTTAATGAAAAAGAATTAAAAGAAATTAGATGTGCTTTTGCCAATAATTGGAACAAGAATCCTGCAATAGTTAATAGATGTAAAACAGAATTGCTGAAACACATAGGGTTGGTAATATTCAACAACTTATAAAAATGTATCACAAAAAAGACTTGAAAAAATATTAAGAATAAAGTACTGTATATATAACTTATGAAAAGAAGCCTTCGGGCTTTGATAAGTTCTATTTCGGAGGAGAATATATGAGTGATTCAGATGGCAGTCAACGTAGTAAAGGCATGACACAGGAATCGAGAGACAATTTATACGAAGAACCGGAACCGCAATGGGTAGAATGTGCGGCCGGGTATGTGATTAATATTCCTTCCTTCTAACAACCTTCCAGAGTCACCTCCGGCCGGGTATCTTCTTCCCTTTGCGGCCGAGATGGAGGTGACCGATGAATTACAAATTACTGCTAGATTACAAACTCGAAGAGTTGCTTGCTTCGGGAGATGGCAACTCTATAAGGGAGTTTTGTGAGGATAAACACCCTGCAGTCGTCGCCGAACATCTATCCTCCCTTGACTCAACCGAGGTATGGAAGTTTCTTACTTATCTAAGCTGGCCTCTGCGGGCTGAGTTTTTCAGCCATCTGGATACCCAGCTCCAGGTTGAGGTGGTAGAGAAGCTACACCGAAAAGAGGTTGCACATTTGCTTGCCGATATGCCTCCCGATGACCGGGCGGACCTTTTCAAGAAGCTGCCCGAAGAAAGTAGAGAAGCAGTACTACCTGCCCTTGCCCAGGCGGAAAGGGAAGATATTCGCCGTCTTGCTGCGTATGAAGAAGGCACTGCAGGTGCAGTAATGACCTCCGATTACGCGACTCTGCCACCGGATTTAACAGCCTTTAAGGCAATTGAGCGGCTCCGTGAAGTTGCACCCGATAAGGAGACAATCTATTATGCCTATGTGGTTGATGACAACCGACGGCTCCTCGGATTTGTATCTCTAAAGGATCTTATTCTAGCCCGCAGAGAGGCAAGGGTCAGCGACATCATGCACAGGGATGTTATCTTTGCATACACTCATGATGACCAGGAAGAGGCTGCAGCCAAGATACAGAAGTACGATCTGCTGGCATTACCGGTTCTTAACGGTGATGATGCACTTGTAGGTATTATTACCCATGACGATGCAGTGGATATTATTACCCAGGAATACACCGAAGATATGGAGAAGTTTATGGCCATCGCAGGAGCCCATGAGGAAGCGGTGTATATGAAAACTTCCGCCCTGGTACACTTTAAAAACCGTGTTCCGTGGATAATTATTCTGGCGATACTCGGATTGGTTTCCGGTTTCATTGTTCAGAGATTCGAGGCTTTGCTTCTTCAGTTTGCCATACTGGCCGTTTTTATGCCTATGATAGCCGATACTGGTGGGAATACAGGCAGTCAGGCTGCTACTCTTGTAGTTCGCGCTCTTGCTATTAAAGAGATCTCACCCGGCGATATCCTCAAAGTCCTCTTTAAAGAGATTGTCGTTGCAGTACTGATCGCTTTAATCCTTGCAGTCATTGCTTTTATGAGGGTTATTCTCTTCGGCCAGGGGTCGACCTTTCCAGATGAGTATTCACTTTTAAAGATAGGATTTGCCATTGCTTTGGCTCTGGGACTTCAGATAGTAACTTCTACAATAATTGGAGCCTTACTGCCTCTTGCAGCAGCACGGGCTAAACTCGATCCGGCGGTGGTGGCTAGTCCTGCCCTCACTACCATAGTGGATATTACAGGACTTTTTATTTTCTTTTCGGTAGCCGGGCTAATATTGGGTATCTAAAAATTGCGCATAGACTGGGGGAGCCGTATGTTCCTGATTTACGACCATGAGCCTGTAATTTGACATCTGTTTTGGATGGGCATATAATCTTTTATTATGAATATGGGTAAAAAAATATTTTTGTTCTTGTTGGGTTCTGCTCTTTCCTCAATCCTGATACTTACCGGGTGTGCAAGTCTGCCCGAGCCGGAAGAGGATAGGGCTATACTTGTGCTCGCTTTAAGGCGTACAGGGGATGTGAGTGCTCCGGTTCCGGGAAACTTCATAATAACAATAAAGGAAGTAAAGAGTGGAAAAATAAGGACTAAATTTGCCGTCTCTCCTTCAACATTTAACAGGGTAATAAGCGGTCTGTCCCCAGGGGTATACACAATTGAAAGTGCCTTTGAAGAAGAGAGGAGAGGATATAGAGTTCCATCTAAATCTTCGGGAGTCAAAGCTGAGGTTAAACCGGGTTATATAACTGTTTTTCCAAAGGGTCTTGAACTAAAAGTGGTTAGAATCAGTGCAACATACACCAATGTTGATCACAACTGGTTTAGTCTCTCCGGAAGGGATAAACTTTATGTTTTTCAGTACCTTCAAAAAATGGAAAACTTCGATAAGTGGAAGACGGAGATGAATTAAGCCGGAGAAAGATATTGAACCGGCATTTACCTGCCTTATCAGCCTTGCTTTCTCTTTTTATCTTGCTAAGTTCGATTACAGGTTGTGAGAAAAAACCGGTTGTGCGACCCTCAAGTCAAACTGCGGATATGGTATCGAACGGAGAGAATCCTTCCATAACCCTTTTCTTAAGCGGAGATGTGATGACAGGAAGGGGGATAGATCAGGTGTTACCTCATCCCGGCCGGCCTGAGATTCACGAACCCTATATGAAGGATGCCAGGGGCTACGTGGAAATTGCAGAGAGGGTAAACGGAACCATCCCTGCTCCGGTCTCCTTCTCCTATATCTGGGGTGATGCGCTGGATGTGCTTAAGGAAGTTAATCCGGATTTAAGGCTTATAAACCTGGAGACGAGTATAACCAGAAGTGATAACTATCGGGAAGGGAAGGGAATTCACTACAGGATGAATCCCGAAAATGTTCCTGTTCTTGCTTCTGCGGGAATCGATTTTTGTTCTCTGGCAAACAATCACATCCTTGACTGGGGCAACGAGGGATTGTTCGAGACTATTGATACTCTAAGAGAAGCCGGAATAAAGTTTGCCGGTGCAGGAATCAACAGAGAGGAGGCCGAAACTCCCGCAATCTTTGAGATAGAAGGGAAGGGACGGGTAGTTGTATTTTCTTTCTGCACACGAACAAGCGGAGTTCCTTCCGACTGGGTGGCAGGGGATGAGAGACCGGGGGTAAGTTTATTAGAAGATCTTTCACAACTCCAGGTAGAAAGAATCATGGGAATGGTGGATAAAGTTAAAAGAGAGGGTGATATCGTAATTGCCTCTATCCACTGGGGAAGCAACTGGGGATACCGCATACCGGAGAAACACAGAGAGTTCGCCCATCTGCTTATAGATAAGGCCGAGGTGGATATTATCCATGGGCATTCATCACATCACCCAAGACCCATTGAAGTATACAGGGGCAAACCAATCCTCTACGGATGCGGTGATTTTATAAACGACTATGAAGGGATAGGGGGATACGAGCAATTCAGGGACGATCTTGTGCTTATGTATCTCCTCAATATGGATATTTCCAGAAAAACCTTAAAAGAGATGAGAATGGTGCCATTGCAGATAAAAAACTTTCGCCTGCACAGGGCAAACAGAGAAGATGCAGTCTGGCTGCAAAAAAGACTCAACAGCGAGAGCCGGATATTCGGAACGGAAATAGTTTTAACTCCCGAGAATAATCTTATAGTCAAGCAGTAGTAATAAACTTGCATAACAAAAACGATAAGTTTATAGTGTAAAACACATGGAGTTGTTTTAAGCCCATGGCAGAGAATAAATACGAATATATTATAAACACTTCCCGTGATTTTATTACCCTCATCAACCGCAACTATGTTTATACAATAGAAAAGTTCAAGTTTGGTGTCTACTTGCGTTACATGCATGTCTCCTACTATCCCTACAGCGAGGATGATACCATATCGCAATCTTCGATCGCAACTGAAAGGAAGATTGCGATGTGCTATGGGTTTCGGTAGATTTTGTTTTTTCGCGTTTAAAAATTTTGGTAAAAAAACAAAATCTCGACTGTACATAGCAT
>QNBH01000256.1 GCA_003645645.1 Spirochaetota bacterium | reverse complement strand
CCTTGTCATTCTTACGGCAGCCTTTGTTATAATGGGAGTACCAACCAAAATCGGAAACTTGCTTATGCTATTTACAGTCGAGATTTTGTTTTTTTACCTGAATTTTTAAACGCGAAAAAACAAAATCTACCTTAGCCAATAGCACATCGCAATCTACCTTAAGTTGCTATCGTAGATTGCGATATGAGATTCGCCGGAGTAAATATTGCAGTGATTGCAATAATTGCCTTCTTTTTCGGTTATTTCGTGGGTCTGGGGCTTCCCCCATCTTCCACCTATATCATTACAGGTATAGTAATTGCCCCCCAGATGATCAAGGCAGGTATTAATCCCTGGGCGGCTCACTTTTATACCTTTTTCCTGGGAGTGTTCGGTGAGCTCTCCCCACCGACATCCGTAACCGCAGCAGTTGCATCAAAAATCGCCAAGGCCGATTTCAATCTTACAATGATTCATGCAATCGGGTTGTGCTTGCCCCTTATTACGTTAATGCCATCCATTTTTACCAGACCTGAGCTGGTAATAGAGCCGGGAGCAGCTAAGGCTATGGCTTTTGCCCTGGTTTTAATGGGAACCCTCGGTCTTAGCCCGAAGATAACAGTCGATGTAATTATAAAGCTGGTTCTGGCGGTTTTTTCTTTGATCGCCCTTTTCCATCCCGATATACGTCTGGCTGCTTTTACCATGATCCCCATTGCGGTACAAGTTGTCTATGTATTCTTCAGACAAGAAAGAGGGCTGTCGCATCGGGGTAGATATACTCTGCTTTCACTGTGAGTACCAGCCCGGCGGGAAAGCAGAAAGGTTTCAGCAGTATCATGGGGGTGGATATACTCAGTTTTCACTGTAAAATGTCTTTCTCCATCACCCATCAAGGATACATGCCGAAAGATGCCTGGGGGTGATTTCTCTTAAAGGCGGACGGTGGGATTTACACTTCGATATGGCATGACTACAGCGGGGATGAAAGTGGCAACCTGGTGGTGGTTCGATGGCACTGGGTATCTCCCCCCTTACAACTTCTTCTCTTCTTCTCTGCCTGGGGTCGGGAATGGGAACCGCCTCCAGCAGGGCCTTTGTATAGGGGTGGTGGGGATGAAGAAAGAGCTCGTCCCGGCTGCCCATCTCCACTATTCTTCCCAGATACATGACAGCGATTCTGTCACAGAGATACTTTGCAGTGGCCAGGTCGTGGGTTATAAACAGGTAAGTGAGGTTAAACTCCGATTTAAGTTTCTTCATCAATTCAAGGATAAGTGCTCTCACAGAGACATCGGCCATGGCAATCGGTTCATCCGCCACGATAAACTCGGGGTTTGTGATCAAGGCACGGGCAAGTACAACTCGCTGTGATTGACCACCGGATATCTGATGAGGGTATTTTTTGTATAGAAAATCTGCAGGAGTCAACCCGACTTTTTCCATAAGAGATAGCACCATCCCTTTTTGTTCTCTGGAGTTGCCTATTTTATGAATTTGTAAGGGATGTGCAATGGCCGCTCCTACACTCATTCTCGGGTTTAAAGAGGAGTTGGGATCCTGAAAGACTATCTGGATACGTTCCCGCAGTCTCTCCATTTCCCTGGTGGAAAATGATGTAATGTCTCTGCCCTTGTAAAGGATAGTACCCGAGGTCGGTTCAATGAGCCTTAAGAGGAGTCTTCCTGTGGTGGATTTTCCAGAGCCACTTTCACCGGCAAGTCCCAGTACTTCTCCCTTCATAATGTTGAACGAGATATTGTCTACTGCATGAACCACCTGCCTTTTATAGCCTGCCAGAAGCAGATCCACAAAAGATTTCTGAACGGGAAACTCCTTTGTAAGATTATCTGCACGTATCAGCTCTTCCATGGAGCTGCCTCTTTCTCTTTGTAAAGCCAGCAGGCACTCTTCTGCCCGTCCCTGTGGGACAACAGGGGAGGAAACTGTTCTTTACAGATATCCATCACATAGGGGCATCTGTCTTCAAACCTGCATCCGGGGGGTGGGTTAACCAGATCGGGAGGATTGCCGGGCATGGTTATAAGTTCCTGTTGATCCATATTTATGTTGGGTACGCAGTTTATAAGCCCATAGGTATATGGATGCAATGGGTCGTGGTAAATCTGTTCGGCCGTACCCTCTTCTACTATTGCACCACCATACATAACAGCAATTCGGTCTGCTATTTCTGCTACCAATCCCAGGTTATGGGTAATCAAAATGATGGAAAGATTAAACTCCTTTCTGAGTTTGTTAAGGAGGTCGATAAATCCCGCTTCTACAATCACATCCAGGGAGGTGGTGGGCTCATCGGCGATGATGATATCCGGATTCATGATAAGACCCAGACCGATCATAATACGCTGTCGCATTCCTCCTGAAAGCTGGTGAGGATATTCGTAGAGTCTCTTCTGCTCGATTCCAAGAGCATCCAGTATCCTTTCTGCGCGCCTAAGAGCATCTTTTTTAGGCACATCGGGTTCATGCTGTTGTATGGTCTCGAGGAATTGACGGTCTATACGAAAGAGGGGATTGAGGGATGTAAGGGGATTCTGAAAAACCATGGCGATGTTCTGTCCCCTTATTTTAAGGATTTCCCTATCCCGCATGGAAAGAATGTCCTTACCCCGGTATACTATTTTTCCTGATACAATTTTTCCAGGGGGACGAACCATATTTAGTATGGAAAGCCCAAGAGTGGATTTCCCGCACCCTGACTCCCCCACCAGGCCGAGGGCTTCCCCCCTGTGAAGATCTAGACTTACATCTTTTACCGCCTGCACGATTCCGATGCTTATGGGGTATTCTATGGAAAGGTTTTTTATCTCCAATATTTTCTCGTCCAAACTATTTCTCCAGCAGTCTGGGGTTTAAAATCTCTGCGAGCGCTTCACCTATCAGGGTAAATCCAAGAGCCAGTATCATTATCAACAACCCGGGAAAGGTAACAAGCCACCATATCCCCGAGGGCAGGTACTTCTTCCCCATGGAGAGATCCATTCCCCAGTCGGGAATACCTGCAGGAAGACCGAGTCCGATGTATGAGAGGGCGGCCTCTGTCATGATTGCGTCTGCAATGTTTAAAGAAAAAACCACAGCCACCGTGGCAAGCACATTCGGGAAGATGTACCGACCGATGATTGTCCACCTTCTTGCCCCGATTGCCCTGGCGGCTTCAACGTAGACTTCCTCTTTTATGCTTAAGGTCTGCCCTCTTACCAGGCGGAAATAGGTGGGAATATATATTACAGCCACTGCCAGGGTTATATTTACCACTCCAGGTCCGAGCATTGCGGCGAAGGCAATAGCAAGAATCAATCCGGGGAAGGAGTAAACAGAATCCATCACCAGGGAGAGAAATCTGTCCAGAGGCCCACCAAGGAAACCCGACAGGAGGCCCAGGGGGATCCCCACAAGAGAGGAGATAAGTGCTGCGGCAAAGGCCACTCCCAGGATGGTTCTGGATCCATGAATTATTCTTGAAAGCATGTCTCTGCTCAGATTGTCCGTGCCAAGAGGATGCTCCCTGTTAGGCGGTGAGAGCTGGGGTCCTGCATCCTGATCCAGGGGATCGTACGGTGCAAGTGTTTCCGGGAAGAATGCCATGTAAACGATGAAAACTATGATCAGCACCCCTGCTGTAAAGAGCCACCACTCCATGCCGTATTTTTTCCTGGCTCTCATGAAAAACCGAAGTGGTTTTGACAGTAAACCGGCCGGTGAAAATTTTGCTCTGTAGTTCAACTCCTCTCTCCTTGGAAAATACGCTTATGACTGTTTGTAGGTGCTCCAAAACGGGGCATGGCGACTCCTAATATTTTACCCTCGGGTCTATTAGTGCATACACAATATCTACGATCAGTGAAATGGCACTTACAATTAGTGCAAAAATTACGATAACTCCCTGTATGGTAGGGTAATCCCTAAGATATATTCGCTCAAGCAGAAGCCTTGCCATGCCTGGCCAGGAGAAGGTTGTCTCGGTTAGTATTGCATTGGCCAGAAGCAGTGCAAACTGCAGCCCCAGCATGGTAAGAAGGGGAATAAAGGCGTTTTTTAGGGCATGGCTGTATACCACCTTTTTTTCAGGTATTCCCCTTGCCCTGGCTGCAAGAACGTAATCGCTCCTTAAGGCATCGAGCATGTTTGCCCTGGTGAGGCGGACGAAAACCCCAGAAAGGACTATCCCGAGTGTAATAGAAGGTAAGAACAGATGGTGCAGTACGTTTAAGAGGGCCGAAAAATCACCGATTAAAATTGTGTCAATAATATAAAATCCGGTTTTCTCAAACATGGATGGGAAAACTCTAGCTCCTGTTCTCCCTGCAATAGGGAACCACCTCAACCACACTCCGAAAACCAGTTGAAGCATCAGTCCCATCCAGTAAACGGGAATACAGTAAACTATGTTTCCGTATAAGCGTATGGCGAAATCTCTGCCTGTTCTCCTTTTACTCGCAGCAAAGGCACCCAGAGGAATACCGATAAAGAAGGTAAATAACATGCCAGTTACGGCAAGTTCCAGGGTAGCCGCTATTTTTTCTTTGATGGGCTGGATAACTTTTTGCTTGAAGATCATCGACTCTCCCAGATCAAACCGGGCGAGCTGCTTTAGATAATCGAAATACTGAATAATCAAAGGCTTATCAAGTCCAAGCTCCGCCCTCTTCGCCTCTATAACATCAGGCGGAGCATGGGCTCCCAGCATGGATTTTACAGGGTCGCCGGGCATAACCCTGAAAACAACGAACACAAGGGATAGTAGAATAAATACCATGGGAATGGTGAGGAAGATTCTCGTTATAATATACCGTAGTAGACTCTTCACGTCCCTCCTCGGGATCGATAGTTAAGAAAATTCCCCCCGAAGGATTTTAAGCTCTTCGGGGGTGAATTGTTTGATAGAATTGTATTTCAGTTTTTTTCAGTCTGTAAAATCAAGAGTATTGT
>QNBH01000255.1 GCA_003645645.1 Spirochaetota bacterium | reverse complement strand
GTTTTAAAAGAGCGGCTGTGCTGGTTCCGAATAATCCCTTTGGGATCGGAATGGAAGAGTGGATGGTAAAGACCTTCAAAGAAGGCGGGGGGGAGATTTTAAGCATAGTAGAGTATCCTCTGGCACAGACAGATTACCGGGCGGAGATCAGCAGGCTGTTCGAAGGAAACCCGGAAGTAATTCTCTATACCGCCTACGGAGAAGAGTCAAAGATTCTTACCAAGCAGGCTCTTGAGATGGGCAAGAAAGCTAAATGGATAGGAGGCTATCTTACCATGTGTACGGGTGTAGCCGAACCCGAAGCCGTGGAAGGTCATCTTGGTCTTGAACCGGCCTATCATCTGCCTGCAGGGCAGAAGTTTAAAGAGGAGTTTATAAAAATGCATGGTGAAGAGCCCTTCGGTCCATTCAGTTATCTCTCTTACGATGCAGCATGGCTGGCAGCCCTGGCCATGAGAAAAGTAGGAACGGATCCTGCAAAAATAAGGGATGCGCTGTACGAGGTAACCGGGGAATACGAAGCCGCTTCTGGAGACCTTGAGTTTGACCAGAACGGGCAGAGAAAATCTCAGCCCTACGACTATCTGATTTACAGGAACGGCAAAGTAGAGCTTTACGAAAAGTATTATTGATAGAGTTCCTTTTTCGTAACTTCTATTAAG
This sequence comes from Spirochaetota bacterium, assembly GCA_003645645.1. GTDB lineage: Bacteria > Spirochaetota > Spirochaetia > SPDA01 > B32-G16 > B32-G16. Next base: position 4,334 of record QNBH01000255.1, on the reverse strand, counting down.
CGCGGTGCGGTAACTTCAGGTATACCGTACCGCACTAATTTAATGCAAAAGAAACCCACCGGCTTTGCCGGTGGTCGTTTGCCACGACGCGTAAAGAGGATATAAAATGGATATAATTCAGGTTCTATTTAACACCCTGACCAGAGCGAGTGAGCTGGCTTTAATTGCCATCAGCCTCACCATGGTCTACGATCTACTAAAATTCGCCTCCTTTGCTCAGAATGAGTTTGCAACACTGGGTGCATATCTTACATTTTTCTTTGCAGTAGGGCTCGGTCTGAACCTGCTCCTGGCGGCTCTATTCGCCGTAATTGTAACCGGTTTTCTTGGAATGGCGGCCGATAAAATTATTTTTAGATTCTTAAGAGAGAGCACTGCCTTTATCCGTCTCGTTGCCTCCATTGGGCTTGCACTGAGCATAAGGAGTATCGTTCATGCTTTCTGGGGTGGGCAGATAAGGGATTACGGTCTTGGAATACAGTATCCTGTGGTCATTTTTGGCGCACAGATAACCCCCATTCGTATTTTTATAGTAGGGGTGGCAGCCTCGGCAATGATCGGGTTTCATCTTTTCCTCCATAATACAACAGTGGGGAGGGCTATTCGTGCCACTTCGGATAACAAGGAGCTGGCAGAAGCTACCGGAATAGATACCGAAAGGGTAGTACTTTACGTGTGGTTTCTGGCTTGTGCCTTCGCTGCAATTGGAGGCATACTGATCGGCCTTGAGACTCAGCTAAGCCCCAATATGGGTGTTTCACTTCTCCTGGCAACTTTTTGCTGTGTAATTGTGGGAGGAATCGGTAATGTCTACGGTGCTATGGCCGGTGCCTTTGTTTTTGCCGCAGCGGAAAACTTTGGTCTTGCACTAAAGATAGGTGTGTTGCAGTTTCCGGTCAATTATAAACCTGCTCTGGCTTTTGTGGTTCTTATTCTCACCCTTCTAATCAGACCGAGGGGGATTCTGGGGAAGGCAAAGGGGGATTAGGTAATGTATGCATTTCTACTTCATCTTTTAATCATGGCAGGAATCTACTCTATCGGGACTTTGAGCCTCAATTTTCAGGTAGCTATAAGCTCGCTATCCAATTTCGGTCAGGCCGCATTTTTCGCAATAGGAGCATATACATCTGCGTTGATGTATATGGCGGGTGTCCCCTTTATAGTATGCATGCTCGCAGCCATGGCTTTCTCTTCTGTTTTTGCTCTGATAATTGCCCTCCCTGCAAAGGAGCTTAAGGCCGATTACTGGGCCATAATGAGCATTGCAGCAGCAGAAACCTTAAGGCTCTTTATAAACAACGAGAAATGGCTGGCAGAAGGCCCCTTTGGTCTGCGTGGCATTCCCCGACCGCTTTCAGAGTTTTTCGGAAGCAATTACACTTTGTTTTATGTTTTTCTGGTAGCGATTGTTCTCGCCATGGTGTACTTTTTTCTTAACCGCCTGATTGCATCGCCCTTTGGCAGAATAATGAGGGGCATACGTGAGACCGATATACTTATGGCGGCTTTCGGGAAAAATGTGTTCCGCTGTAAGGTTATTGCCATGGTCATAGGCGGGATGACGGGAGCACTGGCCGGGAGTCTATACGCCCATTATATCACCTTTATCAGCCCGGAACACTTTGCCCCCACACTGACCTTTCTCATCTGGACCATGATGATTGTAGGCGGGCAGGGCAACATTACAGGCTCGATTGTGGGCGCCCTGGTCATAACACTGCTTCACACTTCCACCAGGTTCTTAAAAGATTTGTTTTATCTGCCAACAGATCTGATAGCAGCTCTGCGTACATTACTTATCGGAGCAATGATTATTTTTTTCCTGGTAGCAAGGCCGGCGGGGTTACTGCCTGAGAAAAAGAGGACGATTTACCGTCCTCCCGATGGGGGTAAGCACTGATGCTTGAGATTAGAGAAGTGGATAAGAATTTCGGAGGGCTTCAGGCCCTCGATAAGGTTTCAATGGAGGTAAGGGAAGGTTCAATAACCGGACTGATTGGGCCTAATGGTTCAGGGAAAACAACCCTGTTTAACGTTGCAACGGGGGTATACAGCAAAGACGGAGGCAGTATATCTTTCAGAGGAGAATCCATAGATGGATTGCCCCTCCACCAGATTGCCCGCAGGGGAATTACCAGAACCTTTCAGATACCCAGGGTACCGAAACGAATGACTGTCATAGAGAACATGCTTGTAGCAGCTGGCCGGCAGATAGGAGAAAAACCCATCGATGTATTCTTAAGGTGGAACAAAATAACAGAAGAGGACAGAGCGCTTATCAGAAGGGCGGAGGAGCTTCTTGAGATGGTCGACCTGCTCCACCTCGCAGAAGAACCAGCCGGAAACCTCACAGGAGCGCAGATAAAGATTCTATCCCTTGCCCAGGCTCTTATGACGAATAACGATCTTCTGCTCCTCGATGAACCCACGGCGGGAGTTGATCTGGATATGAGTCAGAGGATGATGGAGCTTATGGTCGATATCAATAAGAAGGGGAAGACAATACTGGTCGTGGAACACGATATGCGGGTTATAAGCGGGGTATGCGAATATGTTTATGTACTGGATGCCGGCAGAAACATAGCGGAGGGGAAGCCTGTAGAAGTTCAGAATGACCCGAGAGTTATAGAGGCTTATCTGGGAACAGAAGAGATTAAAGAAGAGAAGGCTACCAATTAAAGGCTTCGATTATTCCGCTTTCATAAAGGGGTATCTGTAGTTTGCAGGAGGCGCAAAGTTCTCCTTTACAGCTCTCGGAGTAACCCACCTCATCATGTTAAAGATGCTTCCCGCCTTATCGTTTGTACCCGAAGCCCTGCTTCCACCAAAGGGCTGCTGGCCAACGACAGCGCCTGTCGGTTTGTCGTTTATATAGAAGTTGCCTGCAGCATCTACAAGTATATCCTTGGCGAGGTTTACGGCCTTCCTGTCTCTTGCGAAAATACTGCCTGTAAGGCCGTAGGGTGAGGTGTTGTTGCAAATCCTGAGAGTTTCCTCGTATTTATCGGGATTGTAAACGTAAACCGTTAGAACCGGACCGAAGATCTCCTCCTGCATGGTCCTCGAATCGGGGGTTTTACTAAGAATTATGGTGGGTTCTATGAAGTAACCCACAGAATCATCGTACTTCCCTCCTGCAAGAATCTCCGTATCACTGCTCTCCTTTGCATACCCCAGGTATTCCGCTATTTTATCGAAGGCTTTTTTATCTATTACTGCGTTTATGAAGTTTCTGAAATCCTCCGGGGTTCCCATCTTAAGTTCACGCACTGTTGTAACAAGCTCATCCTCCATCTCCTTCCAGAGATTGGAAGGAATGTAAGCCCGTGAGACTGCAGAGCATTTCTGCCCCTGATACTCGTAGGCGCCTCTTACTATTGCGGTAACAGTAGAAGGAATATCCGCACTTTCATGTACAAAGACAAAATCCTTGCCGCCTGTTTCTCCTACTATTCGGGGATAGCTTCTGTAGCTTCTGATCCTTTTGCCCACCGTCTCCCACATGCTCTGAAACACAACGGTTGAGCCTGTAAAGTGAATACCCGCAAGCTCGGCCCTGCCAAGTGCAGTCTCCGCTGTTTCTCTTCCGTCTCCGGGGAGAAAGTTAATTACTCCGGGTGGAAGCCCCGCCTCCTGCAGTACTCTCATAAAATGATAGGCGGAATAAACGGCCGATGAGGCAGGTTTCCATATAACAGTATTGCCCATAATTGCGGGTGCGGTGGGCAGGTTGCCCGCTATCGAGGTAAAGTTAAAGGGGGTTACCGCAAAAACAAACCCTTCCAGCGGACGGTACTCCATCCAGTTCCATACATTACGACCGGAGTCGGGTTGCTCGGCGTAAATCCGGGTGGCATAATAGGAGTTAAAGCGCAGAAAGTCTATTAGCTCACAGGCAGAATCTATCTCCGCCTGAAAGACGTTCTTGCTCTGCCCCTGCATGGTTGCGCCATTAAGGAGGGCTCTGTACGGTCCTGAAATCAAATCTGCTGCCTTCAAGAATATGGCAAGCCTGTCCTGCCAGTCCATGCCTGCCCACTCTTCCCTGGTCTTGAGAGCTGTATCTATGGCGTTTTCAATTTCTCTCTTTCCTGCCTTATGGTATATGGCAAGAACAGAACCGTGTTCGTGAGGCATGCGGCACTCGGAAGTATTTCCTGTTTTTATATCCTTACCACCGATAATGAGGGGAATCTCTATTTTACTGTTTCTAATCTCCTTTAGCCTCTTCTTTAGCTCTTCCCTCTCTACTGCTCCTGGTGCATAACTTAATACAGGCTCATTTACAGGTTTTTCAATCTTATAAACAGCATTTCCCATTTTATCTCCTC
>QNBH01000254.1 GCA_003645645.1 Spirochaetota bacterium | reverse complement strand
GCTTCTCTATTATTTTGTACATTTCCTCCTCTTTCCCGCCAATTTTGGTCGCAGTAAGACGCATATGTCCTCCTACTGCAATGAAGTGCCTTATCCTCTTTAACTCCAGCTCAGAGTCAAGCACATCAAACATAGCCTGTATTCTATCATTAAGGAATCTATACATATAATCACTTCCGGTGGGAGCATATTTGATCTGTTCTTCGATACGCACCGTTCCGATATTAAAAGAATGAGCTGCCTTTATTTTACCCCTCTGAAGAAACATGAACTCCGTACTTCCCCCCCCAACTTCGATAATAACGGAGTTTGAACGTGAGAGCTCATGTTTAATATTGCGTAAAGCATACTGAACAGCCAGATAGGTAAGCCTGTTCTCTTCTATCCCTTCTATGATGGAGATTTTAAAACCCGTCCTCACCGCCATCTGATCGATAAAGGTATCGCTGTTTACAGCGTCTCTTAAGGCGCTGGTGGCTATAGCCTTAACGTTGTTTTTATCTATTTGCCAGCCCCTGAGCACCTCTTTGTAACCTGCCAATATTTTAACAGATTGAATCATCAATTCCCTGGATATCTTACTGTTTAGAAAAACATTTTTTCCAAGTGGGATGGGCTTATTCAATCTATCTATGATTTTCCAGTTTCCCAGACTGTCTATTTCGGCAATCGCCATGCGTATTGCCGTGGAGCCTACATCGATAACAGCAACTTCTCTCTTCTGGACGGTAGTCGATTTCTGGATCATAGTCAAACACCCCCACTTAACTCCTTAAGTAAACAACCACCGGCAAAGCCTAAGGCTTTGCGAGCCCTGTAAGGGCTACGTAGTTTCCGCTTAAGCGGAAACTACGCAGGTGGTTGTTTGCTCCGAAAGAAAGCCAGCGGACATAGCCTGCAGTGTGTCCCCCAGCTAGAAGACTGATGGACCAACGCCATAGGTACAAAGCTTTCTTTCGTAGTAAACATCAATTATTATAGCATATTGCAACGCAACCGCAACCAGTGGGGGGGGACCCTCTGCCTCAAACTCTATGTTCGTAGACTCACATGCCTCTTGAAGTAGAGGGTCTCCCACCTGAACGAAATCATGACAGAATAACAATACCCGAGGGTATAATGGCATATAGAAGAGAGATTTTAAGCAGGCAGGTTTAAACCGGCGGAGTGAAAAAAAGAAATATTGTCTATTGAGCAAAATTGTAGTAAAATATAATTACTATGGTTGGTGGAGAAGGTACCGATAAGAAGTATGAGGGTCAGGTAATAGAGGAGACCCAGAAGGAGTTAAAAGAACCAGAGATGTATCGGGTTGTTCTTCACAACGACCATTATACAACAATGGATTTTGTTGTGGAGATTCTTATGGTGATTTTTCATAAGCCACCCATTGAAGCAACTAAAATAATGCTGGATGTGCATCGAAAGGGGAGAGGATATGTGGGGGTCTATCCTTACGATATTGCTGCTACGAAGGTTCTCCAGGTAAGAAAGATGGCAAGGGAGCATGAGTTTCCTCTAAAATGCACAATGGAGAAGGCTTAAAACAGGGATGTATGGCATGAGAATAAGTGAAGAAGTACAGGCTATTTTAAACGCCGCGTACATGGACGCAAAAAAACGAAAGCATGAGTATCTAACCCCGGAGCACATACTGTATGCGGCCATGTTCTTCGAGCTTCCTCGGGAAATCCTGGAGAGTTGCGGTGCAGATCCGGATATAATAAAGCAGGATATCGAGGAATACCTATCCAAGAGAATCCCCAGAGTCAAAAATGCAGAACCGATGCAGTCTCTTGGCTTTCAGGGAGTTATAGAGCGGGCCGTGTTTCATACAGAAACTTCCCAGAAAGGAGAGGTAGATATAGGGGATATTCTTGTTTCCATTTATGACGAAGAAAACACTTTCGGTTCTTTCTATTTAAAGAGGGCCGGTGTTTCCCGTCTGGATTTACTCAGGGTAATTTCTCATGGGCCTCTTGCACCAAACAATTCAGGTAAGGGAGAGGCCTTCGAAAAAGAGGAGGATATCTCCGGAGAAACCGAGGCGGATGCATCGAGGCTTAAGGATAAAACAAAAAAGAAGAAGGATGCCCTCTCCACATTTACCCAGGAGCTAACAGCTTTAGCCAAAGAAGGAAGGCTCGAACCTCTTATAGGAAGGGACGACATTGTAGAACGTACGGTTCAGGTTTTGTGCAGAAGACTAAAAAACAATCCGGTTCTGGTGGGTGATCCTGGGGTAGGCAAAACGGCTATTGTGGAAGGACTTGCACAGAGGATCGCTGAAGAGAAAGTGCCAAGGATTCTTAAAGGGTTTACCATATACTCCCTGGATATGGGTAGCCTGATTGCCGGTACGAGGTTCAGAGGTGATTTCGAAGAAAGGATGAAAATGGTCATCTCCGAGCTCGAGAAGAAGGATAGTGTAATTCTATTTATCGACGAGATTCATACAATTATAGGTGCAGGTGCTGTGTCAGGTGGTACTATGGATGCCTCAAATCTTCTTAAACCCGCTCTCCAATCGGGAAGATTGCGCTGTATAGGGTCAACTACTTTTGAGGAGTATAAAAAATACTTTGAGAAAGACAGGGCGCTTTCCAGACGCTTCCAGAAGATAGAGGTTCTTGAGCCCACACCGGACGAAACCTTCCAGATTCTTAAAGGTTTGAGAGAAAAGTACGAAACCTTCCACAATGTAAGGTATACAGAAGAAGCCCTTCGTGTAGCGGTGGATCTATCTTCACAGTACATAAATGATAGATACTTACCGGATAAAGCGATAGACGTAATAGATGAAGCAGGTGCTTATATTCGAATGCACTCTTTTAAAGAAAAAAATGAAGGTTATGCACCCATTACCATTGCCGAAGACGAGATAGAGAAGGTTATCTCCAAGATCGCCCGTGTACCTGTAAAAACTGTAACCGTCTCTGAGAAGGACAGACTCAAAAACCTGGAAAACGAAATCAAGGAGCAGGTTTTTGGTCAGGACCAGGCTGTAGAGGCAGTTGTACAGGCGGTGAAGCGCTCCAGAGCAGGTTTCAGGGAGCCAAACAAACCGGTAGCTTCCTTTTTATTTGTGGGTCCCACCGGCGTTGGCAAGACAGAACTGGCCCGACAGCTTGCCCACACTCTGGGTGTAGCCTTGCACCGCTTTGATATGAGTGAATATCAGGAGAAGCATACAGTGGCCAGGTTAATCGGCTCTCCGCCCGGATATGTGGGTTATGAAGAGGGCGGTCTTCTTACAGATGCAATCCGTAAAACTCCCCATGCTGTACTTCTTCTCGACGAAATAGAAAAGGCACATCAGGATATTTTTAATGTGCTTTTACAGGTGATGGATTACGCTACACTCACAGATAACACGGGAAGAAAGGCCGATTTCCGCAACGTGATTATTATAATGACCTCCAATGCCGGTGCAAGGGATATAGGAAAATCCCTTATAGGCTTTGGTGAGAGAGAGATAAACGAAGAAGCGATAGGGGATGCAGTTGAGAAGACCTTCTCACCCGAGTTTCGTAACCGCCTCGATAAGGTAGTATACTTCAACAGGCTCGATCAATCTATAGTTTTGCAGATTGTTGATAAAGAGATACGAGCTTTTGAGAAGCAGCTAAACGAGAAGGGAGTGAAACTCACAGTAACGGAGGGATGCAGAAAATGGCTGGCCGAGAGAGGATATTCTCATGAGTTTGGGGCAAGGAACATCTCAAGGGAAATTCAGGATAAGGTAAAATCTTTCTTTGTGGATGAAGTTCTCTTTGGCAGACTGGCAGAGGGAGGAGAGGCAATAGTAGATATAAAGAATGATGATGTTACCATTAAGGTAAAAGAAAAAAAGAAGGTTTAACACTGCCCGATGTATCCCGAGTTCCCCTACCTGGAGGAACATCACTTTTTCCATTTTCCTTCAGTCGAAAAATCCTCACCCGAAGGAATAGTAGCAGTAGGTGGAAACCTTTCTCCTGGAATACTCATCTCCGCCTATTCTCAGGGCATATTCCCATGGTTCTCAGAGGGCGATCCCATTCTGTGGTGGAGTCCCCATCCTAGATGCGTACTTTTCCCCGAAGATATTCACATATCAAAGAGCATGAAGAAGATTCTTAAGAAAGGGTATTTTTCTTTCTCCTTCGATCGGGCGTTTGACCGGGTCATTGAAGGATGCAGGGATACGCCGAGGAAAGGAGAGAAAGGGACGTGGCTTACCAGAGAAATGGTAAAGGCTTATAAAAAACTTCACTCCCTGGGTTATGCCCATTCACTGGAAGTCTGGCTTGAGGGGAAGATAGCGGGGGGTTTGTACGGCGTATCTCTGGGAGGGTGTTTTTTCGGTGAGTCCATGTTCTCCAGAGTTTCCAATGCTTCCAAGACAGCATTGATAGTGCTGGCTAAAACAGTTGAGAAGTTAGGCTTTCTGTTTATCGATTGCCAGGTATACACTCCTCATCTGGAGACCATGGGTGCAAAAATGATTTCAAGGCAGAAGTTTCTACAACTGCTAAGCACGGGATTGGAGAAACCAACCATAAAGGGGAAATGGGGTCAGGTCTTGAATTTTGACATTTTTAAGCTCTAATCCGATTATATCTACCAGGAATCGGCAGACATTCGATTATACAATTGCTCAGTAGAGTATGCTGGCACATGTGGGAATTACCACAACGATGAGAGCATAGATTAAAGCCAATCGGAAAATCAGATGCATCAACAGCCCGGTGGTAAACGCGAAAACAACTGTTCCCGTCGACCTGGCTAATCCGAGGCTGAAAACCAAAGACTTTAGAGGTGAGAATTATTGCCAGAATATTGATTGCATGTCCTGAATAAAAAAAACCGACTGCTGGTCCGATACCCGCTCCTTGTATGAAATAGCAGGATAATTTCCGTACTGAACTCAGCACTGACGCACGTTTTATAAATATCCGTTAGATCGGCAGTTACGAAGAACTTACGATTTTTTCGTAGTTTATTGGTGGTAGACATTATCAGCGCAATATGGCAG
>QNBH01000253.1 GCA_003645645.1 Spirochaetota bacterium | reverse complement strand
TTATCTATCTCGATTTGCGTGCTCCCCTTGCGGAAGGAGAAACCAGGCTAGCCATAGAAGACATGTCAACAGAAGTTTTGATCGCTCTTACCAGGTTTTTCTGGACCGGAGGGTTTGTGTTAAAATAATTGCTCCGGGAGAAGAAGTACTTAGCTTTTACCTGAGAAGAAGAGATCAGTTTTCCCATTTCTACAAACCCACCCCCAACCTTTTATTCAGGAAGAGCTCTTCACCTGTACTCCTTATTAACAGCGGCTCTCGGATTCCGATGCAATTCTTACAATTTTTATAGCCCATTTACCCGACCGGGAGCTAATGGAAGCTATATGGATGTCTTTAGACTCTTAAAAAAAGTTGTGTTCTGGTATTAAATAAGACATTGTATACCGAAGGGAGGAACGCTTCCGGCTGCTTAACACCCGGAGAATTGGAATCTCAAAATTTAAGAGTCCTCGTTGTCAGAGACGAGAATACAATTAAAGAGGATCTGGAGGGAAAGGGAAATGAATCGACTCTTTAAAGAAAAGGGGTTAAGAATAGTTTTAACACTCGTTATTGCGATATCTATTCCTCTGCTGTTTAAAAGACTCCTGCGCTCCGACTTTCCCTCTGCCGTACTCTTTCCGTGTGTAATTCTTTTAAGCGGATTTTCAATCCTTCGCCGTTTTACCGGTAACAGGTATTTAAAAATTATCTCTTACTCTCTCTCGGTTATTTTTGCCCTTACAGTAATTGCAGGCATTCTGATAATCCCCTTCTCCGTTTACGTCGCATGGGTGGAGCTGCTCCGCGCAGGTGAACAGAGAGGAGCTGTTTCCACCGTCTTTCTACTGATTGTCTCCTATCTCTCTGCTCTGACTGTTCCGATGTTTCTATCATGGGGATACCTGTGGACTGTTTTAATTTTATCACTCGTAATAACAACTCTGGCTACGATCATGCTTCAAAACCCCATCCTGCTTCTACTTCTCCTGGTCCTTTACTCCCTGATACTCTGCTACCTGGCCTTCGGCGATAAAGCCAAAATAGGAAAGACAGGGGGGTTTATCTATTCTTTTTCGGTTATGGGAGCTGTTTTCCTTCTTACAGGTCTTCTTACCACGAGAAGGGAGCCACCCCGCAACCAGATCGTGGATTACACCCTTTACCCCGGACTGCGTCAGTTGGTTTTAAGATTGTTTCCCGGTTTTCCCCTTCTCTACGGTGTTCCGGGTTATGGATTTTCGGTGGACCACGAAGAGCTTGGCAGGCCCCCTTCTCTCTCATCCCAGATCATCTTTGAGGCCGAAGGCCCTCCGGGTAAAACTCTCTATTTACGTACATCGATCTACGACACCTATGATGGAAACTCATGGGAAAACACACTGAAAAATCCGGGACAGTACAATTTCAGGGGAAGTTCCTCTACAGAACCAGACAAATTGCAGAATTAAGCCTGAAACACGGCCTCGCCTCTCCGGAAAAGATCGGTTGGACCGGATGGGCCGAAGAGCTTAAAAGATCTTTTCCCGCTCATTCACAGGAAATATACAGATATGGTAATATTCTCCATCGTGTTTTTTACAGCCCCTACTCCTTTAAGAGAGGGTGGACAGAAGAGGCTGAGAAAATCTTTAATATGGTGAGGAGGAAAAATGACTCGAATTCTTCTGGTGCGTCACGGTCAGACACGGTGGAACGTTCAGGAACGTTTTCGTGGGAGGGCGGATATTCCCCTGGATGATGTGGGGATCGCTCAGGCAGAGAAGACGGCGGCCTGGATTGCCTGTTACTGGAAACCGAAAGCCGTGTATTCGAGTCCTTTAAGCCGTGCTCTTAAAACCGCGGAGCTGATAGCGGGGGCTTGCAATCTTGATGTACATCCCCATGAGGATATGATTGATATAAACTACGGTGATTGGCAGGGGCTTTCCCCTGAAGAGGTAAAAGAGAGATGGCCTGACCTCTCAGGTTACTGGTACAGCGAGCCGCACCGGATAAGAATACCCAAGGCCGAGACTATACAGGAACTAAAGGTACGCGGGGTAAAGGCTGTAAAGGATATCTGCCTTGCCCATGAAGATGCAACGGTGGTTATTGTCGGACACACCGTAATAAACAGAGTAATAATTCTGGGAATACTGGATATCGATCTCCGCCATTTCTGGCATATCCGCCAGGATACATGTGCCATAAACGAAATACAGGAGGATAACGGCAGATTTTTCCTGGCTTCATTAAACGACACCTGCCACCTGCGGGAACCCGACACCATACAACATCATCATTGATGCATTGCACCCACAGTATTCTCCCAACGCAGTCTTCGAGGGAATCCTGCACCATAACCACAGCCTCATTGGCAGTGGACAATTTTAATCTTTTATAATAGATTTACAATGGAAAAAGAAAGGAGATTCCATGCAAGTTCTTGTACTTTATTACTCTCGAACAGGGAAAACCGAACAACTGGCACAGGCAGTAGCGGAAGGGGTCCGCCAGATCGATGGAGTAGAGGCTGTGCTGAAAAAAGCAGAAGAGGCCGACCGGGATGATTTCCTTTCCTGTAATGGAATTGTAGCAGGGTCGCCGGTTTACTTCGGCACCATGGCTGCGGAGCTTAAATCGGTTTTTGACCGACTAGTGGCTGTTCGTAAAAAAATGGAAGGTAAGGTGGGAGCCGCCTTTGCAACTTCCAATGAACCCACCGGCGGGAAAGAAACCACCATTATGTCTATTTTGCAGGCGTTACTCATTTATGGGATGATCGTGGTAGGAGATCCCATGGAGGCAACCGGGCACTACGGGACTGCCTGTTCAGGCAGACCGGACCAGGATACCCTTAAGAATGCGGCTGCCCTGGGAAGAAGGGTGGCTTCTCTGGTTAAAAGACTGCACCAGAAGGCAGATGAGTAAGCGGGATGTAATCCGACGTACAAAATTTCCAAATACAGTAGACTCCCTTAAAGGGGATCTTGAGAGCCTGGGATTGGAGCCGGGAATGACAGTTCTGGTTCACTCCTCTTTGAGCTCTCTGGGATGGACCTGCGGCGGTGCCATGGCCGTGATTACCGCACTTAAAGAAGTGCTTAGAAATTACGGTACTCTGGTAATGCCGACCCACACCACTCATCTGACCGATCCATCGGAATGGAAAGCACCACCGGTACCCGAAAAGTGGTGGGATACGATTCGTAAAAATATGCCCCCCTTTGAGCCTGAATCCACACCCTCCATGGGTATGGGGATAATCCCCGAGTGCTTCCGCACTCTGCCCGATGTGCTTAGAAGCAAACATCCCCATTACTCTTTCGCCGCCTGGGGGGAGAATGCAGTCAATGTGCTGGATAATCACTCACTCGAGTATGGATTGGGTGATGGTTCCCCTCTTGCACGTATCTACGATCTCGAAGGCTGGATACTTCTCCTGGGTACCGCTCATGCTAACAACACATCCTTTCATCTATCGGAGTACAGGGCAGAATATCGAAGCAAAAGGGAGGTTATCCGCCATGCTCCAGTCTTGCTAAACGGGCACAGGCGATGGAAATCCTTCCCGGATATAAATATTGACAGTTCGGACTTTAGCCGTATCGGCCGGGATTTTTTAAAACACAACCGCAGTTCTGTAAAAAGGGGACGGATCGGCATTGCCGGATGCGAGCTCTTCCCCTTAAGACTCTGCGTGGATTATGGTGTTAAATGGATCTCCGGCAGGCGGAGATGAGAACATGACAGAAAGCCCCTGTTATATCCTTCTCTCTTTCGGAATGGGGAAAATTATTCTACATTCAAACCCCCCGTCTCTCTTGTATTCTTGTCTGCCTTTAAGCTGATCCACCAGTGAATCGATAATAAACAAACTGAAGCTTTCCCTGTCTGTATATCCTGCTTTATCGGGCTCTTCCTTTCTATTATCCCGGCATATTAAAACTATATTCTTTTCATCTTCTTTTTTAATAATAACCTCTATTTCTCCCTCTTCTCCCCTCGGTAAAACATGCTCTATACTGCTCGTCAGAAGCTCATTTAAAATCAACCCGTATGTAACTGCTATGTCTATAGGCAGGTCGATCTCTTCTACATTGTAGTTGAATGTAATCTTTCTTCTCCTGCCCCCGAGGAAGTAGAGGAGATTCCACACCAGTCCGGATACATAATCTCTTAATTTTACCCGTGCAAAATCTTCCGAGCTGTATAGCTGTTCATGAACCTGAGCCATCGCATTGATGCGTTGTTTGCTTTCAATGAGAATTTCAGAAATCTCCGGTCTATTCTCCACGGTTTGTTGTCTTAAGCTTAAAAGACTCGATACAATCTGCAGATTGTTCTTTACCCTGTGATGAAGTTCCTTTAACAACAACTCCTTTTCTCTTAAGGTATTTCTCAAATTTTCCTGCGACAGCCTTAAATCGGAATCTCTCTCCTTAAGTCTTGCCACCATTTCATTAAAATCCACGGCGAGCTTACCGATTTCATCATCCGTTTCTACGGGTACTCTCGAGTCAAGATCTCCCTCTCCGATTCTACGGGCACTGGTTACAAAATGCTTAAGAGGCCGGGATACACTTAGAGCCAGCTTCCTGCCACCGTATACGGCAAGCCCTACACCCAGGGCCATCAGGATTATATCTTCAATCAGGGCAATTCTCATGGGCATCCTGGCTTCCTTCATGGGTTGAAGGATCAGTACCGTCCAGTCTATCCCTTCTACAGGCTTATAAACCACCTGGTATTCCCCCTCGCCGGGCACTTTTCTGTACTCTATTACACCCTCTTCGGGTATATTGTCGGCCTGGCTGAATAAAGTTTCATCTACCGTGGTAAGCACCCTCCCCTTATCCCTGTGGGCTATCAGCCTACCCTCGTCTGATACAAGGGCAGCTATTCCCATATCTCCGGTGGTAAACCCATCGATAAGCACCCATAAGGCATGTATATTGAGATCCGCAACGAGCAGTTTCCGGTTTTCTCCCAGAATCTTTATGGGCAATGCTATGGTAACCACAGGAAGCTTGGCCGGGGTAAGTTTTACATGAGAGAACACTAT
>QNBH01000252.1 GCA_003645645.1 Spirochaetota bacterium | reverse complement strand
GTATATGATATATGCCTTGGCAATATCGACCTCTTTTGCTTCGATCAGAACTGACTCTACTATGTCCTGAATCTCCTCGATGGCAGGAGCCGAGTTGGGATGACGACCTTTCAACAACGATTTGAGTTTCTCCTCCGCCTTGATGGCGAGTCTTTCGGCCGTTTTTTGATCTGCCTCTCCCCGGACAGCATTAATAGCTTTCCCGATGGCCGCAGTGATCTTTGAGCGGTCGTATCTCTCAAGAGTGCCGTTTCTCTTTACTACCTGTTTTACGACTGATGCGCCTGTTTCTATTTTTCTCTTCCCGTTTCCGTCAAAGAAATCGAAATATTCATTGATATTGATTTTTTCAAACAATTTCCCCTCCCGTTCTGCTGTATTATTATTTATTCTTTGATAGTTTTTCTATTTCTTTTATAAACTCTTCTACGTTTTCGAACATTCTGTAAACAGAGGCGAAACGAACATAGGCCACCCTGTCGAGGTGATAGAGATTATTTAAAACCATCTCTCCGATCTCCTCGGAAGAGATCTCATGGGTACTCCTGCCTTTAATGGCTGCATCATCTGCAATCTGGTGCACAATCTCTTCCACATTTGTCTGGGATACGGGTCTTTTTTCCAGTGATTTTTGTATCCCCCGTTCGAGTTTTAATATATCGAAGGGTTCTCTTCTGCCATCCCTCTTTATGACCATAAGGTTTTTCTCTTCTATGTGCTCATAGGAGGTAAAACGATACCCGCATTTGGCACATTCCCGTCTTCTTCTGATTGCGGTACCACTTGAATTAAGCCTTGAGTCTATTACCCGGTCTTCAAGATTCCCGCAAAGGGGGCATCTCATATATTATTCCTTATATAGTATCCTTATTCTATAATCGGCATTTTAACATACTATATATAGTATTGCAAGTGTTTTTTTCTTTTTTTTATAAAAAAGTTGCGAAATATAATCATTATATAATTGGTAATTAATAAATAACAGGGAGGTGGTAGAGATGAAAGAAGTCTTTATAGATATTGAAAAATGTACCGCCTGTAAATCCTGTGTAACCGCCTGCGCAATTGAGCATTCCGCTTCCCGAGACCCTTACATGGTGGTATTTGAATCGCCCTTTCCTCAGAGCAGGATCAACGTGGAGAAAGCCGGAGTTTACTCTTATCCTGTTTGTTGTCTCCACTGTACCGAGGCTGCCTGCATTACCTCATGTCCTACAGGAGCGATGTACAGAGATCTACAGGATGGGGAACCCATGAACTGGCTCAAACTCAGGGCTCCTAAAAGAGAGTTTGCCCTTTGGGGTGATTTAGGTCTGCTTGTCTCCAACGCCCATAACGAGATAGAGGAGGCAATGCACAGAACCTCCATGGGAAACGATGCCGATCCCACAAATCTCATTCTTGCATGTCTCAAGATAGGCATTGTGGACGGGTATGCCGGACTGCACATGGCCACAGACCTCCAGGATATTATATTTGGCGTGCCTCGGGTCAGGAAGATAGAGGCAAACATGGGTGTGCTGGAGAAGGATAAGGTGAATATTGCAATCCACGGGCACAACCCCATACTTTCGGAGAAGATACTGGAGTGGGCTATAAAACTCGATGATGAGGCTAAAAAGAAGGGAGCACAGGGGATAAATGTTGTAGGTGTGTGTTGCACGGAGAATGAGCTTACCATGAGGAGGGGAGTCCCCATGGCGGCTCATAATCTGCAGTCGGAACTGAACCTTTTAACCGGTGCTGTGGATGCCATGGTGGTGGATATACAGTGTATCTGGCCTTCTATTACAAAGATCGCCGAATGCTACGACACGAAAATCATAACCACAGAATCCTTTGTTAGAATACCCGGTGCAGAGCATGTACCATTCGAACCGGAACATGCAGACAGAGAATCCGAGAAAGTTGTCAAAATGGCCATAGATGCCTTTACCCGAAGAAAGGGAAAGGATGTAACAATTCCACAGGAGAAAACCGGGGGTCTGGCAGGATTCTCCGTGGAAACAATAATAGAAACCCTTAAAAAGGTAGATCCAGAGGCTCCCCTTAAACCGGTAATCGATAACATTAAAAACGGAAACATCTACGGGGCGGTTGGCTTTGCCGGATGTCCCAGCATTAATATGAGAGAGACCTCCATGACCGAAAAGATGATCAAGGAGTTACTAAAGAACAATGTTTTAATCGTTACTACCGGGTGTACCGCTCACATCTGCGCCCAGGCCGGTCTTCTAAACTCCGATGCAACAGATAAGTACTGCGGAGAGGGACTCAAGACGGTTCTCGAGGCAGTTGGAGAGGCTGCAGGTCTCGGTGTTCCACTACCTCCGGTCTGGCACATGGGCTCGTGTGTGGATAATTCCAGAATTGCTGAACTCCTGGGAGCTCTGGCGGATAAACTCGAAGACATTACCGGCGGAAAGACTTATGTTGAGCCCGATCCTATTAAGGCCGCCGGGGGAATACTTTCTCACATCGAAAAGAAGCGTAAGGCGCTGGGGATTTAACTTCAGATGAAAGTTGTAATCATTGGAAACGGGCCGGCTTCCTTAAGTGCAGTGGAAGCAATTCGCAAACACGACAGGGATTCAAAGATCACCGTTATATCGAAGGAGAGAGAACCCGCTTACACTCCCTGTTTTCTAAGCCGGTATCTAAGCGGCGAGATAGAGAAAGAGAAGCTCTTCTTGCGGGATTCCGCCTTTTATAGTCGCAATAATGTGGAACTGCTACAAGGTGTATCCGCAGACGGAATAGAAACCAGGCAGAACAGGGTGATTCTCTTGGACGGAAGAAAAATGGGCTATGATAAGCTTCTCCTTGCAGGTGGAGCGAATCCGGTAATACCGAATATACCAGGCATCGACGGAGAGGGTGTGTATTACTTTAAAACCCTCTCCGATGCGGAGAAGCTTAAGGTATCTGTACATTCGGGCAACAGGGCCGTTGTTATTGGGGGAGGTTTTATCGGGCTTGAAATTGCCAAGGGGCTTTCGAGACTGGGGTTGAATGTTACGATTGTGGAAAAAGAGGGAGGCATCCTTCCGCGGATGCTTGATAATGAAATCGCCCGGAAGGTGCAAGGACATCTCGAAGAGAAAGGGATGGTTATTTATACGGGGTACGGAGTTAAATCTATTAAGCGAGGCGGACTTAAAAAGAAGTTGAAGGAGGTAGAGCTGGATAACGGCAAGAGCATTCCCGCAGATGTGCTTGTAGTGGCGATGGGGGTTAAGCCTAATCTCGATATAATCGAAGGCTCTTCTGTAAGGGCAGATACCGTTGTGCTTGTAAATGAAAGGATGCAGACCAATGTGGAGAATATCTTTTCAGCAGGAGATATGGCAGAAGTGGAGATTGACGGCAAGAGAAGGGTTAACCCAATTCATTTCCATGCAGTAAAAACCGGAGAGATAGCCGGTGCCAATATTGCAGGTATAGAAAAAAGACTCGATGCACATGTTGAGGATATGAACACAGTGATACTCTTCGATTTACCCGTGGTATCCATGGGAGAGAGGTGGGGAGAGAAAACCATAATACATGAAAGATCAGATAGAACGATTAAAGTCTACCTGCAGGACGGATGTATAAATGGCATTCAAATGCTGGGTAACAGAGAAAGGGGAGGAGTGTATTTTTCCTGTATAATGAGAAAGATTTCCTTTTCGGACGAAAGGCATCTCCTCTCTCCCAGGTTCAATTACGGTCTAACCTACGCCGGTTCTTTATACGGTAAGACACTTTAAATCCTGCTGTTTCCCTAAGATCAATGAGCTTTAAGGGATGCTGCTTATCGGCCCAGGAACCACATGCTTGTACTACAAGGCATCCATATGCCCTCTTAGCTTATCTGCGAACCTCCATAGCTTTTCATTAAAGCCGAGGTTTGCACCGTTATTTGTCTTTGCATGGTTATTTTCGTCTTTTCTCCGTTCATCAGCAGGGCTTTCTTACTTAAACCATAAAATTGTTACTTTAAAGCGGATATTATTGATGTCTTGACATAATTAATATGATGTTATAGCATCTAATATATGAGAACAACCATCAATTTATCCGATGATGTACTGGAAAGAGCACGGGAGATCGCAGATAAGAAGGGGAAGCCTCTTCGATATATTATTAACGAAGCTTTACGAGTCGGCCTTACCATAGAGGAACAGCCTTTAAAAAAGAAGAAATATCATACTCAGCCATTGGATATGGGCTTAAAGCCCGGATATAACCTGGATAATATTCAGGAACTGCTTTCCCGTCTGGAAGGAGAGAGTTCCCGTTGATTTTTGTGGATGCTAATATTCTTATTTATTCGGTTGATAGATCCAATCTCCATCATGAACGTGCTAAGATATGGTTGGATGAAGTTCTTTCTGGTGATACAGCCGTTTACTTATGTTGGCCTGTAATTTCGGCTTTTATACGAATCAGTACCAATCAACACGTATTCGAGCGGCCTATGAGCCTCCATGAAGCCATAAACAGAGTACAAGGTTGGCTCGATCAACCTTGTGTACGTATAGCCATTCCTACTAAAAATCACTGGAAGGTATTTTTGTCATTTCTAATTACAGGCCAGGCACTGGGGAATATTGTAATGGATGCTCATATAGCAGCCCTGACTGTAGAATACGGCTGTACTTTATATTCCACAGATGCTGATTTTGCCAGGTTTAAGGGCTTGAAATGGGTGAACCCTTTGGTTTAAGTAATAATGTCTATTTGTGTGTATAAAAGAACCCGGAGAGCCAGAGAGGGATGGGCATTCTTCTTTGGTATGCCTTCTGAATCGGCCTCTATAATAGTAAATAGATTATATTATCAACCATCATACCCTTTGAGTTCCGGAAAATACTTAGCCCTTGCAGGGCTTGCAAAGCCTTAGGCTTTGCCGGTGGTTGTTTACCAAAATTTTTAAAAGCGAAAAAACAAAATCTACCGAAGCCCATGGCACATCGCAATCTTCCTTTTAAGTTACGATCGAAGATTGCGATATGAAGGAACTAATCCCTAAGCTTCGTATAGATAATAATCGCATCAATAT
>QNBH01000251.1 GCA_003645645.1 Spirochaetota bacterium | reverse complement strand
GCCTCTATTCCAGGAAGAGATTGAGAGAGCTCCACCTTCCTCTTCTCGTAGACAAACCTGATAACGTCTTCCTGAAGTTTTCTCGAGGAAACAGTGTGTGGGGGAAAATGATCTACACGCAGTTCCTTATCCATCATCCATTTAAAACCGAGCATTCTGGAGTTTATCATGTAGTCAATATCCTCGCCCCTGGGAATTCGAGGGTCAAAGGGGACTGAATAAAATAGCTCCCTGCTGAAAACCATATTTCCCCCAAGAGTAATGGAAGTTTCAATAAGTCTCCCAGGCTTTGACATGAAAAGGTCGTAGGATTCATTCTGAAGAACAGATTTCCTGTCAAACAGGTTCTTTGATGTCCTTGCACGAGGAGGTTCTTTAACTCTGTATGTTCCCCATTTATAATAGTAGAAACCAGCCACTCCATCGATCCTTGTCCCGTTTACTGTCCTTCCCGCAAATGAACCTGCCTTCTCGAGAAAATCCGGTGGCACAACTTCATCATCATCAATTGCAACTATAAGTTCTGTACCTAGGATACAGGGAACAAGAAGCTGACAGTTACGTATATCCGGGTAACTTTTCAAATTAAAAAAATCCGGATTAAGGTCTAAAAACTCAAGGCGGGATTTTACTACTTCAAGATCAGATGCTGCAAATTGTAGCACTGGAAACCCCCTTTTAAATGGAGAGATTATTTCCTCCACCTTCTCCATTACCTCCTGGTTTATCTCCTTGCATACCGTAGCAGTTATCACTACCACCTGAAAATTATCGGTATGCATCTTTGCAAGGCTCGACAGACAGCGAGTCAGGGTATCTGAACCATCTAAAGGTGTGGGATGATCAAAAACAGAATCAGAAGGTTTATCCTCATCCGTCATTCTTCTACCCCAGTATGTTGGAATTACTATAGTTATCATACCATCTCCTTCATTGGGTTTTTAAGTTTGAGTAAAAAAACAGATGGAACCGGCCTCGGAACGCCTGCAGGGTTCTCAGAAGAGGGAGCCGGCATGCTCAGCAGTTTTTTTTCCCCGTTATCAAAAACCATGAAAAATGATGATGCGCCTCCATCCAGATTTACAAGAAAATCGAAGTTCTCTCCATTCTCGATAAAACGGGATGCAAACAGAACAGATTCGGAAAAGGTTACTCCCCGAGATATTTCTGTCCTTCCTGAAAAGGTGAGGAGAATTATCTTTCCATTCGAGGTTCTACCGAAAACAGCTCTTGGCTGCCTTTCCCCTGGAACGAGTTGGGTTTCCTGGGTAAGACGCGACTGCGGATGATACCACCCTTCTCTTTTCAATGCATTTTCAGCCTCCACATACGTTCTGTACAGGTTCCTCCCATTTACAACAAGAAGATTAAAACCCCCAAAAAGCCAGGAAAGCCTGCTCTTTGGCACAGGAAGATCACGAAACTCTACTGACCACTTTAAGCCCTTGAGATCGGATGGGAAAGGGTCATTGCTGGTTACAACAACACCAAAAGGAGGTATTCTGCAGGGGCCTGGACCGGAATAAATAATCACGTCCTGAACGATCGAGAGGCAATATTTTCCTGCCCCGACGTAATTTTCGGAAAAACATGGAAGATACAGAGATGTATTGCAATTTTTAGATGCCCTATTTATTTGATCGGGTGTAAAGATGTAACTAACCCGGTCAGCCTCGAGTGATACACTGGCAATATTAAGGTAGGCAGCAAAAACCTCTCCTTTTTTTGTGCATCCTAGAAACCCCTTGTTATAGAGAGGAACAGACTCAAAAGCCCTATTTTCATAAAACAAGCCTAAATAGTCGATGAAAATATTTTCGGTCTTTATTGCATCAGAGGGTGCAACAGAACTGTTATATATATGGGTAAGATTCTTGGTAAAATAGTAGTTGAAACTTGTAAGAAAGCCAGACCCTTCCAGATACAAATCATACGGACTGTAAAGATTACCAGAGAGTATTGGGGTTGCTTTTATCTGATTCTCGTTGCATAAAACCCCATTTACAAGAACCGCTCCAGGTTCATCCTTTGAACATTTTTCGATTTCATCCTTTGATACCCTGTAGAATCCTGTAAGAACCCGGAAACCATACTTATTGCTTATGTTCTCAAGAAAGGAAATGTCTTCCACAAGTCTGTCATCAAATGATCTGGGGGTTTTCCCCGCAAGGAACTCAAACAGACTGAGGGAGGTATACTGAGTCCCGGTAAGGTCTACCTCTTCGGGGAATCTCCTCTCCTGGACACCAGCAGCTGCCATTACCTGAAAGGGGTGTCCTTCAACCGAAAGGTCTTCTTCTTTAATCAGGTATTTTTCCAAAGCTGAAGTCGCAATCCAAGGACTGACACTCTGTGGATAGAAGGATGACTGGAAGAGAGTCCGGGCTATCCATTCTCGGTTATCAAGAACAAATACAAAGGGTGAAACTATTTTGAAAAGTGAATAATAGGACCATATCCCTGTTGTAACTATAACTCCTCCGGATCCAATAAAGTTGCGAAGATATTCAATCCAGGTTTCCTCTGGAGGAATGGAGATATTCTCTATAAGTTCCGCAGACATGTCTCTGAAACTACTTTCAATAACTTTTTCAGCGAATGCTCTATCCACTCCCCGGTAAAGAGGGTTGTTAAACACTACAAGCAGTAATCTCTTCCCGCGCCAGGGATACAACCATGTTTGTATATCATGCTTAAAGTTTTCTCTCTTTCCGGGAAAAAGCATGATTTTTTCTGCTCTATCAAAAACCTGCTTAAGCCCTGGCTGTATCCAGGCCTTTTGTAGACAACACCTTAAGGAAAGATTCTCTTTTACAAGGCTTACCCAGTCGTCAGGATCGTAAGTTTTTCCTCTGGTGTCAGTTTCAGAGAAAGTTATAATCTCTTCTGGAGAGAAGAGATCTGATTTTATCTTTCTTAAATCAAGGAGAATTTCCCATGGACTCAAAGAATCTATCCTGCCACTTGAATCAAGAAAATAATTCGTGATCAGTCTCTTGTAGAATGCAAACCTTGGAGCATTTGAAGGAACTTTAAGCTCCTTGTCCCTGACCACATATCTGTCAGGAGCATGGTTAAGGCGAATATAATACTCCTCAACGATAAAGCGGCTGTACCAGGGAGTACCCTTCAGCTCTCCATAGAGGAAAGGGAATGGACATGCAAGACTCACTCCTTGAGTCCCCCTTCCATCAGTCCGCCGATAATCCTCTTCTGAAGAAGCAGAACAACAACGATGAGAGGCACTACAATTACAACCGATGCTGCCATGAGGGTGCCCCAGGGGATGTAGTTATCCGATTCATACAGCTTGAGTCCTACAGTAACAGTTCTTGCTCTGATGGGGTTTAATACCAGCGCAAAGAGGAAGTCATTCCAGGCTTTAATAAAGACCAGAATACCAACAGTGAAAATCCCGGGTGTTACAATAGGTATGATAATCTTTCTGAAGGAGAGGAAAGGGCTTGCGCCGTCAATAAATGCCGACTCCTCCAGATCCATGGGCACTGACTGGAAATAGGGAGTGAGAAACCATACAGATATAGTTAGTCCAAAGAGAGTATCTACCATCATAAGTCCAAAATGTGAATTCAGGAGCTTAAGGCTGCGAATTATACTATATATTGGATTTATTATCACTATTGGAGGAAGTAGTGATACAGATAGAATAATCAGAAGAATCAGACGCTTCCCCCTGATATCCGTCCTTGCCAGGGAATAGGCTGCCATACTGCCAAAAAGCAGTGCAAGAACGGTCGCCCCGCTCGAGATTATAGAGCTGTTAAATAGGAATTTCAGGAGTGGCTGACGGATAAAAGCCTCTTTATAATTATTCAGAATGATCCTGGAAGGCATCCATCGTAGTTCGAAGATTTCCTTCTCGATCTTCAGGGAATTGGTAATCTGCCAGAAAAATGGAAAACCGATCAGCAATATAAAGAAAGTGCAGAACAGATAAAACAGAATAAAATCAGAACGTGGTTGTCTCATATCTGTGTCCCCTATATATCTACCTTTTTCAGAATTATGTTCAGGAACAGAAGAGCGATTACGACCGTTATAATAAAGGTGAAGGAAGCCAGAGCGGCGCCGTATCCATAATTGCCTGCATCAAAGTAAGTTCTGAGCGTAAAAAGTGTAAGAGGTTCTGTTGTGTTGGCCGGACCACCGTTTGTTAGAGCAACTACAATTGCATAAACTTTAAATGACTGAATCAGTCTGAACAGAGTAGCAGTAGCAAGAACAGGTTTAAGCAGAGGAAAAGTAATGTACAGGTACGTTTTCAACCCGTTCGCACCATCAATCTCTGCCGCTTCCAGAAACGATCTGGGGATATTCTGAAGTCCTGCAAGTACAAGCAGGGAGACATAAGGTGTTGTTTTCCAGATATCAGCCACCAGTAAAACTACTGTAGCAGAACCAGTCTGACTGAGCCATGGAATAAACTCCTTTATAATACCAAGAGATAAAAGGATTCCATTCACAACCCCGTAAATATCATCGACCATAAATCTCCAGATAAAACCACTCACAATTGTCGGGATTGCCCATGGAATCAACACAACAACTCTCAAGAGAGACTTTCCCGGATAGTTCTTGTTCATGAATTGAGCGAATATCAGGCCGAGAAAGACCTCAATAGAGACTGTTAGGAAGGTAAACAGCATGGTAAATCTTAAGGATAGATAGAATCTCTCTGAAGAAAACATCTTCATATAGTTGGTGAGGCCAATGAATTTTTTCAGGTTCCCGAACTGAAGACGGTATTCAAAGAAGCTCAAGTAAATCGTTCTGAAAACGGGATATATAGCGAAAGCAAAAAAGATTGTCATCGTGGGTATCAGAAACAAATAACCCATCTGCCGTCTGGACATTTTTCAGCCTTCAGAAAAACGGCCCCGGGCTCCGGGGCCATCAGTTTTTTTATTCTACAATTTCTGATAAAGCTTTTTGTGCATCTTTAAGGCTCTGCTCAACACTCTTTTTACCCGAAAGCGCATTCTGCACTTCTACCTGAATCAAAGCGGATATTTCTGCATAGAAGGGGCTTC
>QNBH01000250.1 GCA_003645645.1 Spirochaetota bacterium | reverse complement strand
TTGCCAAGGCATATATCATATACAGAGCCCGCCATGAGGTTATCCGGGATACCCGCAAACTGATGCTTGATATCAACTCCACAATGGACGGCTATCTCTCACGGTCGGACTGGCGGGTTAATGAAAATGCAAATGTAAACTTCTCCCTCGGCGGTCTTATACTTCATAACTCGGGAACAATAACCGCCAATTACTGGCTTAAAAACATATATCCAGAAGAGATCGCCGAGGCACATAAAAACGCCGACTTCCACATACACGATCTATCCATGTTCAGCGGATACTGTGCAGGCTGGTCTCTGCGCCAGCTTATAATGGAAGGGCTCGGAGGAGTACCCGATAAGATAACCTCCTCACCATCCCGTCATCTGTCAACGTTGATTCAACAGATTGTAAACTTCCTGGGTATAATGCAGAACGAATGGGCTGGTGCACAGGCGCTTTCCGGCTTCGACACCTACCTGGCTCCCTTTGTAAAGGCCGATTCTCTCTCTTTTAAGGATGTAAAACAGTGTATTCAGAGTTTCATCTTCGGTGTCAACACCCCCTCCAGGTGGGGCAGTCAGGCTCCCTTTACCAACATAACCCTGGACTGGACGGTTCCTGTGGATATGGCCGGTATGCCGGCCATAGTAGGGGGGAGAGAGCAGGATTTCACCTATGGTGATTGCCAGGAAGAGATGGATACCATAAACCGGGCTTTTATCGAGCTCATGATAGAGGGTGATGCCAACGGTCGCGGCTTCCAGTATCCCATTCCCACCTACAACATCACCCGTGACTTCGACTGGGAATGTGAAAATGCAAAACTGCTTTTCGAAATGACGGCGAAATACGGTACACCCTATTTCCAGAACTTTATAAACAGCGACCTCAATCCAGCTGATGTACGATCCATGTGCTGCAGGCTGCAACTGGATAAACGAGAACTCAGGAAAAGAGGGGGAGGGCTTTTCGGCTCCGATGAGTTTACAGGGTCTATCGGCGTTGTAACGATAAATCTTCCCCGAATCGGATATCTTACAAACTCAAAAACCGATTTTTACAGGCGGCTAACCCATCTCATGGATCTTGCGGCAAAATCACTGGTTATAAAGCGAAAAACTATAAACAGATTGATGGAGGCGGGTCTTTTCCCTTATACAAGGCGATATCTTAAACACTTCAATAACCATTTCTCCACTATCGGTATAGTAGGGATGAATGAGTGTCTTCTTAACTTTCTGGGAAAGAATATCACCACCCATGAGGGGAGGGGTTTTGCCCTCGAGGTGCTCGATTATATGCGTAAACATCTGGCCGATCTTCAGGAAGATACGGGAGATCTGTTCAATCTGGAGGCAACTCCGGCGGAGAGCACAAGCTATCGGCTTGCCAAACACGATAAGCAGCAGTATCCAGATATTATAACCGCAGGAACTAAAGAACCTTACTACACCAACTCGACCCAGCTTCCTGTGGATTTTACGGAGGATATCTTCGAAGCCCTCGATCTTCAGGATGAACTTCAGATCCGATATACCGGCGGTACGGTGTTCCACGGATTTTTAAACGAGGCTGTGGAAGACTGGAGAGCCTGCAAAAACCTCGTCCGCGCAATCGCCTGCAACTACAGGCTGCCTTACTTTACAATAACCCCCACCTTCTCCGTTTGCCCGGTTCACGGATATCTGCCTGGTGAGCACTGGAGATGTTTCAAATGTGCAGATGAGGAGAGAAGGAGAATAGAGGAGAAAATAGTGGTGCTCGAGAATGAAAAAGAGAAAATTCTTTCGGGTTCCCGTTGAACTTAATGTGGGAAAGCCGACCTGGGCGGACAAAGAGCATATCGCAATCTACGATCGTAACTATATACGTATTGCGATGAGCTATTGGCTAAGGTAGGTTTTATTTTTTCGC
Organism: Spirochaetota bacterium; assembly: GCA_003645645.1. Taxonomy (GTDB): domain Bacteria; phylum Spirochaetota; class Spirochaetia; order SPDA01; family B32-G16; genus B32-G16. The sequence continues at coordinate 3,225 of QNBH01000250.1, read as the reverse complement.
ATTTAAAAATTCAGATAAAAAAACAAAAACCCGGCTGTAAATAGCACAAGGTTAAAAAAAATACATTTAAACTGGAGGTAATAGAGATGAAAACAATAAAAGAGATAGACTCAGAAATAAAGGCTCTTAAAGAGCTGCTTCAAAATGTAGAAGGCAGTAAAACTGAGGTTTATACCCGCATAGTAGGTTACTATCGGTCTGTAAAAAACTGGAATCGCGGCAAAAAAGAAGAGTATGCCCACAGGTTACCCTTTAAAAAGCCGATAATTGATAAAGAGATTCTTACCGATACCGAAAACTACGAAGAAGCTTCTGAAAATGGAACTTCTTTAAATATAAAACGGTAACCTGGAAAAAATAAACTATGCCCCTAGCAGCAGTGGGACTGCAAAAAACAACTCTTATCGATTTTCCCGGGGAGGTCGCCTGTACGGTATTTACGGCAGGATGCAACCTCAGGTGTCCCTACTGCCATAACCCGGAGCTCGTAAGTGGAGCACCTCACTCTGATATGCTTCCCATTAAGGAGTTTCGCTCCTTTCTCTTAAAACGTAAGGCCGTACTGGGGGGAGTCTGTATTACCGGTGGGGAACCGCTCCTACACCAGGATATCGATGAGCTTATCGATTATATACACGAGCTTGGCTTGAAAGTAAAAATTGACACAAACGGTACATTTCCAGAGCTTCTTCGTAGTATCAAACCCGACTACATAGCGATGGATGTTAAAACTTCTCTTTCAAAGTACCATCTTCTTAAAGGCAACTCCCCTTATCTGGAGGAGAAAGTTCTCTCATCTTTAAAATACATTATATCCTCGGGTATCCCCCATGAGTTTCGTACCACCGTTGTACCGGGAATAGTGGATGCAGAAGACATCCGCGAAATTGTAAATTTGATTAGAGGTGCAGACCGTTATGTGCTGGCCGGCTTCAGGGGAGGGAAAACCCTCGATCCCAGCTTCAAGGATCTTTCGCCTTACCCTCCGGAAGTACTCGATGAAATGAAGGTAATTGCCGTAGATGCTGGATTGATGTGCCATGTAAGGGCTAATCTTGTAAGGAGCTGAAAGTATAACGAGATTTGTGCTCCTCTTGTAAGTTAGGGGAGATTCTCCGTCTTAAACCGAATTGTTGAGAGTCACGCACACAATGCTCGATATTGTGCCCCCTCGGGGACGGGTCTTTATATCGGAGAGTTGACCCGGCTATCGCTAAGACCCGACCTTTTTTTACTCGGCAGGCGAGAAATCTTCTTTACTGGCTCCGCAAACAGGACACACCCAGTCATCTGATAAGTCATCGAAGGAGGTGCCGGGTTCAACACCGTTATCGGGGTCTCCCTCTTTCGGGTCGTAAATATATCCGCAAATATCACAAACATATTTTTGCATCGTAAGCCTCCTTTTATCTACTCACCCTTCCACAATCCATGAATATTACAATATTCACGTGCAAGGACTTTTCCGGCCTTTATGCAGAACTCTGCTACAGGTTTATCTCCGGGATTCAAAAATTGGCGGTAGGTTTTACCGTCTGCAATCAATTCGATCCACTCTATATAGTGTTTCTCTTCCATGGGATGGAGAGTGCTTCCCACCGTAACCTTATATCCCTTTTCTGTTTTTTCCACAACGGGCACATGCTTTTCGGTCTTTTTATCTGCCGTTTTTTCATCAAAGAGGCTCATGGGCTGATCACAGCAGACAAGTTCTCCCACACCTTCATGAAGAAGTTCTACAATATTACCACACTTTTCACACTTATAAATCTGAAGTCTTTCCGTCATTACCTTCATCCTTTTTACCAGTTCTCACCAAGAATTTCAAAAAATGCCTGTGGATGGGCACATGCAGGACAGCTTTTGGGTGCTTCTTCACCTTCGTGAAGGTAGCCACAATTGAGGCATCTCCATACTACCGTCTTATCCCTTTTAAATACTCTACCCTTCTCTATGTTAGTGCGCAAAGCATTGTACCTCTTCTCGTGTTGTTTCTCGGCCACAGCTATGGCTTCGAAAACCTCTGCTATGTTTTCAAATCCTTCCTCCCGGGCTACACTTGCAAACCCGGGATACATTTCCGTCCATTCGTAGTTTTCTCCCGCTGCTGCAGCCTTAAGGTTCTCTTGGGTACTTGCTATAACTCCTGCAGGAAAGGCAGCGGATATTTCCACCTCTCCGCCTTCCAGAAACTTAAAAAGCCTCTTGGCATGTTCCTTCTCCTGGTTTGCCGTTTCTTCAAAAATGTACGCAACTTGAATATACCCGTCTTTCTTTGCCTGGCTTGCATAATAGGTATACCTGTTTCTTGCCTGGGATTCTCCGGCAAAGGCTGTGAGAAGGTTCTTCTCGGTTTTACTTCCCTTTAATTTTTTCATTCAACACTCCTTGTGCTTAAATTAAATATGATAGTCCTCCCATAACCGGCATCTGCATATCTAGAAGAAAAAGATCGTACTTTTTTTATCTAAAATTTCAAGAGCTTTCCTGCCGTTATCTACCATATCACGGTTCACCCCTGTTTTCTTTAGAAGAGCCTGAACCAATTTCTGATTTACAACGTTGTCTTCCGCTACAAGCACCCTGAATCCTTTCTGTATTTTACTTACATCAGGTTTCAGTTCTCTCTCCATTCGAAGATACTTTTCCGGAATACTTTCTGTAACTCTTTTAAGCCTGTAGAAAAGCTCCCTTACCCTTTCCGGTTTATAGCCTTCTTTTGATACCTCTTCGTATATCTCCGAAGCCAGAGTTGCGACCTCTTTCATACCAAGATTTCCCGTAAATCCCTTGATATCATGAGCAATAAACTTTATGTCGTTCTTGATATTACGCAACACGGCATCTTCGAGACGGGAAATTTTTTCTGGAATCTCTGCGATTCCCTCTAGAAGAATTTTCTCCATATTTTTATCACCATCCATAGCGGAAAGCCAGTTCTTAACCATCTCCTCACTGGTATATCCGGCCTCCTCATGTAACAAGTCAGTAGCGCTGTATCCGGTAAGAAAGCCTCCTTCTATTTTCTCTTCCGAATCCGTATGACCTGGCGGCAATCTCAGGGTAATAGTAAAAACGGAGCCTTCACCCTCTTCGCTCTCTACAGTTATACTCCCGTCCATCAACTGGGCCAGCTTCCTCGATATTGACAATCCCAACCCCGTGCCGCCGTATCTTCGTCCCAGCGAAGAATCGCCCTGTTCGAAGGGATTAAATATATAATCG
>QNBH01000249.1 GCA_003645645.1 Spirochaetota bacterium | reverse complement strand
AGCACCCCCAGCACCGGTATAATCCAGATGCCCTCTTCTTTTAAGACCAAAGCTGAAATCACTTGACTCAAGGGCCGAGCCCGGAATAAGGGAGAGGCACCTTCCTCCCGCCCCGATAAACCGAAGATCTTCCTTTTGCGGTTTGGGGCCGGCACTTACTACGCCGTTCTCGGTTTGAAATACCACCCGCACATCCTCCGGGATGTAATCGGATACCAGAGTAGGTATACCTATGCCCAAATTCACAACATCCCCATCTTTAAACTCCAGGGCGATTCTCCTTGCTGTTCTATTTCGAGCTTTCACTTCATCAAGTTCGGGAAGCATGTTAAGAGTCCCCCCTTAAAACCAGAATATCAACCAGTATGCCCGGTGTTACCACGTCGTTAGGATTAAATGACCCCACCTCCAGAATGGCGTCGACCTCGACTATTACCATATCTGCGGCGGTTGCCATCACTGGATTAAAATTTCTGTTGGTCCCGAAATAAACCAGATTTCCGTACCTGTCCGCCCGGTATGCTCTTATAAGTGCTACATCTGCCCTGAGAGGCAACTCGAGAAGATACTTCTTTCCGTTTATTTCTATTGTGCGTTTCCCTTCCTCTGCGGCAGTACCTACACCTGTTGGAGTTAAAATCCCACCCAGGCCGAAGCCACCATCACGGATTCGCTCTACAAAGGTACCCTGCGGAGAGAGCTCAAGCTCGAATCTGCCTTAATTAAAAAGTTTCTGTGTAACTTTGTTTAACCCAACATGTGAGCCTATAACTTTCTTAACCTGACCGTTACTTATTAGTTTACCGTGACCCACATCTTCGTAGGCTGTATCGTTACAGATAATGGTTAAGTTTCCCGTACCTGCTTTAATGAGTGCATCAACCAGAGTGTAGGGTATACCGCCGTAGTTAAATCCACCTATCATTACGGTATTTCCTTCACCGATACACTCTACTGCTTCGTCTGCAGACATAACAGGTTTTATGATCTTTTTGCCCATCACTCTTTTTCCCGTATTTAAAGCAGTTTTCCGGAAGTTGTACTAAGAGCCTCCTTTAGAATTGTTACTATCTCTTTTATCTGGGGCTCTTCCACGATAAGGGGGGGAGCTATCAGGAAATTATCTCCCCTTCTGCCGTTCACCATGCCTGAACCGTGATATATAACCAGACCTCGAGCCATACATTAGTGGGTAACCATCTCTGCGGCTTTTTTCCCCGGGGGGAGAGGCTCCCTGCTGCCTTTATCCATTACCAATTCGACCCCCCACATTAGCCCTTTACCCCTGATATCTCCTACAATGGGAATTTGATGAAGCTCTTTTAAAAGCTCTCCGAGTATATTCTCCTGCCTTTCGGCATTCTCCATTATATTTTGAGTTTTGACAAACTTAAGAACTGCCTTACCTGCTGTAACGCTAACAGGATTTCCGTTATAAGTAAACCCGTGTATAAATCTACCACTGCCATCGAGAAGGGTTTTAACGATCTTTTGCCTTACAAGAACAGCACCCGCTGGAACATATCCACCCGCCAGACCTTTTGCTGAAGTGATCAAATCGGGGACTACGCTCCAGTGATCCACGCAGAATGGTTTTCCCGGACGGCCTACCCCTGTCATGATTTCATCGGCTATAAGGAGAATATCGTTATCGGTACATATATCTCGCACCATGGGCCGGTACTCATCCTGCGGTACAAGCGTACCGGCAGAGGAGCCGACAATGGGCTCTGCAATAAAGCCTGCAACATACTCGGGACCTACCTTCTGGATGGTACTTTACGTGTTGAACGACATCGATGAAGATGTGGTATATAACATCACCAAAATTATGTACGAGAAAACCGACGAAATAGCAAAGAGCCATGCCAGGGGCGATCAAATCAAGCTTGAAAATGCCGCCAAAGACATAGCACCGATACCATTTCATCCAGGGGCAGTGAGATATCATAAAGAAAAGGGTATACCATTAGATTAGAGTATGAGAACCGTTCTTTTAAAACAGTACCCCTCCGGATAGGTCAGGTGGTAGCAGATCATACACTGGTTTTTGAAGACGGTGAGCATCTGCGTCTTCTGGATATTGCCGAAGGTGGTGCTTATGTGGAGTTTTTTGTAAAACCTCTGTTTGTATCACCTATGATAGAAACATTCATATTTTTCTTCTTCGAGGACATCATTGCCAGGGTCGGTATGTACAATCATCTGGACTATCTCGTTTCTGTTTTAGGCGTTGTTCTGGTGATAGCGGCAGCCCAGCGGGTGGTGGGCACACCGATCGCAGTTCTGGCAGTAGTCATGCTGGCCTATGCGCATATGGGTCCGTACATGCCAGGAGGGTTTTTATCCCATAGAGGTTTCAGCATTGAGAGGATATTCTCGCACTCTTTCCTCAGTATAGAAGGGGTGTTCGGTATACCCATCACAATTTCTGCAACTTTCATATACCTCTATTTGATGCCGGGAGTAATTTTAAGAAAAACCGGTCTGGAAGAGTACTTTACCAATATGGCTGTTTCAATGACAGGCTGGATGGTAAGAGGAACTACCAAGATTGGAATCTTAACCAGCATTTTTTCCGGTATGATCATCGGCAGTTCTGTGGCCAATACGGTTGGAAACGGTGCCTTTACCATTCCCATGACGAAACGCTCCGGGTATAAGCCTCCATTCGCTGCTGCTGTTGAGGCTGCATCCTCCACGGGCAGTCAGATTACTCCCCCCATTATGGGAGCTGCAGCCTTTCTGATGATAGAGTTTACAGGACTAAGTTATTACCAGATTATAAAGGCTGCGGCGATCCCGGCTCTGCTTTTTTTACATCCCGGTTTATAGTAATTCACTACGAGTCCAAACGTCTTAACATTTTAGGTTTAGATCGCAGCAAGATACCAAAAATAAGCACTCTACTTATAACCAGAGGCTATTTGTTACTTCCAATCGTAATAATATTTGTTATTCTCGCCATGGGCAGATCCGCCATGCGTGCAGCTCTGATGGGCATTTTTGCCGCTCTGGGGCTGAATCTACTTTCCCTGATAGTAGTCTATATCCTGCGCAAGCATGATCAACTCAAATATAAGATGAGCATTCCCTTGCTTTTTGAAATTATGGTAGAAACGGCTCGAATGGCCTTACCGGTTATTGCCGCATGTGCTGCTGCAGGAATAATCTCCGGTGTTTTTACCCTGACGGGTCTGGGTCTGCATGTTACCGGTGCAATTTTACACTTCGCCAGGAACATGCTGGTGCCTACAATTGTTTTTTGCAATGATAGCCAGCATAATACTGTGAATGGGACTGCCCACAACCGCAAACTATGTTATTACCGCCACAATGACGGCTCCTGCTCTGCTGGCTTTTAACAATGTACCTGTGATTGCAGCCTATATGTTCTTATTTTACTTCGGTATAATGGCAGACATTACACCTCCTATTGCTCTTGCCTCTTATGCAGGAGCCGGTCTTGCAGATGCCAATCCTTTTCAAACCGGCATCGAATCTGTAAGAATTGCCGTTGGCGGTTGTCTGGTACCTTACATGTTTGTTCTGTCACCAGCTCTTCTTCTGGAAACAGCTGAAATTTATGAACTCATTCTTGCACTTGCACCCGCAGTACTTGGAATGTACTGTATTGGCACCGGTGTGATAGGTTTTATAGAGAAGAGACTGCATATTATATCAAGAATAATTCTTTTAGCAGCGGGAATCGGGCTTCTGTACAACAATTGGCCTACAGATCTGTTTGGTCTTGTCGTATTTTTAAGCATCTTTATCCATTAAAAGATAATAATCAAACAAAAAAAGGGAGAAAATGCCAAAAAATTGCCTGCAACAGAAAGTTAATTTTAACTAATAACCTATATTTAATTCCATTTATTATTATTTATGTTAAAATATTATTTTAATATTTAATTTAATTTTTTCCAGGTTCCCTGCCACACTTGAGCTTACCCTTTTCGCCATGTTAATTGCAACGCTTTTCGGGATTCTGCTCGGAGTAACTTCTGCAAGCAAGTGGAACACACCCGTCGACCATTTAACGGTTTTTGCCTGGACTGGCATCGGCAGGCTGCTGGTAAGGGCTATTTACAACAGAGATTACCCTGTTGTTCAGAGGGTAGTTTTTGTTGTCTCTTCCCTTTTTATACTTGTAAATATAATCGTTTATTATCCATACGCCTATATTGATCCACGAATAAGATTCGATTAGAGGGGCTTATCTGTGAACAGAGACAGCGATTTTTTTCCGTAGAATATCCCAGTTTAAGAAGAATCGATTGGCAGTACCAGGGGTATATATCGCTCTTGCCCTGATCATTATCTCTATCTTCTCGCCACTCCCCGCCCCCTACGACACCATAGAACCACAACTGGAGAATAAGTTTCAACCAGGATTCTGGGCGGGAAATTGGGAGCATCCCCTGGGAACGGATAATCTGGGTCGCGATCTCCTATCTCGAATAATCTACGGAGGTTCAATCTCTCTTAAGGTAGGCTATATGGTTATCTTAATTACCGTGCTGTTCGGTACAATCCTTGGGGTTGTCTCTGCATATTTTGGAGGTATTATCGACATCATAATCATGCGCATCGTGGTTGTTTTCCCCGCCTTCCCTCCCCTCCTGCTTGCACTTGCCATAGCAGCCTCTCTGGGAACGGGGCTTGAAAATGCCATGCTCGCAATAGCACTGGTTTACATCCCGGGCATGGCTCGAATCGTCAGAGGGTCGGTTCTAACAGTAAAAACCCTTTCTTATGTGGAGGCCTCGAGGGCTCTTGCCGGGGGCAACTCCTGGATTATTACACGCCATATCCTGCCTAATATACTTCCCTCGGCTCTTGTATATTTAACCCTGCTTCTGGCAGATGCAATTCTTTACACCGCCGCCCTGGGATTTCTTGTAGTAGGAATCGAACCTTCCACCCCGGAACGGGGAGCAATGCTCAGTCAGGGGAGGGATTTTTTGCTTATGGGGCAATGGTGGGTAACGGTGTTTCCGGGAATCATGATAGTGCTTGCAGTCTTCTCTTTTAGTATTATAGGCGATGGCTTACGAGAAGCCTTTGATACAAAACTGTGGAGATAGTTTTGAATATGAGCATGGACACGCTTTCAGAAGTGGAAGATCTTCAGGTAGAGT
>QNBH01000248.1 GCA_003645645.1 Spirochaetota bacterium | reverse complement strand
GCAACAACACATCTTCAAAGATCATGAACACCCACCTGACCGTTGGGTTATCGGTGGGTTTATTTTTTTGGTTCCAGATATGTTGTCGATTTTCTTTCAAGGCACTTCGTACTCTCATCTCCGCGATCGAATAGTTCAACAGCGACAGTTTCACGACCATAAGAAGTGCCATGATGCGTTTCGGCGATTTCAGATACAGGCTTTCTGCGTAGAACAACGGATCTTTGAGAAAACGAAACCCCCGCCCAACCGAAATCCCCTGGTCTTTATATGCCTCGAGAAGCTGCATGTCGCTCAACACCGAAGTGTCCAGTTCATTCGTAGCTACAACAAATATCCCTTTGCGCTTTTTTGTCTCCTCGATGGCCTGCTCATCATCACTTATGGCTACGTCGATATACCACTGCACCATCTCAGGCTGCGCATCCTTTGACGGACGACCCTTCCCGTTGTACCGGTTGCGGAAATAGATCGTGTAGTCAAACTTTTGATGTTTCAGCCGTTTACTAAACCGCTGTGCCGCTTTCTCCACATCGGCGAAACAGGCATAGGCTTCATTGCGAAGATGCTTCAGATCTTCGGCATTACGCTCCCGTTCTTTTTCCAGGTTCTTCTCAAAAGTCTTGATTTCCCGCTCATACGCTTGCTCGGAGTGGATAATCGGCCACCGCTGCCTCACATCGCCGTACCGGCTGTAAAGCGGCACATACCGGTATCATTCGGCCAGGGGCAGCATCGTTTCTACCTCAAGCTCCCGGTAGAACTCTTTTACCTCTCTGAGCGTCTCCGGCACCCTCGTTACCCACTTGAAATCACCGGAACCTGTAAGGTTTTCTCTGGTATAGAACGCCGAGTCCATCACCATATACGGCATCCGCTCCCGGTCGAACTGTTTCTGGAACTCCTTCACCGTACGGACAAAACTTTTCTTGTCGCTGGTATTCCCGCTCAATGCCTCAGCCCACAAAGGAATGCTCGACTTATGAGTGCAGATCAGCCGTAGCACCACCTGGTTAAACTCCGGCGCCTTATCCTTCGAATGGCCTTTTGTGATGTGTATGACCCCTTCAGGTATCTCACTTTCATCTTCTTCGCTGTTATACACACCATGAAGGCCGAAGGTCGTTGAATCCAAATGGCCGAATCGTGTCGGAATCCCCTACCCGTTGCATATTTTCTGTGCTGCCCGGAAGAACAGTTCGGTTATGCCGAACTCGTAGATCGTATCCAGGGCTGTCCCTAACGATGAATCATGGAGGTCCTGAGCTCCTAAACCTTTACCGATTAGTAGGTCTACCGGTCTGTTTGCGTAAAACCGCGGTGTTAAATACAGAGCCCGGCCAGTAAAACCGAGTGCATTCAGGATTATTGCCTGCACTGCCTGCCCAACCATCACCTTCCGTCGTTTCTGTTCGATATGCCGGTCAATGAGATCAGATAACCTACACTCATTAAAAATTCCACTTATGATTCCTAGATGTTGGATAAGTTTACTTTCATGTTGGTTGTTTCTATCATTTGTGCGTACTACGTATGTCATTGTTCCCCTCCGGGAACAATTATGACATACCTATCAAATGATTAATACTAGACAATTGTTAAGTATTCTTACCAGATAAATAGCATTTAAGCCATTAACAACTCACGTAAGTGGGATAAATGTATATACTTTATATCCAACAATGTCAAGGTAAAGTCACATTTTCATCGAAAAGGGTGTTTACCTGCGCGTAAAAAGTATATATAATTACACAAATACGTACCGAGCTCGACCCATAGTGGAAGTCGAAAAAAGGGAGAAAAAACTCGTGAACCATATTGTGCACCGACATCACGGGATCGGCAATGTCTACAATTAAAACACGGCGTATGCGGTTGATCGACACGCTGGATATAGGCGTGATCTCCGTCAGCCATAGCTTCAGCGACGGATACACCAGTCTCCTGGCACCGGTACTGGCTCTGATTGTTCTCGACTTCGGGCTCTCCGAATTCCAGGTCGGGATCCTGCTCAGTACATCAACCTTTGCCACCTTTCTCATGGTATTCCCTTCTTCTCTCGCCGCCGATCTCAGCGGAAGAAGAGTAGAAATTCTCGTTTCCGGACTGGGTATAGCATCTCTCGCCTATCTTTCCATGGCGGCTGCCGATTCATTCTGGATCCTCATCGTCCTGGTCTTTCTGGCACGGGGCGGGAATTCCGTGTTCCACCCATGCGGAACCGCTCTCGTTTCCGCCAGGTTCAGCAAGATGCGACCCCTGGCCATTTCTCTCTTCGCCCTGGCCGGAAATATCGGCACCGGCCTCATTCCCCTCCTACAGGGTCTCATCGCCGAATCCAACGGCTGGCGCCTTTCCGTCGCGGTCTTCACCCTTCCGTTCTCCGTTTTGATACCGCTTCTGATGTACAGATACCGCAGACTACCGGATTTCTCGAAAATCGAAGGGAACAAGAGCACGCTTCGCGGAAAGATCGGGGAAATCGTGGCAGCTGTTTTTCGGGACCGTTCCGTTACCGTTCTGGGCATCGTCTATGCGCTGGGAGGCACGGCATCGAAGGCATCGATAGGCTTCATCCCGCTATTGGCCGCACAGAAGTTCGGCATGAACTCCGCCGCTATCGGACTGCTGATGTCGATCTATTTCGGTATGGGTATTGCATCCAAACCACTGATGGTGATGATGTACGGCAGATACGGGCTCAGACATTCTATCCGCATGCCCCTGCTCATCTCCTTCATCGCGACCCTTTCCATGATCGCCGTACAGGATATGGCGCTGCTCTTCGTGCTTACCGGGATAGTCGGTTTGTCAAACCCCATTAGCCCGATCATCCTTGCTTCTACCGCCGATAAATCGCATCCAGGGATACTGACCACATCGATCGGGCTCATATACTCGATGCACGCGGTCGGATTCGTCGGCCCCCTTGCGGGAGGCGTACTGGCACAGCACTTCGACCTTTCCGCTACCTATGTGATGGCCGCCGGAGTCTTCTTCGTTGCATTTGCGGTAACGATGACCTTGCCCTCTGCAAACCGTAGTGAATCTCAACGAAAATGAAGGGGCGCCTTATAACCTGCCTGATGGACGGCTTCAACCGTTCACGATATGCAAGGGTTTTTAACCGTCTTCGATTCTCCTGATGTTCTCCACAAAGTACTTATACCGCTTCCTGTGGAGATGCGGGCCTTCGGGCATTCCTGCAGTGTGAGGGGTGAGAATGACATTTCCGAGGTCACGCAACGGACTGTCGACCGGAAGGGACGCGTGCTTGAACACGTCGAGGGCGGCTCCTGCGATTTTTCCGTGCGTGAGCGCTTCTATCAGGGCCATCTCATCGATCACTCCCCCGCGAGAGGTGTTGACGAGGAGAGCGTTCCGGTTAATCCTGTGCATCTCATCCCGAGTTATGAGGTGCCTGGTTTCCTCGTTCAGGGGAACATGCAGGCTTATCACGTCGGAACCATCGAGCAGTACCTCGAAACCGACCTGTTCCACATTTTTACCCTCAGCTACGCGATGCCGGGAACACACGAGTATCTTCATACCGAGAGTTCGGCACACTTCCTTGCGACTTCTCTACCCGTGTTACCGAAACCCAACCAACATATGACGAGCCCGCGCACCTGCTCGGCTACCGCCGCAGAATTGATACCCGGTGCATTCGCCACATAGATTCCCATATCCCTGCAGTAATACAGCGGAACATTCTCATAACCGGGCCCGGTCTGTATAAGCTTCAGATTTTCCGCCCTTGCAAGTGTTGACTCATCCACCATGGTATGTTCCGGGATCAGCACATCTGCATCACCTATGTGAGTGTACAGCTCCTCTGGAGAAACCGATAACACGGTCCACACGCCGGGGAAAATATCGAGTAACTTCCGGACAGGTAATTCCGATGTGTTGCCGCAGATCAGTACTTTCATTTTAGTTTTCTCTGATGGTCCTACTTTTGAAAAATGTACTGTCCCGAATGCACCTCGAATCGGTATCGATCTCCGCGATACGTTGAGTAGAGGAGCTCGATGGGGATGTTGCTCTCGTCATATATTACACTTTCGAGAACGATGCACGGGAATGGGCCGAATATGCCGAATATCTTTTGATCCTCCTCGGTCGCAAGGGACGCACTGAAAATTTGCGTCGAGTGATGAAGGGTTATGGCAAACTCTTCCACCAGGAGGTGATAGAGAGACTGGTTGATATCCATCTCGAGAATGTCCTTGAACTCCTGATACGGGAGGTAATGTCGCTGAATCAGAACCGGTTCCCTGTTCGCCAGTTTGGCGCGCCACAGATAGACCACCCGGCGGTCCGAACCCAACTGAAGGATATCGGCGATCTCGTCCGTCGCTTCGATCACATCCGACTCGTAAGTCTGTGTGGAGGGAGTAATGCCCATCGTTTTCATCTTGTCGGTAAAGCTGGTAATGTTGTCGAGCTCGTATACTAATTCCTGCGGTTTCTCGTTTACGAGGAACGTCCCCCGTCCCCTTTGACGTACTACCATCTTCTGTATTACGAACGTGTCGATGGCCTGCCTCACGGTCATGCGGTTCACGTTGAACATCTTCGCCAGTTCTTCCTCTGTCGGCAGTTTGTCTCCCTTCCGTATTCTTCCGCGACTGATCATTGCCTGAATCCAGTTCCGAATCTGTGCATATTTTGGAATGTGGCTCGTAGTATCTAATTCCACTTCATTACACCCTTCTTCCACACAGGAAACTTTACTTCGCTTCGCAACAGAAGTTTCAAGGAATACATATATATGGTAGTATACTTCAAAAAGAAACCGACCACAAGTGTAGGCTCCCGCTTATAAGTTGAAAAAATTCTTAAAATGTCCCATATTTTTTTCTTAGACTTGTAAGAAATGGAGGAAGAGGAAGCGGGACAAACACAGCTATAGTAAATAGAAATTTGTCCCGCCCTCAAACAACTGTCTTCATCATACTTTATATTAAGCGGAAAGGCTTAAGACTTTAAGAAAGTTCTTAAACCAATTTGTTATATTATTCGGCACTCATGTCTGTCCGGCCTGCCAAGCGGTAGGTACGCTAAAGAAGCACGCCTGGTACATCAAATACTACTACAACGAGCAACTACAGATTCTTAAGCTGTATCTGCATAAGCTTAAGGGGTTACCCATGCAATC
>QNBH01000247.1 GCA_003645645.1 Spirochaetota bacterium | reverse complement strand
ATGCTGTAAAATCAACTCTAACAGACTATCCAGCTCGATTGTAGAGGCAACTGCGGAGGCAACACCCCGAAGCATTTCTGCCTCTCTGGTGCGGCTTTTTAAATCTTCCTGTGTCTTCTGTAAGAGGCTTATCTGGATATGGTACTTTTTTCTCGTATCACTCATCCACCCTGCTACAAGGCTTGCCAGAAAAATCAAAGTATAACTGTGAATAAACTCGGCTTGAGTAATTGCCGGAAGTGGTGATTCTCCTCTTGTATGAAGAAGCAGAAGATTAAGCGGAATCGAGGCCATGGCTGTGATAAGCCCCATACGTAAGCCAAAAAATATCGCAACTGCAGAGACGGGTATGATAGTGGTTACGATTGTCTCTGTTTGAAGATACCGGTATAGGAGGAAAAAAGACCCGGAATAAAGGATAAAAAAAACCAGCGGCAGGAGAATGTACCTCCTGAGGGGCCAACCCTGAATTGTCATTTATAACCCCCCGCAAATATTGTAATTTAAAGGAGGAATTACTACTAATCACAGCCTCTGGTTGAATGATGTCTATTGCGTCCAGAGGGACTCGAACCCCCGACCCACGGCTTAGAAGGCCGTTGCTCTGTCCAGTTGAGCTATGGACGCAAGATTTTAGTTATCGGGATGAGAGGATTTGAACCTCCGATCTCCTGCTCCCAAAGCAGGCGCCTTAGCCACTAGGCTACATCCCGTTATCCAGCTGGGTTTAGCTGCAGTTGGAGCGTAGCATGATATGTCTGCTCCAATTCATGTTTAGAAAGCTGCGCTTATGCCTTTGCCTTCGATTAATTGATTATACTGATTTTAACTGCCGGTGGTCAAGTTATCGCGTTAATATCTTCTCCCAGTTTGACTTTAGCCTACCTTCGTCCTTTGAAAGCTCTTTTAGAAGGAATCGGGTGCAGTTTTTAAGTCTCCTGGCAGTTTCGGATGATATAATGTGTTCGATTTTGCAGGCTTGATCCGATGCTTCCTCGTGAGGGAGGAGAAGAATTTTTTCTAGAAACAGATAAACCGCCGAGTGAAGATCCTGAATTGCTCCTGCAACAGAAATTCCCTTGTTAGTAAGACTTATGTAAGAGTTTTTCTCGTAATTTATAAGATTCTTTTGCTTAAGAGTTTTCAGCGCCCCCGTAACAGAAGGCATCTGTACATTTAGAAGTTCTGCAATATCTTTAACTCTGGCCACTCTATTCTCTTTCTCAAGAGTAAGAATTGCTTCCAGATAGTCTTCCAGGCTGGGTGTGAGTTTTTTCTCTTCTATCATGGCAACTTTAAGAATATTGAATTTATTGCTGTTATTCAACTAAAATAGAACTAAAAAAAGGTTTGTTTTGTGAGTAATATTTCCGAAAGAATCAAAAAGAGGCTGAAAAGTTTAAGTGAGTCTTTTTGGAGCCAGCTTCCGAAAAGATTGGATGAGATGCAGAATATTCTTGAAGAAATAAGAAAAGAGAGGAAAAATACAGAAAAGGCAAAGAGATTGCATCTGTTGGCGCATAAGCTTTACGGAGCCGGTGCAACTTTCGGGAATGCCGATATAGCCGAGACTTCTCGAAAAATGGAGGTGCTTCTCGAAGTTGTACTGGAAAAACAAGAGGAGTTGACCG
Organism: Spirochaetota bacterium; assembly: GCA_003645645.1. Taxonomy (GTDB): domain Bacteria; phylum Spirochaetota; class Spirochaetia; order SPDA01; family B32-G16; genus B32-G16. The sequence continues at coordinate 3,603 of QNBH01000247.1, read as the reverse complement.
AGGATAGGATAGTTGAGCTTGACACATTTATTAAAGAACTTAATTATCTCTATATAAACAAAAAGTCGGAGATCAGCATGGAACAGAGAGAAAAACAGATTGAGAGGACTGTCAACGGATTACCCACAGAAGGTGAGAAAAATGTTCTCCTTTTGGGAGTAGGTGATAGAGCGCATAAGGAAGACCTGATAGATCAACTGGGTTATTTTGGTTTCAGTATAAAACCTATGCAAAATGCCACTGAGCTTCAAGAGTATCTTCAGAACACCAAAGAGAGGAAACAACCTGTTATTGTAGAAACTTCCTTTCTGGATAGCTCTTCCGGCGTTATGAGTGAGCTCTCTGCAATCAAGAAGAAGTTCTGGGGAATGGTGAGTTTTATTTTTATCTCAAAACATGAAGACTTTGACACTCGGTTGAGAGCGGTCAGGGCGGGAGGAGACGCCTTTTTCCTTTACCCGATTGATATAACCCGGCTCATAGACAGAATCGAAAGTCTTACCGATAAAAAGGACAACCATCCCTTTCATATTCTCATAGTTGATGACGATCCGGAGCAGGTCTCCTATTATGCGCTCGTCTTACAGCAGGCGGGGATGATAACCTCCGTGGCTTCGGATCCAAAGCAGGTTGTGAAAGTGCTGATCGAAGCTAAGCCTGAATTGATACTGATGGATATGTACATGCCGGGATGCAAGGGGCCTGAGCTGGCCTCGATTATTCGACAGCAGGAAGCTTTTGTGAGCATACCCATTGTATTTCTCTCTGTGGAAAAAGATACGGATAAACAGCTTACCGCGATTCAATGTGGAGGTGATGATTTTCTCACAAAACCAATAAAGCCGGAACATCTCATTGCCTCGATTACAAACAGAGCGGAGCGGACGAGAAGTATGCGCTATCTTATGGAGAGAGATTCTCTTACAGCACTCCTTAATCACTCAAACCTTAAAGAACAGCTTGCCAGGGAGGTCATGCGCTCCAGACGTACCCAGGGCAAAATATGCTTCGCAATGATTGACATCGATCGATTCAAATCGGTAAACGATACCTACGGCCATATCACCGGAGACAGAGTAATCAAGGGGCTGTCGAGACTTCTTAAGGAGAGACTTCGTTCAACAGATATAATTGGTAGATACGGGGGAGAGGAGTTTGGCGTAATTTTACTTAACACCGATGCTGAAAATGCAGAGAGGATAATGAACGAAATAAGAAAAAACTTCTCCCATATTAAACAGCAGGCAGATAACGGCAATTTTTTTGTAACCTTCAGCTGCGGCATCGCCGCTTTTCCCGATTTCAGTGATCCTGGAGAGCTTAGCGAGGCTGCAGACAGGGCGCTTTACGAGGCAAAAGAGACCGGACGTAACAGGGTGGTAATAGCACGGAAGACTTGAGTAATCAACTCTACTGTGGTTTTTTTATCTTTCGGGAGAAAACCGTCTCCCAGAAGAGGTTCTCCCACCATTTCTCCTGTGTTTCGTAGTATATTTTTAAAACGGTTAAATTAGAGCTCTTCCATTTATATTCACCATGTTGTGGTGGAACGGATAAGAGTTTCTTTAGCTCCTGTTCGGATAAATCGATATCTCCTATCTCAGAGGCTAGAAAGATACCTGGAAATGGTTCGAAAAGAGTTTTTTCTTCATTCGATGCAAACGTTTCTCGCATTTTTTGCCATAACTCTTTGTTTTTAAGTGAGATAAAAATGGAATTTTTATAAATTACGATCTCTTCTGTGCAGAATATCCCCTCGCAGGCAGAGATCAGGGTATCGAGGCTTCTCTCATCAGGCTCCCCGGCAGAGAAGAAAACCGGAACAATCGGGGGCAGAACGAGGGCGGAAACTACTCCCGCTTCACGAAAAAGTACTCTTCTTAGAGAAATCATCTCTTTTTGCAGGTTTCCGGGAGGCTCAATGCATGTAAGGAAAATTAAATGATGATTCATCCATATAACAATGACATATATGGCTTTTTTAAGCAAACAATTTGTGATATGATCTCTGCCATGAAGCGAAAAGTAGAGAGAATCGCAAATGATCTTGCCGGCAGACTCAAAGAGTGGGACTCAGTCGATACAATAACCATAGCCGAATGGGCCGATATGGATATCTACGATCCCTACTTTTTCTTGAGTCTGGATGTTTACTACCAGGGGAAAATCCCCTCAGCCGAAAAACGAAGGAAGCTTTTCTCCGATGCAGGTGCTTTCGAAACTTCGAGTGTAACAAAAGAAGGACAGATTCCTGCTCGAAGACCTGCCGGTAAGAGTGGAGTTCAAGGATATCTCACGGATAGACAACATACTCTTGAGCACCAAAGAACACCTTTGGGTTTTCAGGCAAACCGGTACCTACATGTTCTACCGGATAGAGAAGGGTAAAGTTCTTAATAAAAAGAGCGATTGGATAGATAGAACAAAGGAGAAGCTTAAAAACCTGCCGGAGGTTTTCTGGAAAATGCTTCATACTGCCTGCCAGTCAACAATGGAACACTATCTTCTCGATCTAAATGCCGCTGTAGCCAGAGCAGATAACTTTTTTTATCTGGTATCATCTGCCGGATTTATTAAAAATCTCTGCAGCATGCTGTTTATTCTGAACCGCAGGTTCGAACCTTCGGGGAGAAAGCTCTTTGAATCTGTTCTGGAGCTTCCCCGTAAACCCGATAATTTCCGGGGAAGGTTCGAAAGTTTCCTTCGGCAGGCACCGGAACTTACTCCTGTACGTAAAAGGGAGGTGGCAGAATTACTGGCAAAAAGCGTTATTGCAATGGACTGATGGTTTTATTGGTTTGGCTTTCTCTTCTACTGTTTGTATTGGCTTCCTGCAGCGGAGAGGTCAGAGACTTCGGTTTTACTATAAACAACGAGAAAACCATAACTGTTCTGGAAAAGCCGGATGCAGGCCCGGGATCGGAAGGCAGGCTTATTGAATCGAGGGATGGAAGGGTAAGGAGGGAAACACCTCTCTACACTCTTAAAGAACCAGTTACCGTTATTTCCGAAGATAGTGCTTTTAGCTTAACCTATTTATCAGAAGTTTCTCCCCTTTTCCTTGTCATTTTCCCGCCTGGTGATGAAAAGGCTGGTAGGTTTATGCTACCTACAACCTGGGGAGAATATATTGATATTAGAATACCGGTAGAGAAAGGGCTTGGTATAAAAAGTTTCAAGCTTGAAACAGATACCGAAGAAGGAGAAGTTTTAATAAAGGGAGCCGGGATAGGAGATTTTTACCAGGGTATAAGTTTTGAAGCGCATCCGACGGTTAAGGGAATGGGAGTAGATTTCCGATTACGCGGGGATAATAAACCCGGCTGTTATCTGGATTTTTCCGGCCTTAAAGCCGAAGAAAAAGAAGGGATTATGCTCGAGTATGACTACATGCCCGATAAAATCATACCTGAAAAGGAAATAAACCCGAAGGTCTTAATCACCATCAACGAGGATTTAAGGACTTCTGTGTTCCCGGAAGGTAAACGATTTTCCCTTAACCCGGCAAGGGGTAGAAACAAGGTTTATTTTTACCCGGCTTCTTGCGGCTTTCCTCCGCAGACTTTGGACGTTGAGTTTTTGGATACCTCCTTTAAGATTCTT
>QNBH01000246.1 GCA_003645645.1 Spirochaetota bacterium | reverse complement strand
TTTATACCTGCATCTTGTGCAAGGTAAATCCCTTTGATTACCTCACAGAGATAGAGAGAGATTCGGTTGAGGTGGCGCTAAATCCTTAAAGATTGGATGCCCTGGAATTACCGAATGCAGATATATTCGGTAAAGGCTTCCAGTCGGTAAGTTTAGAGATTATTGTCCCTCAGATTCGAGCTTGCCAGAAAAAAATCTGGCCACGCATGCTTGGAGAAATGACAGCATATAGCAGCTTTTCATGCTCAACAATCCATCTAAAAGTCACTGAAGGCATTGATAGAAAAATATGAAATTGATATTCCAATAAGACATTCATCTCTAAGCTTACCATTGAAGCTCTTGAGGCTGCAATTTTTCATGGGCTGCCTTACTGGATATTTTGTCTGTTTAATTGTCGCTAGACACTACACCTTTTTCTTGGATTATATCCGTATTTTAGTTGTTCCAAGAAATGGGGTGCAGGTCAAGTGTTTACGTATAAAGCTCTCTGATAGAAAAGGCGTATCGCAGGCGATACAAAAAACGGCCTTCCCCCGATAAGCAATGCACCGGCAACATCCCTTTCTCTGCAGCTTCTCAAACCCCTTTCTCCGGTTTGTATTTTTCAATAGCCCTTATTCTCTCTCCGAGTGTAGGGTGAGAATAGTGATAAAAACTGTAGAGCGGATGGGGTGAAAGGTTTGTAAGATTCTCCCTTCCCAGGGTGATGAGTGCCTCTTCCAGATTTTCTTTATTCTCTACAGCATTTACGGCAAATCTGTCGGCTTCATATTCGTGTTTTCTCGACCAGGAAGTAAAGAGGGGGGTCAGAAAAAAGGTAAATGGACCGGAGCAGAAACTGATTATTACCAGAATACCGTGATAACTTGCCTGCTTGAAACCAAACGCGAGGTAGAGAGGGTCAAACCTTAAAAGGAGATCTATTATAAACAGGGCTGCCATCATCAACAGAAGAGACAGGAAGAGATATTTAACTGCATGGTGTTTTTTCTCGTGCCCGATTTCATGGGCAAGAACCGCTGCAAGCTGGTTTTCTGTAAGAGTTTGAATCAGGGTATCAAATAAAACAATCCGTTTAACCTTCCCAAGCCCCGTAAAATAGGCATTCGAATGCCTTGACCGTTTGCTTCCGTCCATTACAAAAATCCCACTCGTACGAAAGGCCAGTTTCTTTGCCAGATTGTACAGCTTCTCCTTGAGAGAGCCCTCTTCCAGTGGACTAAACTTATTGAACAGAGGAGCTATTACAAGCGGGTAAAGAACGGTTATCACCAATTGAAACAGTGCAACGAATAGAAATGCAAAAATCCACCAGAATCTTCCCGTAGAGTCCATAAACCAGAAAAGTCCCAGCAGAAGGGGGGTGGAAATAACGGCAGAGACAAGTAAAGATTTAATTAAATCCTTAAAAAACAGACTCAAGGTCATTCGGTTAAAGCCAAACTTCTCTTCTATTACAAATTGAGAATAGATGGAGAAGGGAATGGAAAAAAGCTTGAATATAAGGGAGATAAGAAAAATGTATATAATACCGTGCAAGTAAGGATGCAAATGCATTCCGGATACAAATAAATCGACCTTTCCGAGCAGACCAGAAAGTACCACAAAGAGTAAAAAACCTGAGGAAAGAACAGAAGTTAATAGGTTAAATTTGCTTCTCTCAATTGTGTATACTACAGAAAGGGTGTATTTATCTTTTTCTATATACTTTTGAAACGGTGCGGGCACAGAGTCTTTATTTCTATAAGCAGTTTTTATATTAAGCAGTGTTAAAAGATTTTCAAATAAAAACTCACCTGCAAAAAATATCAGATAGATTAAGAGTATGGTATTTGCCTGCATACGCTTTAAAACCAACTCTATCCGGAAAGCACCTCAATATTCTTTTTACCGCTCGATAATGCAGCTTTACACTGCTTGCACACATTCATCTTTTTGTTATCGACCTCATACTCATACACGATCTTGATACCGTTTCTTTTACAGACAGGACATTCCCCCCGTCCTCTGTTGTACTGGTCTCGAATCCCACTGCCTCTGTGTGTTTTAGCCATTGTATCTCCTATTGGAAAGTTCTTTATACCTATTCTTCCGGCTACAATTAGATGATCAATATAGAAACGATCGATCAAAAAGTCAAGAATGAAAACCGGGAACCGTAACATACCTATTTTCATTACTTGATTTTTATCCGCTATTTAGTAAAGTTGAATAGAAAAGGCGGTAAATCATGAACGGATCTTCTACAAAAGAGAGGTTTTTAATCCTTGTAATAAACCCAGGCTCAACCTCTACAAAACTCTCACTCTTTGCCAACGATGAAGAGACTGTAAGCAAAACCATTCCCCATTCCACGGATGAGTTAAAGCCCTATAAAAAAATCTCAGAACAGACCGATTTCAGACTCAAACTAATAGAGAATTTTCTATCCGAAAACCGGGTTAATTTAAAATCCATAGATGCCTTCATCGGAAGAGGCGGTCTTCTTAAACCCATAGAAAGCGGTGTTTATGCAGTTAATGACGCCATGCTGGATGACCTTGGATCAGCAAAATACGGAGAGCATGCAAGCAATCTCGGGGGAATTCTTGCCTACACTCTTGCTTCCAGATCAGATTCACCCGCCTTTATAGCCGATCCCGTTGTGGTTGATGAAATGGAGGAGGTGGCAAGGCTGTCGGGGATACCGGAAATTGAACGCAAAAGCATTTTTCACGCTCTTAATCAGAAATCTTCCGCTCGTGAGGTAGCCAGATCTCTTGGGAAAAAATACGAGGAGTGCAATTTCATAGTTGCACACCTGGGTGGAGGTATCTCGATTGGTGCTCACAGAAAGGGAAGGGTTGTTGATGTAAACAACGCTCTCGATGGCGAAGGCCCCTACTCTCCCGAACGTTCGGGAGGTGTTCCGGTTGGGCAACTACTTGAAATGGCGATGAAAGATGGCTTTACCTATGAAGAGATGAAACGGAAAATTACCGGGGACGGAGGAATAACCTCCTACTGTGGTACAAACGACCTGCAAGAACTTCACGCTCGAATAGAGAGAGGAGATGGTAAAGCAGGTTTAGTGTTCGAGGCGATGGCCTATCAGATCAGCAAAGAGATAGCAATGCACGGGGCAACTCTTAAAGGAGATGTGGACAGAATCATCCTGACGGGAGGGATGGCCCATGATGAGAAATTGACGGAATTGATAAAAGAGCGGACAGGTTTTATTGCAAAGGTGGAGATAGTACCAGGTGAAAGGGAGATGGTCTCTCTTGCCTTGAGCGCCCTCGCAGCGCTTAAAAAAGAGTTGCCTGTAAAGTCCTATTAGTTACTGCGGTAGGCTAAAAAATTAAGAAAGTAAATAGACGGTAGAAGAAAACAACCAGAATATTTTATAATCCGCCTATAACTTTACCTGAAGGGGGTTACTCCATGATTTTCATTAACGAACACTACAACAAGTTAAAGGCATCCTACCTATTCTCTCATATCGCGAAGAAAGTGGAAGATTTCCAGGGGAAACATCCCCATAGGGAGGTAATCAAAATGGGAATCGGGGATGTGACAAAACCACTCCCCAATGCATGTATAAAAGCCTTTCACAGTGCGGTAAATGAAATGGCCGAGGAAGAGACTTTCAGGGGATACGGTCCGGAGCAGGGGTATCTCTTCCTGAGGGAGGCAATAGCGGAAAACGACTTTCGCTCAAGAGGAGCCGATATAAGCGCAGAAGAGATATTCATAAGCGATGGGGCGAAATGCGACACCGGAAATCTCCAGGAAATATTTTCCATGGATACTCGAGTTGCCGTGCAGGATCCTGTATACCCTGTTTATGTGGATACAAATGTGATGGCCGGAAGAACCGGGGGATGGAAGGACGGAAGATTCGAAGGCCTGGTCTATCTCGAATCCAACGAGGAGAACGGTTTCGTGCCAGATCCACCCAGAGAACCGGTGGATCTCATCTACCTCTGCTTTCCAAACAATCCCACCGGTGCCACGGCTAGCAGAGAAAAATTAAGCCAATGGGTCGATTATGCGAGGAAGAACAATTCTCTCATCCTCTTTGATGCAGCATACGAAGCATTTATCAGGAATGATAGTATTCCCCATTCTATCTACGAGATAGAAGGAGCGAGGGAGGTGGCCATTGAATCGAGGAGCTTCTCAAAAACCGCGGGATTTACCGGCATAAGGTGCGCCTTCACTATCGTTCCGTATGACTGTATGGGATACGATAGAGAGGGGAAAAAACACCAACTTCATGCATTCTGGAACAGAAGACAGGCCACCAGGTTCAACGGAGTATCCTATCCTGTCCAGAGGGCTGCAGAAGCAGTATTCTCCCCTGAAGGTAGAGAGGAAGTGAGAGAGCTTACCGAATTTTACCTGGAAAATGCAAAGATAATTCGTAACAGCATGAGCTCACTCGGATATAGATGCACAGGGGGAGATAATTCTCCTTATATATGGGTAAAAACAGAAACAGACTCGTGGGAGTTTTTCGACATGCTTCTGGAAAAAGCAGGCGTTGTATGCACTCCCGGCAGCGGTTTCGGCAAATGCGGAGAAGGTTACATTCGGTTGAGTGCATTTAATTCCAGAGAAAACGTTGAGAAGGCCATGGAGAGAATATCCCTATTTCTCAGATATTAAAGATAATCATATTATTTTTTAATAACAATCCATTTCCTTTATAGGAGAAAGGCAGAATAACCTGAGTAAAATCATTAGTTATCAGTCAAGCTGTCTTCCAGTTCAAGAGCTAAAACCACTTTACGTGAAACTTCATGCATGATTTCCCGATCTAATCTACCAATATATTTTTCCAGCTTGTTTTTTAGCACTGTATGAAGATTGTCTGCCTGAACAAATGATGGTTTTGAAAGGTCGGCTTTTTGATTTATGAAAACTTCTGTCGGATAACCCTTACCCTTGGTGGTTATTTCCGCCACTGTGACCTTATTGAGGTATTCCAGTACATTTTGACGGGTTAGGATTACTACTGGCCGCGTACCAACACGTCCACCCAAATTGATTAACCATACATCACCGCGGTTCATCCATCATCCCATTGCTCTGCTTTCATCCAAGCATCAGAGTCTTCCACCTCTTGCGGAATCTTCTTGAGCCTTTTGATCCATTCTTCTTCGAAAGCTTTGATTTCTTTTTGCCTGACCCAGTTTTTTACAGCTTCCCTCACAATAGCAGACCTGGTTCGTTTAGAGATTGCTGCTAACCGATCTACAGTTTTAAGGAGTTCATCTTCAATACTGATTTGGATATTTTTCATAGTAATATATAAAT
>QNBH01000245.1 GCA_003645645.1 Spirochaetota bacterium | reverse complement strand
TTAAACGAAAAGGTCTGTCATGAGCTGAAAAGATTCCCCGATATATTGATTTCTTTTTCTGCAGGTATTTTGGACCTTGTAAAATATAACTTCACTTTCTCAAACGCCGGTCACATGCCCATCTATATTATAAGAAATCGATCTTCCTGTGAAAAACTCCATGTTGAGGGAACGGCATTGGGATTTTCCGAAGAGGTAATTTATAATGATAGGAGAATTGATATCGAACCCGATAACAGAATTATACTTTATACAGACGGTCTTGTAGAGATAGAAGGAAAAGGTAGGAAGCTGTTGGAAGAAAAAAAGATAGAAGAGATATTTCTACAATCCAACCGGAAGCAGGAGTTTAACGATGAGGTTTTAAAAAATATGCGGGGCATAATGAATTCGGGTGATTTCGCAGACGATGTGACACTGGTTTCGGCACATATAAAAAATAAGCAGGAAAAGATATGAGTTTTACTTCTACACATATAGATATTTTCAATAAACTGGATTCCGGTATCAAAATTACCGACTTCTCCTCAGAGGGTGATTCGGGAAATCTGATAATTAAACTCGAGGGTTACCTTGATACAAAAAACTCGATTCCTTTCAGGGAAGCCGTAACCAGAGCCCTGTCAGAGAATAAAAAATGGAGCAGCGTAGTTATAGATCTTTTGCATGTAAGTTATATATCATCCACAGGGATAGGATCACTGGCAAATATTCTGGTTGAAACAAAAAAGGCGGGGAAGGAGATGTATCTTGCAAATGTTAATAATAAGGTAAAATCGATAATGAAAATGCTGGGGTTCTACTCTTACTTCAAGTTTCTCAATCACTAGATGGTTAAGGTTGCTGAAATTTTATCCTTTATTGGTTAAAAATAAATAAAAACTTTCCGTTGATTTTCTCAATTTCTCCATATATTCTTGAAACTCGAGTGAATCCTCATTTTCGGTAAGAGTCTTATCACAAATAGAGAGGACAGCCTTCTTATCTCCGTTGGAGGTGTATTTGTATATGACACCGTGTTCTGCTCTGAAACAGGGTTTTTCGATGGATTCTTCCTTCAGAATGCTTTTATCCCCTTCTGCAAAGGTTTTAAACTCGGTTAAATTGGATTCTTTTGCCCTTCTATATACCTCATTGGGATTGTTTATATGAGTTTCAATTGCTTTATCCAGATAAATAAGCTTTTTTAGTCCGTGTTCCTCGCTAAACCCTACCTTTTTAAGCTCACCGGCATGACGGAGAAGAACATTACCTATCTTGGCATATTCCTTTGCAGTCTTGTACTTTAAAGGGATTCTACCGGATTCAAGGTATTTTAAGAAGCTTCTCGTTCCAGCCTGGATGTAGAGCTTCTTTCTATCTATGTTTGCCAGCGCCCTACAGATGACCATCCTGGAGTAAAACACTCCCCTTATTGTTTCTCTTAATCCTTTCTCCACCTCGGTAAGTTTATCAGAATCTATAAAATCAAGATCAACCGTATAGGTTTTATCTACACTCTTTCCTCTTAATGTGAGAAGCTCTCTTGATGCACTTTTTGTTTTAAGCTCCGAGATTCTGCTGTTAAGTCTTTCGAGCTTTTCGAGGATTTCTTTCTTCTTACTTCCTTCCAAAGGTTTACCATCCTTAATAACTTCTTTTAATAAAACACGCGCTGTCTTCGACACTTCCGGCTATAAAATGATACAACAGAAAGATGATTTTGTCATTCCTGCTGATTCTTAAGTTTCTTATCTTGAATCACCCTGTTAAAACTCTTATCCTCTATGAAGGAGGGTCGATGAAAATTGTAAAAGCTACAGTTGGTGCAATTGTCCATGACGATGGGAAAGTGTTACTGGAATTGAGAAATCACGAGCCTTTTAAGAATTGCTGGTGTATACCGGGTGGACATATAGATTTCGGTGAACAGGTTGAAGAGTCGCTTTGCAGAGAGGTAAAGGAGGAGACCGGTCTTACGGTCAGGGAATACCGCTTCTTCAATTATTATACCGAGTACTATAAGGATCTGAACTGGCATGCCGTGGCTCTGGTTTTTCTGGTAAAGGCAGAGGGAGAGCCGGTCATACAGGAGAAAGAGGTAAAGGAGATAAGATGGTTTTTAAGAGAAGAGATTTCCCCTCTCCCTCTGGCCTTTGAGCATAGAAGAATTCTTGATGACTTTTTTTCTATGAAGGATAAAATGGAGTAAAAAAATGGATGTAAGGGTCGGAACTTCGGGTTTCTCATACAAACACTGGAAGGGAGTCTTTTATCCGGATGATGTTCCTCAAAGGAAGTGGCTTGAGTACTACACAAATCATTTCAACACACTGGAGATAAACGCCTCGTTTTACCGTTTACCTCAAAAGAAGACTGTAGAAGGTTGGTATGAGAGAACCCCGAAAGATTTTAATTTTGTATTTAAAGGAAGCAAGGTTGTAACTCATATTAAGAAACTAAAAGATTGTGAGGATGAGATCAAAGCCTTCTACAGGCAGATCTCCTATGTAAAGGAAAAACTCGGTCCTGTCCTGTGGCAGATTCCTCCCGGGCTGAAAATCGATGAAACTCTGCTTGAGGCGTTTCTAAGTACCGTTGTTTCCGGTTCGACTCCGGTTATAGAGTTTAGAAATGCAACATGGTACACGGATAGGATTTTCTCACTGCTTGAAGAAAAGGGGGCATCCCTCTGTCTTCACGATATGCCTGGCAGTAAACCTCCGGATGTCGTAACCTCCCCCGTGCTGTATCTACGTTTCCATGGTCTAAAGGGAAGATATCGAGGGAATTACCCCGATGAGCATCTTAAAGCAAGAGCAGAATGGGTAAAATCGGTTTCTCCGAGTTTATGCTACGCCTTTTTTAATAACGATGTAGAGGGGTATGCTCCAAAGAATGCAAAGACATTAAAAGACTTTTTTGACTGACACATGCCCCACTTTTAACCGAATTCTTCGGGGTTATTCCGATCAAAATTGAAATTGTTCTTTAAGCCGGTTTCTTAATCGAGTGTATCTTCCCTGAGTTTTGTTATTTTTTACAGCGATGGCAAGTGCTTTCTTTGTTCCTACCAGAACCACCAGCTTTTTTGCGCGGGTTACCGCCGTGTAGAGTAGATTCCTCTTTAAAAGTAAATAATGCTCTGTCAGCACAGGCATAACCACCGCCGGATATTCACAACCCTGCGACTTGTGAACAGTTACTGCGTATGCGGGAACAACTTCATCCATCTCGTTAAACTTATATTTTATCCTTCCGGTATCATATTCGACAGTAACTTCCTGCATCTCTTCGTTAATGTGAATAATCTTTCCAATATCGCCGTTGAAAACTTCTTTTACATAGTTATTTTTTATTTGCATGATCTTATCGCCCCTCTTGAATCTTTTTCCGCCGAAAAAGAACTCTTCTTTTGATGTATTCAGAGTATCCTGGAGCACTGCGTTCAGATTTTCTGTACCCGCAGAACCTTTCCGCATCGGAGTCAGAACCTGTATATCCATAAAAGGATCGAATCCGAACCTATGCGGTATCCTCTCGCATACGAGCCTTTTTATGATTTCCGCCACCTTATCGGACTCTTCCTGAGTTATGAAAAAAAAGTCTTCTCTTATTTTATTGGATAACTCTCCGGTCTGTGTCTTTTGAGACTGCCCAAGCAGGGGCATCAAGCCGTGGTTTATCCTGTGTGCATTGGAAATGATTAAACTCTCCACCGATTGACGAAAGATCTCATTCAATCTTACTACCGGGATAACACCAGAGGTAATCAGATCGTGTAAGATATTTCCCGGTCCTACGGAGGGAAGCTGGTCTGCATCTCCAACAAATACTATGGAGGCAGAAGGAGGAACTGCTCGAAGGAGTTCAAAAAGCAGGGGAACATCAATCATTGAGACTTCATCCAGTACCAGAAGATCACAATCTAGGGGATTCTCTTCGTTACGGCGGAAGGTGTTCTCTTTTGCACTGTATTCAAGAAGTCTGTGAATTGTTTTTGCCTCCCATCCCGTGGTCTCCTTCATCCTTTTTGATGCTCTTCCGGTTGGTGCAGCCAGTAAGATTTTGAATCTCGATGATGAGAGTATCTGCAGTATGGAATTTATAACGGTGGTCTTTCCGGTGCCGGGTCCTCCCGTTATCACCATGACTTTCTGATTAAGAGCACAGCGGAGAGCTTCCATTTGTCTAATGGCCAGTCTTATAGAGAGCTTCTCCTGGACCCACTGTATTGTTTTCTCGGGATCGATTGTCCGAATAGAGCCGGGAGCCTTAAGTATTTCTGCTAGCTTCCTGGCAATTTCACATTCATACCTGTAAAACTTTTTAAGATAAACCGCATCTTCAAAACCATCCCTCCTATCTATTACCAGCATTCCTTCCGCTTCCAGAGAATAGATCGTATTTTCTATTTTTACTCTGTTAACTTCCAAGAGACTTTCGGTTTTGTTTATCAATTCTCCTATGGGAAGGAAGAGATGACCCTCCTCTGCGCTCTCTTTAAAAATATGTAAAATCCCGGCCTTGACCCTCTCCTGTGAATCGGGAGGAATACCAAAGTTTCTTGCCAGTTGATCCGCTGTCAGAAATCCTATACCGAATATTTCCCTGGCCAATCTGTAAGGATTCTCACTTATTACAGAGACAGCCCGTTCTCTGTACTTTTTATATATCTTTGAAGCATATCCCGCCGGGATTCCATAGGATTGCAGAAAAAGAATGAGTTCTCTGAGCTCCTGCTGCTTGTCCCAGGATCCGGAAATCATGGCCAAACGTTTTTTCCCTATGCCTTCTATTTCTGTGAGCATGGAACGATGGTTCTCTATAATGTCAAGAGATTTATCTCCGAACTTCTGCACAATACGATCGGCCATCACCGGACCTATCCCCTTTATAAATCCGGATCTGAGATATTTTCTGATACCGGCGGTGGTTACAGGATACTCTCTCCTGCACTCACTTGCTTTAAATTGCTTGCCGTACTGTGGATGGGAGACCCACTCTCCTTTAAGAGAAAGAATCTCTCCCGGCACTGGTGAAAAGAGCTTTCCGATTACGGTGATGGAAATCTCTTCAGGAATCAACTTAACCTTTGCAACAGTAAACCCGTCATCCTCGCTTGCAAATGTTATCCTCTCGATTTCTCCTTTTATTTCTGTGCCTGTTTTTTCCATCATATTTTCCGAAAAGCTTGCTAGCCTCGGTAGGTAAACCCTACAGCAGGGAATAAGTCATATCTTAAAAGAGCTCATTCGAACTCTTTAATTATACTGTTTATCTCTTCTTCGACTTTCTTAAGTCTCGTCTTTACATTCATTTTATT
>QNBH01000244.1 GCA_003645645.1 Spirochaetota bacterium | reverse complement strand
TAAAATAGAGGCAGGTAAAATCGAGCTTGACATTGTAGCCTTTTCGCTTATTCAGCTCTTTGAGTCGATCGGCAAGATGTTTGAACCGATGGCCTTAAGGAAGGCTATTCTTCTGAATATAAATACCGATGAATCCCTGCCTGCTACTGTATCCGGTGATCCGCAGAGGATAAAGCAGATAATTATTAACCTGATCTCCAATGCGTTGAAGTTCACAGAGAGTGGCAAGGTGGAGATCAGGGGCAGGTACAACAACGGGATTGCCGTAATAACGGTTTCTGATACGGGTACGGGTATAGAAGAGAGTAAAAAAGAGGAGGTTTTCTCTCCCTTTCAGGCAGGCCAATGAGAAGGTGCAGGCAACTTACGGTGGCACTGGATTGGGTCTGGCCATAAAGAAGAGACTTGTGGAAATAATGGGTGGGGAGATAAAACTGGATTCCAAGCTCGGATTCGGCACCTCGGTTACCGTTACACTGCCTCTGCCGATCGTTCAGAAGGCTGAAACAGAAAGTATATCCGCACCGGAAGAATTAAAGATGATCGATGCTCCCGCAGAGAGCAGGGTGGCAAGAGTTCTCGTTGTAGAGGATGATCCTCTTAACCGCAAGCTGTTAAAGGTCTACTGTGGCAGGATATCTTTGGAAAGTGACACCGCCGATAACGGAATAATCGCCATGGAGATGCTTGAAAAGGGTGATTACGAGCTTGTAATTACCGATGTTCGTATGCCCGGGATGGGGGGGATAGAGCTTGCAAGGAGAATAAGAAGCAGAGAGAGGTTTATGAGTGTTAAAATTATCGCTTTAGCCGGAGCACCCTTTAAAGAAGAGATTGATCGTTTGTTTGAAGCAGGCTGTTATGACTGTATTTCCAAACCTGTAACCATTGAGGATTTTAAGAAAAAAATAACCTCCCTCCTGGAGCACAGGTCTTGAAATTTGAGAAAATATATAGATAATTATAGCGCAATCTGCGATCGCAATTTAAGGTAGATTATAATATCCCATGATTTACAGAAATTGGCAAATTTCAATACCTGAGGCCAATCGGAGGTAAAATGTACAGATTTGAGACCATAGCCCTGCACGGGGGGCAGGAACCAGACCCGGCAACCATGTCGAGGAGCGTACCGGTATATCGAACGTCTTCTTACGTTTTCCGGGATACAAAACATGCAGCCGACCTTTTCGGCCTAAAAGAGGCAGGCAATATCTATACCAGGATCATGAATCCAACCCATGATGTGCTCGAGAGACGAATGGCAGAGCTGGAAGGAGGTAAGGCTGCGCTTGCCCTTTCTTCTGGAACATCTGCAGTCTTTTATTCAGTTATAAACATCTGTCGGCAGGGTGATGAGGTCGTCTCTGCCAACAACCTCTATGGCGGCACCTACACCATGTTCAACAATATTCTGCCTCAGTTCGGCATAAAGGTGAGGTTTGTAAATCCCCTCCAACCGGATAACTTCAGAAAAGCAATTAAGGATAAGACAAAGGCTCTTTACATAGAAACCATAGGTAATCCCGTTCTGGATGTAACGGATGTAGAAGCAGTAGCAAGGATAGCCCATGATAACAATATTCCCCTTATTGTCGATTCTACATTTACCACTCCTTATCTTCTCAAGCCCATTGAATACGGCGCTGATATCGTTATTCACTCTCTGACCAAATGGTTGGGTGGGCACGGTACTGCGATAGGAGGGGTAGTGGTGGATGGGGGGAACTTCGACTGGAACCAGCCAAAGTTCCCCCTCTTCTCCCATCCCGATGACAGCTACCACGGTCTCAGGTGGGCTGTCGACCTTGGTGATGCCAATCCGGTAGCCTTTACTGTAAGAATGAGGCTTGTGCCTTTGAGAAACCTGGGTGCCTGTATTTCTCCCGATAATGCGTGGATGTTTTTGCAGGGGATAGAGACACTGCACCTGCGCATGGAGCGGCACAGCGAAAATGCCATGAAGGTAGCGCAGTGGTTATCCTCTCACCCTAAGGTAAGATGGGTCAGATACCCCGGGCTGGAAAATGATCCGGCCTATCCTGTTGCGTCAAGATACCTTAAAAACGGCTTCGGGGGGATGGTGGTATTCGGCATCGAAGGAGGCAGAGAGGCGGGAGAGAAGTTTGTAAACTCTTTAAAGCTCTTCTCCCATCTTGCCAATGTGGGTGATGCAAAGAGCCTCGCCATACACCCGGCAAGCACAACCCACTCGCAGTTATCGGAAGAACAGCAGAAAGCGGCAGGTCTTACACCGGAGCTGGTTCGACTCTCTGTGGGGCTTGAGCATATAGATGATATAATCGAAGACCTTGAACAGGCCTTCTGAAGGGGAAGCAGGTCTAAATAATTTTCTTAAATATGCAGCTCTGACCCCTATTACGAAAGAAAGCCACCACCTGTATTGGTTGTTTACTACTCGAAGGTTATTTCAAATCTCGTACCAGGTGTGCCTTTAAGAGAAAGCTTACCCTTTAATTGCTTTACCAGTGTGAGGACGAGCTGTAGCCCCAGTGTTCGAGGTTTGTTTAAATCGAAGTTTTTCGGGAACCCCACGCCATTGTCTGCAACAATAAGGGTATAACTCTTTTCGGCGTCCTCCACTTCGCTGTTTGTGGAAAGAGAAATGTAAATCTCTCCGCCCCTCCCGCGTGGAAAGGCGTACTTAAGAGAGTTGGAGACAAGCTCATTTATTATGAGGCCGCAGGGAATTGCCCTGTTAATATCCATGTTAATGTTACACCCTTCAATACGGTATCCTATTAAGTCAGTATTGATCCCGTAGGATTTAAAAAGATTGCCGAGGAGCTTCTCCGTATAATCTGCAAAATCTATCTCTGCCAGGTCTTCCGACTGGTAAAGCCTATCGTGGATTAAAGCCATGGATCTTAGGCGGTTTCTGCTCTCTTTAAGAATTTCCGCCGGCCTTCTCTCCAGAGTGGAGGAGGCCTGCAGGTTAAGCAGGCTGGAGATAACCTGGATATTGTTCTTAACCCGGTGATGGATCTCTCTTAATAGTAACTTCTTCTCCTCAAGAGATTTTTTCAACTTTTTCTCGGCCTCGGCCCTTTCTGTTATATCTTCTCCCGAGCTTATGGTGCTCTTTATATTCCCGTCGGCATCAAAGAGAAGGTGGTTGTGCCAGGCAATCAACCTCTCCTCTCCCGAGCGGGTGAGGATGGGGTTTTCGTAGTATTCAAAGAGTTCCAATTCCCGGTTCATGAGTTTTTCAAACACATTTTTTATATCTTCCCTTATGCGCTCCGGCAGGAAATTATCAAACCAGTTTTTCCCTATAATTTCGTTTTCCCTGAAGCCCAGAATCTCACAACCCTTTCTGTTTATAAGTTCAACCCTGCC
This sequence comes from Spirochaetota bacterium, assembly GCA_003645645.1. Taxonomy (GTDB): domain Bacteria; phylum Spirochaetota; class Spirochaetia; order SPDA01; family B32-G16; genus B32-G16. Next base: position 1,966 of record QNBH01000244.1, on the reverse strand, counting down.
TTCAGGGTTGATAACTACGATGATAACACCGGCCACTTCGAGATACTCCTGTGCTCTGTCCCTCTCTTCTTTCAATGTCCTGAAAAGCAAACTGTAGGGTCTTTCGAGGACCTGATGTATGGTAGCTCTGTAGATCAGATAGAATGATAGGAGTTTAAGGTAATGCCCTATTAGATTTGCCAGATCGTAGGGGCCTTTATACAGGGTAAATGCCATCTCCGATAGTATGGTGATAAAAATAGAGAGAAGGATAAGTTTAAATATAGCGGGATCGAAAGATTCTCTCTTATTAAAGAAAAAGACAGCGGACATAAAGAGTATCCCCGAGATAATATACTCGCTTATAACTTTAAAGGGGGTAAGACCTTCACCCTCTATGAAGCAGTCGGGGAAGATGCCGGGTGAGAAAATCGCTGCGAGAATTATGAGGGTAATCAAAGCCCAGACGATGAGAATGTGTTCTGGCTTTCCTTTTTTATTCAGCATAAACGGAGTGATCAGAAGGGCGATACTCTCCTCATAACGAGCTGCTATCCAGAGCTGGGTGGGAAGATTTGTATCATAACCCTGAAAGACCCCCATTCCCGAATATGACAGGGTATGAACCAGGTCGATTGCTCCGATAAACAGGTAGGAGATACCCAGGAAGGTGAGAAAGTAGGCTTCTGAGAAGTTTTTCGAGTTCCAGGCAAACATGAAAATAGCAGATGCTACAATGATACTGAAAAGCTCTACAAGGGAATGGAAGAGAAGGTAGCTGTACCGGCTGGCCAGGTATAGACCGGTAAAAATAAAAACGACAAGGAATACAGAAAGAGAAAACCTTAAAATCTTTTTTACTTTTATTGACATCAGAAGTTCTATAATGAGCTTGAAAGTAAAAAATGTCAAACCGCAGTGGGACGAAGGATAGCGGGTCTACCTCCCTCTTGCCGGTTTGACCAGTTTACTTTACTATTACCGCGCAATAGCCCCGAACGGGCTAAAAATATTACAGGAGGTAGCCGTGAGAAGATTCCTGCTCGCTCTCTTTTCCATGTTTATCGTTTTTACCCCGATTGCTTCCTCCCAGGACATAGAAGAACGTGTAGAGGAGCATATCCTGGAAAATGGTTTTAAAGTACTTCTAATGGAAAGGCATTTCTCTCCAACCGTAGCTGCCTATATAGTTTTCAGGGCAGGTTCTGTGGACGAAGAGGAAGACTCCAGGGGTATTGCCCACATGCTTGAACACATGCTGTTTAAAGGGACAAAGACCGTCGGGACAAGGGATTATGAGAGTGAGAAGATAATTCTTAAGGAGATCGAGAATCTTGTGTCTGCGACAGACGAAGAACGCTCTCGAGGAGTAGAAGCCGACAAAGAGAAGCTAAAAGAACTTGAGCGCAGGCTGGAAGAGAAGCAGGAAGAACATAAAGAGTTGATTGTTCGCGGTGAGTATGAAGCTATATATACCAGAAACGGTGCTGTGGGTTTCAATGCGGGCACTTCCAACGATTACACTATCTATACTATTAACCTCCCTTCAAACAGGCTGGAATTGTGGGCTTTTCTCGAATCTGACCGCCTAAAGAACTATGTCCTGAGAGAGTTCTACACAGAGAGGGAAGCGGTGGCGGAAGAGAGAAGAATGCGGGTGGATACCGATCCTCAGGGGAAATTGTACGAGAAGTTCATGGCCACCGCATTCCAGGTACATCCCTACGGAGAACCTATAATCGGATACGAGGAGGACATAGCCAGTCTTACCGTGGAAGAAGCAGAGGAGTATTTCCGTATTAATTACGCACCCAACAACTCCGCAATTGTAATTGTGGGAGATATCGATCCCGGGCGGACACTTGAGCTTTTAAGAGCTTACTTCGGTGATATTCCATCCCAGCCTCAACCAGAACACAACTATCCCGAAGAACCTCCCCAGAAAGAGGAGAGGAGGGTTACAGCTTACCACGATGCCGAACCGCAG
>QNBH01000243.1 GCA_003645645.1 Spirochaetota bacterium | reverse complement strand
CGTTATGGCAACACCATATAATCAGGAAATTGCTGACAAAGAAGAAATTTTTCTAGAAAATGAAATTTCCGGACTCAAGATCGCCCACACAAAAAATCTTGGCATCGTCTCCGCTCTTGAGAAGGGAAATCTGTTTCCCTCTTCCGCCTACCAGGCAGTAAAGGAGATAACCGATGAAAAAACCGAGCTGGCGTTCATAAGCTGTACTGCCTGGAGGACGATAGAGGTGCTTTCGCTCCTGGAAACAGACCTCGGTATCCCTGTAATTTCATCTAATCAAGCTACATTTTGGGCTTGCTTGAAAAGAATTAATATACGAGGATCCAGCGAATATGGCAGTCTATTTGAAAGGTAAAAACCAATTTCTAAGGAGGTAGAAAAACCCATGAATACACTGGAAGAAATCAAGCTTCAGGCTGAGGAAATCGACCGGTTGATGACCACAAATATTACTTCTAAATACCAGTTTAATGAGAAATATCCCATTGTCCCGCTTATGTATCAGGCAGCACGAGAGCGGTCGGGAGGTGACCCTCTTACCTATACGGTGGCGAAAAAGCTGATAGATACCATAGAACCTGGAGATACGGTTTTCCTCACATCTGGTTTTATTTTCTATAAATGGAGGCTTCCCGAAACAGACGGACCTCCGGGAGTAGCTGCACTCGCTCGTGCCTTTGACATAGGTCTCGATGCAAGGGTAATAGTACTGACTGATCCCGGCCTGGAAAAGATGCACATTGACACCATTAAAATTACCGGTCTCCACTACTGGGAAGGGGAAGAAGAGGTATTGAAGCAAAACCGCAGATTTACCGTTCTTACTCTCCCAATCGACCGTGAAGAAGCAAAGAAGGAGTCAATAAGATTGCTCGACAAATTCAAGCCGAAAGTGTTTTTCTCGATTGAGAAACCGGGTGAAAATGTGAAGGGAGTTATGCATAGCCGAGTAGGAGTTGATATCAATTTTCTGCATGGTAAATTCGATGAAATGGCAAAGGCTGCAAAAGAAAGAGGTATAATTACAGTCGGTATCGGTGACGGAGGTAATGAATTGGGGATGGGTGGGATAAGAGATGTTGTGGAGAAATACACGAGCACAGGGGCGAAATGTCAGTGTCCATGTAAATCCGGGGTTGCTTCGGCCACGGAATTGGATTATGTAATTCCTACGAGTATATCCAACTGGGGAGCTTACGGAGTCGAAGCCTGCATGGCTTTACTGCTGGACAATGTCGAGGTGATGCACGACGGTGAAATGGAACATAGAGTTTTAACCAAAAATGCGGAATCCGGCGCCCTTTCCGGACCCGGGGGGTACTGTGTACCAATGGTGGATTCGCTTCCTTCGAAATACAACTCAATGTTCGTCGATTTTTTGAAATACATTGTTGACAGCCGTATCATCGTAACGAAGACCTTCAAGGATTACCATGCAGGAAAACATGCAAGATAGTGCATACACTCTCTACACAGAAGAAATGGTATGCCTATTGTGTACACCCACCCCAGCAAACGGGTCATTTTTTTAAGAGGTTAAACTTGAGAATAATAGTGGGTATAAGCGGTGCTTCCGGAGCAATCTACGCTATAAAGGTTTTAGAAGAACTAAAAAAACAGAAGGTGGAAACTCATCTTGTTGTAAGCGACTGGGGTGAAATTACCATTAAAACGGAAACTTCATACTTTCTTGAGGATGTAAAGTCCCTTGCAGATTATTATTATAATTGTAAAGATTTAGGTGCTCCTATTTCAAGCGGCTCTTTCCCATCAGATGGAATGGTAATTGTTCCCTGCAGCATGAAAAGTCTTGCAGGGATTGCCCATGGATATGCGGATAACCTGTTGCTCCGAGCCGCAGATGTTACTATTAAGGAACAGAGAAAATTGGTACTGGTCGTCCGGGAGACTCCCTTGAACCCTATTCATTTGGAAAACATGCTTATACTCTCCAGGATAGGAGTTATAATCATGCCTCCTGTTCCCTCGTTCTATGTGCGGGCACAATCCATTGACGATGTAGTGGAGCAAACGGTGGGGAAAATATTACAACAGTTCTCTATCTGCATTCCTCGGTTCCAGCAATGGGGAGGACAATAGTGAAAGGGTCTATTGAGGAAAGAACCTTCATAGAAAGTATTTCTGATGGTAGATATTCTCTTCAGGCGGTGATTACAGTAACAATGTCGGGTATCAACATTTACCTGGGAGGCGGAGAACGGGACCATATAGGTTCAATCGCGGTGAGTATTCCCCGGGAAAGCCTTACAGGGAGTGGGAAAATTAGTTGCACCACCTCAATATTTAATCTTCTCTCGCACAAGGATGGAGACATAGCAATAATCGCCTCAGAGGAGGTTTGCAAAAGAACGAACCAGGTAACAGTTGTGTGTGCGGGCATTCATGTGGATAATGCTACTCCTGATGAATTGCGACGTCTTGAAAAAAATGCCAGGAGTTTAACCAATACGATCGTAACAAAATATAAGAAACTCGAAAATAACAATGAAAAATAATTATTACCGCTGTGATTAAGGAAACCTTCTTTACATTTGCGATTTTTTTCATCTGGAATTGATTGCATGGTGCTCGAGTCATTGACTTTTTACTTATATTGTATTATAAGAAGTTTACCAATATGAAGCAGATTAATTCTCTTAAAAAAGGGATAGATATTCTATTCTCGTTCAGTAGCTACCAACCGACTCAATCCGTAAATGAAATTGCGGAAAAGGTGGGAATCCCACGCAGTAGCACATACAGGTTCGTTGTGAGTCTGAAAAACATGGGTCTTCTCGAAAGAGATAGCAATGGGAACTACTCTCTCGGACTCCGTCTGCTTAAATTGGAAGCAATCGTCCATAAACGCCTTAAGATAGAAGAAATTGCAATACCGTATGTAAAAAAATTAGCTAATGAAACCGATGAGACGGTAATTCTCAACTTATTGTTATTCAACAGAGACGTGGTGACCATTTTTGCAGAAGAAAGCTCGGCTGCTCTCCGTGTTGCTCCTCAAAGGGGAATAAACTATCCTCTCCATGTAGGGGCTTCTCGACAAGTCATTCTCGCCTTTTTAAGCCCTGAAATACAGGAAGAGTTTCTCTCCCAACCACTCAAAAAAGTAACCGATTACACAATCACCGATCCCGACGAACTAAGAGAGCGCATAAAAACCATCCGGGAAAACGGCTACGCAATTTCCCACCAGGAAGTATATATAGGTGCAGCTGGTCTTGCGGTACCTCTTTTCAGTAACGACAAAATAATCGGCAGTATCGGCCTGGTCGCTCCGCTTCAACGATTCGAAAAAGAGAGGGAGGAGTATGCTCTTCGAAAGGCGCTTGAGACTGCAAAACAGATTTCACAAATACTTCCTTAAAACCTCTCCATGTGAGCTTACCCTCCAAACCACCTTTCGAAGGCATGCTTTTCAACCTAAACGAGTTATGCAGTTTTTAGCTTGGGTGCACGTATGAAATGGATAATATACCCTAGTACCAGCAAGACTCCACCTATTCCATTTGTTATCATTTCGGGAATGATGAGCAGGATAAATGCAATAAAGAAAATTAGTCTTTCATAGGCCAGTAGTTTCACGCGTACAAACCCTCTTTCCGCATAACAAAATGCCGCTATAGCCAATACGGTGGTGATGATTCCAATAATAAGACGTATGATCTCCACGTTTTGTAAAAGTAACATTGGGTTATAGACGAAAATAAACGGAATAATAAATCCAGTAAAAGTTAGTCGTAGACCAGACCACGCAACTCTTGCTGGTTCCTCCCCCGATATTCCCGCCGCCGTGTAGGATGCAAGTGCCACCGGAGGGGTGAGGTTGGAAAGGCTGCCAAAATAAAACACGAAAAAATGGGCTACGAGCGGAGCTACTCCCATACGCATGAGAGCAGGAGCGGATACAGTGGCGACAATTATGTAGGCGGCGCTTGCCGGAAGACCCATGCTGAGAAAAATCGCGGCTACCATGGTAAACAATAAAGCGAGTATTAACATGTTGAATGACAATTTGAGGATGTTATAGGCTATCACCTGTCCTATACCAGTCATGGCTACGACCCCTACCACCATCCCTACACTCACACAGGCAATACCTACTCCAAGGATCGTTATCCCTCCTATGTGGAGTGCTTCGATGATTTTCCTGATACCCATTCGAGTATCTTTTCTTATCCAGCTCAGCACCACAGTGGAAATAAGAGCCATAAAAGCAGCAAATATAGGAGACCTTCCGCTCAGGAGCATGTAAAGAAGGATAAAAAGAGGAATAATCAAATGGCCACGGGTCAGAAGTACATCCCTGATCCTGGGGAGTTCGCTTTTATCCATTCCTCCCAAGCCGAGTCTTTTCGCTTCCAGATGAACCATAGTAAACACGGCAATATAGTAAAAAACAGCAGGAAGAAACCCGGCTATTACGATTTTAGTGTAGCTCACTCCTAGAAATTCAGCCATAATAAATGCTGCTGTCCCCATGATTGGGGGCATGAGCAATCCACCGCTCGATGCTGCTGCTTCTACGGCTCCTGCGAAACGGGCTTTATACCCTACTCTCTTCATGAGAGGTATTGTAAAACTCCCGGTGGTAGCGACATTAGCGACGCCGCTTCCGCTAATAGTACCTGTTATTGCACTGGTTACTACCGCAACTTTTGCAGGGCCACCGGTCCCCCTCCCGGCGAGAGCCAAAGCAAACTGATTGAAAAAATCAGCTACACCACTGGCCTTAAGAAAAGCACCGAACATGATGAAAAGGAAGATATAAGTGGAAGCAACTCTTCCTGTAATACCGTAGATCCCCTCATCGACAAGATACAGCCGTATCAATACACGCTCAAAGGAGAACCCTCTGTGTTTGAAGACTCCTGGAAAGTAACGACCGTATAACGCATACACCACAAAAAAGAAACAGATTATAGCTATCCATTTCCCCGCAGCCCGTCTTGCTGCCTCGAGAACCAGGAGAAGAGTGATAACGCCGGCAATATAGTCTCTCAGGAGTGGTTGCAAAGCCCGCATTGCGAACTCATTGGCAAAGAAAAATGTATACAACCCTCCGCAAGCTCCGAGAACAGCGAGTATCCAGTCGTATACCGGAATATATGTTTTAGGTGATTTGGGAGTGGCAGGATAGAGGAGAAATATGAGGAAAAGTAGAAAAGCAGTAAACAACCCCACTTGCTGCATCGACATGATTAGCCAGAAACTATTGCTTGCTAAACCCATAAGTGCAAATAAAACAGCAACTATCTTGATAAAAGTGGACATTGGCTCGCCTAACTCGCGCCTGTTGCCTCCTGTTTGAAGCTGTATTTCCAGTTCTTTGCTTTTTTTTCTTCGTTTACCAAACATCCCTTTTTCTCCTTTTCTTTACTCTTTATATATAGGGTGTTTACCCATTAAAAAATCAGGCATTAAAGTTTATAT
>QNBH01000242.1 GCA_003645645.1 Spirochaetota bacterium | reverse complement strand
TTTCCAGACATTACTACACACTTGCGAAATTCTTCTTGATAGTAATGCAAAATGATTTCATTGCACCAAAAGTTGGGATTAATAACCTGAAAGAATATTATGAAGAGTTTTCGCGATACAGAAACGGCAGATAACAACGAGTATGCGGTTTCGCTTCCTGCGGTCGCTTCACCCAAATCGCTTCGCTTCACTCTGCAATTTCACATCCGCCTACCTGCAAAAAGTTATCTGCTCATTGCAGTTTAAGGAGGAAGAAAAACAATGTCCAAGAAATGTCCAAAGTGTGGCTTATTAAACGCTGACAACAATTCGAGATGTAATTGTGGCTATGATTTTGCAACCGGGCAGATGGTTGGAACAACACGGTTAGAAATGGAAAATGGTCAAATCATTGACCATCCTGATGAAAAGTCCATCGAAGGCGCAATTCGTACTCTTGATTGGGAGAATAACTCATTTGCCGTTCTTCATAAAGAGGATGGCTCGTTCATGAAGGCTGCCGGGGGCCCGGACACTTTTATCCTTGAACATGTAGACGACAGGAGAGGATACCATAGCAAGGAAGATAAACTGAGCTTGGAGGCAGTTATCAGGAGATTTCTGGCTTATTGGAAATCCGAGCTGGAGATCTCTATTCAAGAGGTAAAAAATGCTTACAAGCCAAGTGGAATGACCAATTTTTCTGCTGTCCTGTTGATGCTGCTTCTGGGTGGAATAGTAGCAGTCGCTGGTGGTTACCTCTTGGGCAAGCTGCTTCCTTTAATTGTAAATTTGGCCAGGAGAATAGACACTTCTACCAGAGGAAGGCAACGGGCCTTTATCCAGGTTATGTTGAGTTTCCCTTTATCATCGGTACTCGGCCTTGTAATAAGGTTTGCGGTTTACTGCGGTGGAAGACTAGGGAAAAACCGGAACAAATGGGTCAGGAAAGTAATAGGGATCTTTTGTGGATTAGTAGTAGTAGCAGTTGTAGGTATTCCACTACTTCAACTATCAGGGGATTTGGGAGAAAAAATAATTTTTCTGGTCGGGGGCGTATCCCTTTTTCTCTTTTTGGCATTACTATTGAAACTCAGCGGGGTAGAGGAAGAGAAGCCATTTTGTGAATTACATAACCGTTTCATGAAGGAAGAGGAGGTTTTCAAGCTTCAATTCTTATTTGAGAGAGATGCTATAGCTATTCTTTCCAGGCGCGAGTTTGAGAAGATATTCGAATTGCCCTCGGCTGAGGATTGCTATATTATAGATGATGAGATTTATACCAATAATAATTACAGCACTATTAAGATCTGGTATTGTGAGGAATGTATGAGTGGATATATTTCAATGATAACCCAATTCTTGGTATGGAAGGATGATGGCACAAAATCTACAACACGTTCAGTTTTTTCATCCTCTTTAGAAAAACCAGAGGTTGAAAAGATTTTAAATAAAAAGAAAGCAGAAAAGAAATAATTGTGGGTGCACAGCAATTAGGATCTTAAAGATTAGAGGTAGAGAGAGGGAAGAATCTAGTCTGAATGTATATAATTCGGTGAAAGTTGCCACCCATTCAGGAGATACCGGGGTTGTCGTTCCACCTGGTTGATTGTAACATTATTATCGTGGAGACACCGAAAAAGGCACCTAATTGCCTCAAGTGCATACACTTCTCGGTTTCCTGGGATCCAAACTTTCCCAGAGCCTGTAGCGTGTTCGAGATAAAATCCAGACACCTTCCGAGTCTCGAGGTTTTCAGGGCTACGGGTCATCACTGTCCTGCTTTCAAACGCTCACCCAGGGTAAAGGATTAAATACGCTTTAACTTTGAACAAGCCGCGGTCTGAATAAGTATCCTGTCTTATTCCGAATGAGGAGGTGCCGTCGTATTCCTGATTACAAGCCTGGGGGAGAGAACTATGCTTTTTTTCTCCCTTTTGCTATCTCCCCCGGAGTTAAGCTCATCAAGCAGAATATTCATTGCAAGCTCGCCCATAAGCTTTTTTTCCTGGAAAACTGTGGTAAGCTCAATCCCTGGAAGAGATGCTATAAATATATCGTCGAATCCGACAATCGAAAAATCCTGCGGAACACGAATCCCCCTTTCGAGCATCGCTTTTAGCATTCCCACGGCAATAAGATCATCTGCTGCCATAGTTGCTGTAACTTTAGGAAATTTTTTCAGAAGTTTGATTCCGTTTTCGTATCCACTTTCTATGCTGAACTCTCCGCTTAAAGTATATTCCTTGTTGAATGCTATTTTCTGGTCTGCCAACGCTTTTATGAATCCTGCATACCTTCGCTGTACAGAAAAACTGTTGAATTTCCCACCCACAAATGCGATTTCTCTGTGCCCAAGGTCGGTCAGATGTTTCCCCACAAGATATCCTCCCGGTTCGGCATCGATACCTACGAAATTACACCTGGCAGAAGGGTAAGCACTGCTGATGAAAACAAGGGGCAAATCTTGCTTTATTATTCCCTCCAGCAGGTGATTTTTTTTATTTACAGAAGCAATCAGAAGGCCATCGATCTTTTTCTCGACAATCAGCGTGAGATGATGTGATTCCAGTTCATCGTTCCATTCAGTATTACAGATAAGCAGATTGTAACCCCTCTTATGCGCAGCCTGCTCTGCCCCGAACGCGACCGAAGAGAAAAAAGGGTTTGTAATATCGGGAACAATAATACCGATAATGCCACTTCTTTTCAGTACGAGAGCCCGGGCCATGGCATTCGGTTTGTAGCCCATTTCTCTGGCTGCTTCTTTTACCCTCCTCATGGTGGTTTTGCTTACCATGGGGGAAGCATTGAGGGCAAGAGAAACCGTCGAGTAGGAGAGATTTAATTCTTTAGCGATATCTTTTATCGTTACCATGAATGAAAGCTAAATATTCTATATTATTACCAATACACATTATATATCGATACACATTCCATCATAAGCTACAGTGATCCCTTTAAACCTGGAAAAGTAAGCATCCAGTTGGTCGCGTGGCTTGTTGAAATGGTTGATGTGGGTCAGGATCAATCGAGCTACATGCAATTCGTTTTTCAGTGATATTGCCTCTTCAACGCTCATATGTGTATTATCCACCTCTTTTGAGAAAAGGGCGTATTAAGGATAAGAACGTCCGCATCCCGGATCAGGGTGAGAGAATAATTGCTTAATCGATTGGAGGTATCTGCAGCGTATACAACACGGTGTGAGTTTTCATAGATTATCAGGCCGTAGCAGGGAACAGTGTGCCTGACTTCGAAAGGAGTAAATGAAAAATCTTGGAAGATGATATCTACACCGGGATGGAAGGCGAAATGGAACGCTACCTGGTTTAATTCTTGCCTTAACATTTTTCCAGCCACACGCCTGAAAACTTCTGGTTCTGCAAAAAAGTCAATCTGTTTATTCCAATACAGAAACTCTTTCAGCCCTCCTACGTGGTCGAAATGCTCATGGGTTAAGAAAATCCCACTAATTTCTTTTATACCGTTTGAATTGAGTAATTCACGGATGTCGGGCGGAGCGTCCACCAGGAGCTTATAATCTGGCAGATCGAAGAGGACAGCTCCTCGTTTTCTCTCGAGAACTCCACCCTTCCGACGTGCAATATCACAGTGCTCACAATGACAGCTTATGGCCGGGCTCCCCTCGGCTGCTCCGCTTCCCAAAAAACATATTCGCATGGGCTCATTATACCTCGAGTTTCATACCATCATAAGCAACAGTTACACCTGGAAATTGCCTAACATACTCTTCGAGCTCATCATGAGGACGGTTATTATGGTTGATGGCAGTTAACACAAGCCTACCAGCATCCACCTCTTTTTTCAGATCCACGGCCTCAACAAGGGTAATGTGATCCTCCTTGGGCGTTTTGAAAGTGGGGGTATTTACGATGATAACATCTGCACCTGTCATAAGAGTGCGGGCATAATTGGTAAGGCGATTCGGAGTGCTGGATGTATACACGATTTGTTTCTCTCCGTTATTGATGGAAAGACCGAATATGGGTTGGTGGCGTCTGGCTGCGAAAGGAATCATATGGAAATGGCCGAAATGCAATGCAGCACCCGGGAAATACGGGATGTGAAACATGATTTTCTCCAGCCTCTCTGTCCAGTGTTCCTTGTAGATTGCTTTGAACAATCCGGGTTCAGCCAGGAAGTCCAGGTGATTTTGCCAGTATTCAAACTCCTTTATTCCACCTGTATGACTGAAGGTGGAGTGGGTGGCGATAATTCCCTGCAGGTCGGCGACCTGGTATTTATTGATGAGTCCCCTGGTGTTAGGAGGAGTTTCTACCAGCATATTGTAGTCCGGTAACTTGAGCAGAATGGCGTTACGCTCACGCTGGAGTTTGCCTCCTTCTCTACGGGCACGCTCATAATGGCTACAATTACAGTTGATAGCTGGAATACCTTCTGCAGCGCCGGTTCCAAGAAAAATAATTTCCATAATGCCAACCCTGTATTCTGTCATACGTTTCTCAAGTCCAGAGAAGGGATTTTCCCGTCTCTGGATCGAAAAACTGTAACTTGTCAAGCTTGAAGTTGAGATAGAGGGTATCTCTCGTTTTAATCTTCCGTGAGGGATCTGCCAGGAAATGTATACTCATATCTCCGATACGCACATCGATTAAATCTTCTCTTCCCAACGGTTCGACAACATAAACATCACCTGCAATCCCTCGTTCAGATGTCGAGATACTCTCCGGGCGGATACCCATCATAACTGGACCTCGCCCTGCAACCCTGGAGCCAGTGCCGGATGGTATTTTGATATCAAATCCTTCTCTCCTGGCATGGTATTTTCCGTTTTCCTGTACAACTTCAACCTGGAATATATTCATGGGAGGGTTACCGATAAAACCGGCTATAAAAAGTGTACGTGGCTGTTCATACAATTCATCAGGTGTACCGAAGGCCTGGAGTCTCCCGTCCTTCATTACTGCAATGCGGTCTGCCATGGTCATGGCTTCAACCTGATCGTGGGTGACATAAATCGATGTAATACCCAGTTCCATCTGTAATCGTTTAATTTCGCTTCGCATTACCAGCCTAAGACGTGCATCCAGGTTCGAGAGAGGCTCGTCGAATAACAACAATTCCGGTTCTTTTACAAGCGCTCTTCCGAGGGCTACCCGTTGTTGTTGCCCACCGGAGAGCTGGGCTGGTTTGCGATCAAGAAGCTCACCTATGCTCACCATTTTTGCAACGCGCTGCACACGCTCTTTTATTTCCTGCCTGGCCATTTTTTTCAATTTCATGGGATAGCTTATATTCTGGAACACGCTCATATGCGGATACAACGCGTGACTCTGAAAAACCGTGCTGATATTGCGATCTCTGGGGGTCAGGTGATTTACTGCCTGCTTGTCTAAGTGTATTGTCCCTTTTGTAGGCTTGTATATGCCGGCGATCATCAGTAGAGTTGTGGTTTTACCGCACCCCGAGGGCCCGAGGAATGCTACGA
>QNBH01000241.1 GCA_003645645.1 Spirochaetota bacterium | reverse complement strand
CCTTTAAGAAAATATACTGCGAAAGTTAAACCACCGGCCTTGCCCGCCCCCTATGGTTTTCCCACCTGCTGAGGCGCAGCCTTGCCGGGGCCGGCAGAGCCGCCGTGCGGTTTCCGCATAGCGAAAACCGCTAGCACCGCCGGGGCCGGCAGAGCCGTCTGGCGCCGCCCCGAAACACCTCCTAAACCACCGCTGGTTCGGGGGTAAGCTCTCCCCTTTCAAACCGCTCCAGATCCAGTTTAAGTTCCATTCCTACCGGCTCACCTGTTATAATTCTTGAAATAAGAATACCAACCATCGGAGCGATCATAAAGCCGTGACCGCTGAATCCTATGGCGAGGTAAAATCCTGGTAACTGCTCCACCTCGCAGATAATAGGCTGTTTATCCGGAGTTATATTATAGAGCCCCGCCCACTGCCTCACCACGCGGAGGTGCCTTAGAGGAGGCAGAAGCCAGGTAACCTTTTCGGCCATGGTCTCAAGAAATTGCCAGGTAGAGCGGGTATTGATACCCTTAGGTTCCTCGGGGTCTCCGTATCCCATTAGAAAATTACCCTGTGGAGTCTGCTGACAGTAGATGTTGTAAGAGAAGGACATCACCATGGGCCCCTGAATCTTCTCTACCGGTTCCGTTGCCAGAATCTGGTGTCGTTCGGAGTAAACAGGCATCTCGACTCCCGCCATCTTTGATACGAGCACGGAATACCCTCCTGCAGCGTTTACCACCTTTTCGGTTTCTATAAACCCGCGGGAAGTCTCCACCCCCACTATCCTGTTACTCTTCTTACGGATTCCCGTTGCCTCGGTGTACAGCTCTATCTCCACACCCAGCCTTCTTGCGGCATCCGCATAGGCCTGGGTAACCAGAAAGGGATTGGCATGTCCATCTGTGGGGCAGAAGGCGCCTCCAACAAGTCTCTCCGTGTTGAGGTAGGGAACAATTTCCTTGGCCTCCAGTGGTGTGACTTCCTTCGAAGGTATGTCCAGCCTGTTCTGAAGCCGAATGTTTTTACGAAACAGTTCAAGCTCCTTCTCCGAATAGGCCAGAAGGAGGTACCCCCCCTGTTTAAGTTCTATATCTCTCCTGGTTGCCAGTTCTTCGTTCATGTTCTCGAAGATTTTCATGCTTTCCCTGGCAAGGATACAGTTTCTCTCCGTACCCCACTGTTGTCTAACTCCTGCCCCGCACCTTCCCGTCGACCCGTAACAGAGAAAATGCTTTTCCAGTAAGACAATATCCCTTACTCCCTTCCGGGCGAGGTTATAGGCGATGGAGCAGCCCACAACACCTCCGCCGATTATGACAACAGATGCCCTATTCTTCATCACGCTTATCCCCAGTTGAGGAACTTTTTAAGGTAAGCAGAAGGGGGGGCGATACGGTTTCGTTGAGCTTGAGTATCGGTTTAAGGCCGAAGGCGGGACTCCCGGGTAAGCAGAACCCGAGTCAGGTTGCCCCAGAATCTCACCCAGCTTTATCCCCCCAACAGGAGGTCTCACACTCGGAACCGCCAATTCGGCTACCGGCCTGCCGGTAAAAGAGGAAATCTCTTTTAAAATGATCGGCGCGCAGGTTTTCCCCTGACATGGACCCATTCCGCAGCGCTTGATCCTCTTTATCTCATCGAGGGAGGTATAGCCCTCCCGCAGGAGTTCGCGTATCTCGGCAAGGCTCACATCCTCGCATCTGCACACTATGATATCCCTATCCATTCCTCCTCTCGCCTCCCTTACTTCCTTTACGATGTAACCCTTATGTTACGCACTTCCATAACCATCTCTTTCGGTACCGCTACACTTATAACAGCGGTTTTATCCTGCATCTTTCTGGTTCTAATATTAACAACCCTACCCTTACAAACCTCCTCCCCCCTGCGGTCAAGACAGGCGACCTCCTCTCCCTCTTCAGGAAGGGGCAGTAATTCGTAGGGCATGATTACAAGGGCGCTCTCTTCGCTGTAGGTTTTATCCACCACAAAAATAGCCAGACCCGGACAGCTCGATATACACAGGGTGCATCCGTTACAGCGCTCAAAATCCACTATGGGTATTGAATTGATATCCGCGAATTCCCTTATAGCCCTTCGCCTGCAACTGTAATAGCATGGGTCACAGGGAATCTCCTGGAAACATTCGATTACAACCACCGGCCCCCGATCGAGTCTCTCTTCTGAGGGAAGCTGTTTGAGGAGTTCCTCCTTTGTGGGAACCCCGTCTTTATCAAGCATGAAACTCTCCCTTATAGATTACCATTTCTTAAGGTGCGGAGTCTGGCCAATCCTGCCCGTATCTTCTCTCCAACCGGACCGCTTCTTAAGTTCTTAAGATCGGAGAGAATTTTTCCCCTCTTGTTGGCATAATCTTCCACCGAATAGCCCAGTTTGCTGACTGCATTGATTCCCGCAAGCTCTCCTTCCAGCATGGCGGATGTAGCTTCTTCGATGCCGGCCGCATCACCCGCAACGTATATTCTCTCTACAGGAGTCTCCATATCTTCATTCCTCAAGGGAACATGACCACCGAGTTCCGGTATATAAACCATGGGAACCTCCGCCTGCCACAAAAGCTCACAGAGAGAACTCAAGCCCACTGCAAGACATACCGCATCTACTTCTATTTTTATCTCGGTGCCTTCAACAGGGTTCCAGTTCTCATCAATTTTGCAGATAATCGCTCCCCTAACACACTCCTTCCCTAGCGCCCTTTTGATGGTATAACCGGTCATTATTGGCACACCCAGCCGGCGTACCTTGGAGGCATGCACGAGATAACCTCCTATTCGGGGAGCAGCCTCTATGATCGCTGCAACCTCCACCCCGGCCTGAACCAGTTGATAGCTTACTATAAGTCCTATATTTCCGGCACCCACCATGAGAATTCTTTTTGCGGGTAAAACACCGTAGACGTTCATGAGAGTCTGCACCGCTCCTGCTCCGTAAACCCCGGGCAAATCGTTGTTTTCGAAGGGCAGAAACCTCTCATGAGCTCCCGTTGCTACAACAATTGCCTTCCCCTTAAACTTAAGCATCCTCCCCTCATGTAAAACAGTGAGCACACCGTCTTCGTAGTAGCCAAGTGCGGTTGCTTCGAGAAGAATCTTTACGTTTTTAAGGCACTCGATTTTTTCTGTAATCCGGACGGCTATATCGAAACCCCTGGTACCTGCGTACTGATGTTTTGAGCCGAAAAACCTATGAGTCTGCTTTACCAGTTGACCGCCTGTAAAGGGTTCTCTGTCTATAAGAAGCACCCCTGCACCCGCCTCTCCCGCTCTGAGTGCAGCCATGAGCCCGGCAGGACCGGCACCTATCACAATCACATCACAGGATATCACCTGGGTCTCCCCTTCCATGTTGTGATATCACCACCATGCCGTCTCTCACTCTTGTTATGCATGTTTTTACGTTCGGAATCCCATCCACCTTCATGAGGCACGATGCGCAGTTACCGATGGCACAGAAAAAGCCGCGAGGACGGTGGTTTCTTTTACTCTCGCTTAATACCTTTATTCCTTCTGCATGCAGGGCGGCGGCTATGGTTTCACCCTCAAAGGCCTTTATGGGTTTTCCGTTGAAGGTGAAGTTAACCTCCTTTTCTCTTTTAAAAGATAGGATAGGATGCCTGCGTATGCGCATTAGTCTATAGTAACTATTATGAAACCTGAAATTGATGTTGTCAAGGCAATAATAAAAAAATGGGCAGGCCCCTGCCCCTTAAAAATAAAAGCCCCTTACCCGGCCTTAAATTATCCGCCCTAAACCCCCGTCTGGCCGGAGTCAACAAAGCACAACTCCACGCAGTATGGCAGGGTCGGGCTATCCGCTCCAATTCCTCCGGGTGCCTCTTTGTGGCCGGGCTTACCCGGCTTACTCCCGCTCGCCGGTCGCCCGGCCGGCACCCGTCGTCATTTCCGCTCCTATCCCTCCTGCAATCCTGACGGATCAGACAATCAACCATAATTTCCAAGGCACATGTACCTGCTATAGCGCCTGTCGGTATAAAATCCTATTACATCTCCATGTACCTGCAAAATCACATCACTACGGCATTCTCCCCGGAGTAGATTGGGGTATGACTGAATATAAGAGCGAGAAAAGAAAAAAGTGGTTGTTTTAGCTCTAACCCCTATGTCGAACGAGATGCGATTGCTGTTAATATTCTTTTGGAGCTGCAGGTTGAGGTGCAAAAGGCTATTGTGCTGTCGGATATACTAGTACGCCTTCTCATAAGTTCTGTCATCTAAATTGGCAATATATAAACTAGCAACAGCTCTTGTATTTAGTCCCCTAAGATGCTACAATAAGTGTCAAGCAAGGCTGAATAGCCGGTTTTAAGGCCGATTTTCGTCGATTTGTCGTCACATGTGCTTATTGACCCATATCCAGATGGATTAAATATAAGGAGAACGTAAGATCATACACTGCCAGGATGATGCATTTTCCGGCTAATTGCAGCAGCAACGGTTGACTCAGGCTCATGAAGTTTTGGGTGAGAAGGTAGTTGGTAACCTGCTGTGCTTCGCGCTGTACCTGTTGGGAGTCGATCGCAGCTCACTTGCCGATATGATGGATCTCCCAGCAGGCACCTTCAGGTCTATTATTCGAGCCGCGCTTCACCACGGGCTTCCTGCTTTGGAAGATCTAAGGAGAAGTGCATCGACCTTTCTTCCCCCTCAACAGAGAGCACTGGGGATCAACGTTCGTAGCCAGGAGCAGAAAGTGTGTGTGGATTTCGAAACCATGGGCAGCATCAAGATACCCGGCAAGAATAGTCTTCAAATTAGAGTCGTTCTTCTGACGATGCTCTACCAAGGTCTTTTGAGCAGCCGGGAAGTTTCCAGGCTCTTGGGGCTCTCAAGGCCCATACGATGAGCCTTGCGCTCAGATTGAACACCGAAGATGTTCCGGCGTTAATCGACAAGCGGGAAGGACAGAAACAAGAGTATCGCTTTATACCGGAGGTGAAAGCTGAACTGATTCAGCAGTTCGTCTTGGGCATCGTGCCCGATGGGCGGGCTTCGGGGAAGCTTCTGGCGGAGCATCTGCGCGAACGCTGTGAGTTGGTTCTGTGCGAGCGAAGTATTCGTGATCAGTTGGTAAAACTTGGATTATCGAGAATCAAGAAATCACTCCCGGACCGGCTCCCCTATGAGTCAGTCTCATACCCAATCCGTAATACCACGGATTCCGTGCTATCTGTACATTGCGGATATCGTCTACCCGGAACACTTTATGTACCACTCCAAGGCCGAACCACACAGCCAAGCGCTCTGAAGTGACCTCAACAGTAAGCGACCAGAAGAGGAAGATGCCTACCAAGAGGATGATTAGAACCACACCCGCCACGGTTGTGCCAGGCCCGGATTGCACAATGGGTAAGAGGACCGGAATCATCGCCGACGCGCTGAGCCATCACGCGCAGATAGAGCGACAAGAGCTCATTCAAATTCACGTAGCGCATT
>QNBH01000240.1 GCA_003645645.1 Spirochaetota bacterium | reverse complement strand
TGAAGAAAATGTTCGATCCTCCTGAGATAAAGGTAATCTTCTATAAGACCGTGGCATACTTCGGTAGGAAGAAGCTTTTCTTTTTTAAGGGATTCAATCCCATCCAGAGTATTTCCTGATAATATTTGAGGATGAGTACTGCAGTGAATAAGCTGCAATCCCTGGACAAGGAACTCGATATCACGTATTCCTCCATGCCCTGTTTTGATGTCGTTATTTGTCCGGCCGGTGAATCTATTCTTCTGATGGCTTCTACGCATATTTTTAACGGAGCTTACAATTCGCTCTGCAGCGTTTCTTTTACATAGAATATGTTTAACTTCTTTCAGAAAGGATTCTCCCAGTTTAATATCTCCGGCTACCGCTCGCAGCTTAAGCAGGGCTTGAAACTCCCAGTCAGAAGCCGAGTTGTTGTAATATCTTAAGAGGGATGAGACAGAATGGACAAGAGCTCCTGAGGAGCCGTAAGGACGCAATCTCAAATCCACCCTATAGCAGAACCCCTCTTCGGTATGTACAGAGATGTCCGAACAGAGCAGTTCCATGAGCCAGGTGTACTGTTTTTCTGTACCTGTTTCTGTTTCCCCGTAATCGAATATCCCCAGCAGATCTATGTCAGAGCTGTAGTTTAACTCCTCCCCTCCCAGTTTTCCAAAAGCAAGTATACAGAAACCCTGCAATTTGCCCTCTCGATATATTTTAAGCTCTTTTGCTCTTCGGAGAAGTACTATCTCGATTATTGCATCTGCAAGGTTGGAAAGTTCTGTTACAATATCTTTTATGGGAACTCTTAAACATATATCTCTTGTTCCAATGCGTAATATTTCCCTCTTCCTGAAGCTGCGAAGAGCATTAAGCCAGTCTAAATGATGCTTGTACCAGGATGAAAGTTTTTCTAAATCACTTTCTATCTCCTCCCTGCTTCTTATTGTAAGGATAATTGACGGGTTTGATACCCATTCAAAGAATTGGGGGTTATTTACCAGTGTATCCGCGAGGAACTGGGAGCCTGCAAAAATATTAAGAAGTATTTCGAGGCGTTTTGGCTGTGAGAACAATTCCCTGAAATGTTCTACCGGATTTGCCGATGTATCAACAAACCGCTCCCAGTTGTTCAATGCCATATCAGGATCGGGAGATTTTCCAAGAATATCCCATGCCAGAACGGCCAGCCAGGCAAAAAGCTGTCTCCTCTTTTCATTCTTTCCGGCAAGAAGCTTTAAGTTTGTGTAAGCCCTTTGAATATTTTTAAACCCTCCCTCTTCAAGTATTTTATCGATCAATTCTTGGGGCAGTGAATCCGACAGCACAAGGTCAGCTGCATTTCCGGCGAGAGGGCCGGGGAGAGACTCTCGACCAAGATACTTTTCAACAAAGGTTCTGATAGTGGCAGTAGTTGTGTCAAACTCAAGAGCAAGTATCCTGGATGGAGAGAGGTCTTTCTCCCTCCTGTAGCCCATTCTTCTGGCCAGATGCATATGCTCATCGGAAGAAGGATCGGGCAGAAACAGATCTTTAGTGGAGCCTCTCAACATCCTCAGTCCGTTTATGAGTCTTCTGAAAAAGTGGTATGCCTCTACCAATCTTCCGGCTTCCTCCCTCTGCATAATACCCGCTTTAACAAGCTCTTCCAGAGCGGTGTGTACCCTTGGTGTTCTGAGTCCCGGATACTCCTTTCCGTACATACATTGCAGTATCTGCACAGTGTATTCAAGATCTACAAGGGCACCGGGGCTGAACTTTGCATTCAGCTTACCTGCAATAGTCTTCTCTACCATCTGTTTCTGTCGAAGTTCTTTGAGCTCTGTAGGATCTATATTTCTGCTGGAATAGATAAGCTCATCTCTTATTCGTTCTACCCGTTTTCCCAGCTCCCTGTCTCCTCCGATTGCCCTCATTCTTACCAGAGCCAGTCGTTCGTAGCTGTGGGCCTGTCCATCTTTTCCGTAGTACTTACAGAAGCTTTCCAGGCTACAGGCAATCGGACCTGCATTACCGTAAGGTCTGAGCCGGAGATCCACCCGAAAAATTCCCTCTCTTTTGGTCTCAATCAAGTTTACAGCATCTTTAAAAACTCTTTCGAAGAACTCAAAATTACCTATTTTTTCTCTGCCGTTTGTATATCCGTTATCACTGTAAATGAAGAGAATCTCAATATCGGAGGCATATCCAAGAGCAGCGCCTCCCAGCTTGCCGAGACCTAATATTGTATATGTTGCAGGAAGTCCTGCCACTGTCAGGGGTATACCGTACTTTACGGTAAAGCGATTCCACGAAAGCAGCACCGCCTTGTTCACTATGACTTCCGCCAGGCAGGTTAATCTTTGACTTAAAAAGAGGAAGTCGGTTTGTGGATTTATTATATGATCAAGATCTATTAAATAGGTTTCCCTATCTTTGAATGTGTTGAGTTTTTCTTTCTCCTCTTCTCTGGTTTTTGCAGACTCTAATTCTAAATCGAGTAATTGGGGAAGCCGATTGCAGGGATGGCTTAAAAGTTTGTCTTTCGATTCCTGCTTTAACATGGGAATTATGTTCTCGTACTGCAGTCGGATAAAGTCTTCCCAGAGAAAATCGCTTGCGCCCAGGAGTTGTGCCAGGTCTTTAAGGATATCGGGATTTGATAACGAAGTCTCCCAGAAATCATGGGACGGCAGTTGCATTACGTTCTGGATTATATCCTCGAAACGAACTAAAGCTGCGTATGGATCGGGTGCTTTTCCCAGAAAATAGGTAAACTGTTTGGTGAAAAGCACGGAAGTCTTTATCCTGTTTAAAAGCTCATCGTCTGTTATCGGCTTACCCTTTAAATCCGTAAACTCAAACTCGTCTTTAACCCTGTTTTTTTTAGTTTCTATTTTCACGTTTTCGATGGATAGATGATGTAGGGAGAGTGCATTGCTTAAAGAGTAAAGGAAAAAAGGGGTATCCTGGGATATTACGGTCATTCGGGTGTAACTTTCTTTTACATTCTTAACACGTATATGGATTGGATAAAGTACGTCCTTCGAATCCAACTGCCAGTTTGCAAGCGTTTCTACAACCATTTCGTTTATTTTTTGCTTGACAGCAGCATGAACCTGCCGTCCTCCCTGCTCTATCATATTGAAAATCTCTCTTAGTTTTTCTGAAAAATCGATCTTCCACTCTTCAAAAGATATCTTTTTTAACAGCCTGCCCGTGAAACGATCGATAATTCTTCTTCTCTTTGAAGGAAACTCTTCTAAAGACGAGGATTGGAACGAAGTGCTTCGATATTTTCTGCTACGCACCGTGGAGATCTGCACTTTGGAATCACCATCACGGGTATATGTAAAAACATTTCCCGATATAATGTCAAATCCGGTTACAGCAAGAATACCTGTAATAACGGAGAAAACTCCAGGATAATCAAAGGCAAGAACGGTGCACTCGAAAGAGTTATCAGGTTTTTCTGAAAATAGAACAGAACAGGGTTTTTTGGATGAAAGAGAAGCAAGTTGGGTGATATGAAAGGCTATTTCCTCTTTCTTAAAACTTTCGAGGTACCTTTCGTTTGAACGAGATAGATGAAAGCGGATAAACTCCTCGGGTACTTCCGTGCACAGAGCGAGAAAATCAGAGGGAGATAAAAACCTCTTTGATAAACCTTCCATGAATCAACTCTTATTCAGCGTGATCGATAAACTCTTGGATCTATTTTGTGCTTTTTTACACGTAATCCCATGATTCGTTCTGTTATTCCAAGATTTTTTGCCGCTTTGGCCATGTTCCCCCTGGTTGATTTAAGAGCATCCTGGATCAATTCTCTCTCAAGATTATCGAGGGCTTCCTTAAGAGTGGAGTGAAGCTGGGTACCGGTGGATTCCGCCGATTGAAGGCTTGGCGGGAGATGATGACCGTGGACGACCTCATCTGTGCTTAAGATTACCGCCCGCTCTATACAGTTTTCCAGTTCCCTCACATTGCCTGGCCAGTGGTAGATATTGAGCAGATCAATTGCAGGAGTCGATATCCGTTTGATCCGCTTATTGTACTGTTTGCTGTACTTCTCGATGAAGAAATCCGCCAGGAGTATAATATCGCTTCTCCTGTCTCTTAAGGGGGGAATATGAATGGGAAATACATTGAGTCTGTAATACAGGTCTTCGCGAAACTGCCCTGCCTCCATAAGTTTTTCAAGATTTCTGTTTGTGGCGGTAATGATCCGCACATTTACCCTGATGGGCTGGTTTCCGCCCACTCTCTCAAACTCTCTCTCCTGAAGCACTCTCAGGAGCTTAACCTGTACCGTAGGAGAGAGGTCTCCGATTTCGTCGAGAAAGATTGTACCGCCGTGAGCTAGCTCAAACCTTCCTTTACGAGTATAAACAGCACTGGTAAAGGCTCCCTTCTCATGGCCGAAAAGCTCGCTTTCGATTACCGTCTCCGGAAGAGCAGCACAGTTAACCTTTATAAATGGCTTATCGTTTCTTGCACTGTTGTAGTGAATGGCCTGGGCAATAAGCTCTTTTCCCGTACCACTCTCGCCCCTTATGAGTACCGTGGCATCACTTCTGGATACCTGTGCAATTAAGTCAAAGACCTCCTGCATGGCATTGGAGTTTCCGATTATATTTGCAGGTCGGAACTTATCTTTAAGTTTCTCCTGTAATCGTTTATTCTCCTCCATGAGCCTGAGTCTTTCTTCCTGCAGGGACTGCCTGAGCTTTACGGCCTGTGCAATCATGGAAGTTATAATAGATAGAAGTCTAACATCTTCATCGAGATTTATATCGTCCGAAAAGATTCTATCAACACTCAGGGCACCTATTGTTTCTTTTTCAAGTTTAATGGGAACACATATAAAGGAGATATCGCTCTTATCTATATCCCTTCTTGCACCTGTTTTATCCAGAAATGTAGGTTCCTTGGATATGTTGGGAATAACCATGGGCCGTCCCGATTGTACTACCTTGCCGGTTATTCCTTCACCTATGCGGTATTTGCCCCGCTTCTGCTGAGAGTCGGAAAGCCCATAGGCAGCTTCTATAGTAATCTCTTCGGTTTTCCGGTTAAAGAGCGCAATTGTTCCTCTGAGCATACCCATGTGTTCTGCGATTGCTCTTAACACAGGACTTATCGCCTGCTTAAGATCTACGCTTTCATCGAGGATACGGCTTACTTCAAAGAGAAGTGATAATTCCTCGATTTTGCGTCTGTAATGCTGTTTACTTTCTATTCCTACCATGATGTAACAATATACTACCTTTTTGTAATATAAACATCAATACTACATGAAAGAAACGCATTTTTACCCTTTTATTCCTGATTGAACATGAATGATATTTATTGAATAATTTAATATTTATTTAATATTAAATTAACATAAAAATAACTTGACAATCAAAAAGTAACGTGTTTTAATTAAACGATTTCAAATTATAAAGAGGGATTATTATAAAATGCTTTTTTATCAGCCTGTTTATACTCATTCTCCATGTCATGA
>QNBH01000239.1 GCA_003645645.1 Spirochaetota bacterium | reverse complement strand
TCCATAGCCATCCCTTAAAGGAGGTTTTTATGAAAAAAGCTATAGTTCTTTCATTGATTGTCATTTTCTCTTCTGGTGTTCTTTTCGCTGGCGGTGGTAAGGAGAAGCCGGCGGCAGAAGCCGGAGTGGAGAAGCCATTTCGCCTTGCTGCGGTTTTTCAGACGGCCATCGAAGAGCCCTGGGACGGTGCAATCCATCAGGCCTGTTTGAGAGCAGAGCGGGAACTCGGAGTCGAGTATGAGTTTACAGAAAAGGTAAGTGCCGCCGATTTCGAAAAAGTCTTAAGGGAGTATGCGGAACGGGGCTTCGATCTGATTGTTGGTGATGCTTTCCTTGCAGGAGAGGAACCTTCAAGGAGGGTTGCCAAGGACTATCCTGAGATCGCCTTTGCCTTCGGAAGTGAGTTCGGACCGGTTAATCCAAATTACTCTGTTTTCGACAACTGGATTCATGAGCCTGCTTACCTCTGCGGAGTAATTGCGGGGCATCTCACAAAAACCAACATCCTCGGTATCGTAGCTGCAATACCCATAAACGAGGTAAACCGGCTTACAAACGCTTTCATCGAGGGAGCAAGATCTGTCAACGATAAGGTAAAGGTTAAAATATCCTACATCGGAAGCTGGTTCGATCCGCCCAAGGCAAAGGAAGCGGCACTCGCACAGATAGAAGCCGGTGCAGACCTCATCTATGCCGAACGATTCGGTGTGTTCGAGGCCTGTAAAGAGAACAATGTGCTTTCATTTGGCAATATGACCGATCAACATGAACTTGCCCCGTCTGTTGTTATAACAAGTGCCGTGTGGAATATGTGGCCTACCATCGAGTATGCCGTACAAATGGTAAAAAAGGATGCCTGGACTGCCATGAACCTTGCCGATTGGTCAATGATGGCCAAGGGAGGAGCCCAGCTTGCTCCTTTCTATGAATTTGAAAACAAGCTTCCCGCCGAAGTCATTAACCAGGTGAGGGAATTGGAAGAAAAGATTAAAAATGGTACATTCCGTGTTCCAATTATAGAGGAACAACCACAATCTGACTGAAAAAATTAAAAAAACCGGTGGGGGTGTACAAATTGGGAAACCCCTGCCGGTCTTTTTTTTTAAGGGCCATTTCAACTCGAGGAAAGGAAGAATATGACATACGGTAAAGAACCGGTTGTAGAGATGCAAGGGATAACCAAACGGTTCCTCGATGTGGTTGCCAATAAAAATATAGATTTCTCTCTCTTTCCCGGTGAGATCTGTGCACTACTGGGAGAAAATGGTGCCGGAAAGACCACACTGATGAATATTCTTTTCGGCTATTACTCCTGTGATGAGGGGAAGATCTTCATAAAAGGAGAGGAAGTCAGCCTCAGTTCCCCCCGTGATGCAATAAAGCGGGGAGTGGGTATGATTCACCAGCATTTTACGCTGGTACCCTCCCAGACGGTCCTGGAAAACGTGATTATAGGAGCAGAGCCGGGCAGGTGGCTTCTCATCGATAAAAAAAGCGCCAGAGAAAAATTGATCCGGCTCCAGAAAAAATTCGGACTGCTCATTGACCCTGATGCAGAAGTCTGGACTCTGTCGGTAGGAGAACGGCAAAAAGTAGAAATTTTAAAAGCTCTCTACCGAAATGTGGACATACTCATAATGGATGAACCCACTGCAGTACTTGCCCTTGCTGAGATAGTAGAACTTTTCAAAACCCTTAAAGCTCTGGCCTCGGAGAATCGATCCATTATTTTCATATCCCATAAGCTGCATGAAGTGATGGAAATATCCGATCGCATCGTAGTTCTCAGAAACGGAGAGGTTGTTGCAGAGAGAAAAACAGGAGAAACGAATGTTAAAGAGCTAGCCAATCTGATGGTAGGAAGGGAGCTTCTTGAGCGCATTGAAAAAAAAGAAATTACTCCCGGAGAAAGGGTGCTTAGCGTAGATGATCTTACCGTCTTGAGCGATCGGGGTCTTGAAGCGGTCAAGAAGGTGAGCTTTTCTCTGCACAAATACGAGATTCTGGGTATGGCAGGTGTATCGGGCAACGGACAGAAAGAGCTTGCCGAGGTACTTTTCGGTATTCGAGAGAAAAGCGGTGGGAAGATATTCATTAAAGGGAAAGAGCTAAAAGATGGTAACCCCCATGAGTCTATTAAAAGAGGGATTGCCAGAATACCGGAAGACAGAATAGATACAGGGCTTTTGATGGATCTCTCGGTCGAGGAGAATCTGATACTGGAAGTTCATTCAACTCCTGCTTTTCAACAGAGAGGACTGTTCAATTTCCAGAATATTCATAATTTCAGCGAAACTAAAATCAGGGAATACAACATTAAAACCGACAACAGGGACGCTCCGACGAAAACCCTCTCAGGCGGCAATCTGCAAAAAGTTATACTTGCACGCGAATTGGCGGGAGAGCCCATCGTTCTTATCGCCTGTCAGCCGACCCGTGGACTCGATGTGGGAGCCATGGAATACATACACGCCAGATTACTGGAACAGAGGGATAGAGGATGCGGTATACTCCTCATATCGGAGGATCTGGACGAGATATTTCTCTTAAGCGACAGGATAATCGTTATATATGAGGGCAGAATAATTGGTGAAGCCGATATACACCAGGCCACGCGAGAACAAATCGGTCTCTGGATGAGCGGAGTCGAGGAAAAATGAGCTTAAGCATTGTTAAAAGAAAACCATTACCCGGTTGGGTAAAACTTCTAATACCTCTTGGGGCTATTCTTGTGGCCCTCCTCTTTTCGGCTATTCCCATAGTGATTGCCAGAGGTGCTCTGTTTAAATCTTACTATTATCTTTTTTACGGGGCACTCGGTACCAGGTACAATCTCCTCGAAACCTTTGTCAAGGCAAGCCCCCTGATCTTAACCGGTCTTTCCGTATCTTTTGCTTTTAGGGCAAGGTTCTGGAACATAGGGGCGGAGGGGCAGCTACTTGCAGGCGCCACTGTTGCTGCCTGGATAGGTATTTACTTCGTCGGTATTCCCTCTTTCCTTCTGTTGCCTCTGACAATTATTGGGGGGTTTGTGGCCGGGGGGTTCTGGGCTTTTGTGCCTGCCGCGCTAAAGACCAAACTTAAAGTGGACGATGTGGTCTCTACCCTTCTCCTCAATTATGTGATGATTCATATTATGGGAACTCTTCTCTTCGGCCCCATGCAGCAACCCGGCTCAAGCTGGCCCCGTTCTCCGGCAATACTGGACGCCGCCCAATACCCCGTCTTAATCCCCAGATCGCGCTTTCATCTCGGCATTCCCCTTGCTCTTCTGGCCGTACTTATCATCTGGTTTATAAACGATCGAACGGTGTTCGGCTATCGTTCAAAAGCGGTGGGGGTTAATATCAGGGCAGCCAACTTTGGGGGGATAAACACTAATTCGGTTATAATTTGCACCGCACTTATATCCGGGGGGCTGGCAGGTCTGGCAGGAGTGGGGGAGGTCTGTGCAATACAATACAAGCTCATTATGGATATATCTCCAGGCTATGGATACACCGGGATCGTGATCGCAATGCTCGGAAATCTCCATCCTCTCGGTGCCATGTTTTCCGCCTTTTTCTTAAGTATTATAAATGTTGGTGCCCAAACCATGAGCCGCATGACGGGTGTGCCCGTATATATTGTCGGTGTTATCGAGGCCGTCTCTCTTATTATCATGCTCATCTTCCTCCTCTTTACCGAATACCGATTAAGGTGGGAAAGGAAATGATCTCAGATATCTTTAATCTCGCTTTTTTAACAGGACTCATAGGGGCCACCCTCCGAATGGCAACCCCAATCATTTTCGCCACTCTCGGAGAAATAATAAGCGAGCGATCCGGTGTGTTGAATCTGGGGATTGAGGGAACGATGTTGATGGGTGCTATGACCGGTTTTCTGGTGACTCTTATAACCGGTTCCCAATGGTTGGGTGTTTTCACAGCGGCAATTGCAGGAATACTGCTGGGGCTGCTTATGGCTTTTTTGGCAGTATACCTTGGATTGAGTCAGCATGTCTCCGGATTGGGAATTACCCTTTTTGCAACAGGGCTGTCCATGTTTATCTACAGACTGAAGGTGGGTTCGCCAACCGTTCCGCCGACGGTCGATCCTTTTAAAAAAGTAGTTATTCCCGTACTTTCGGATATTCCTGTAATCGGTTCTTCTATCTTTAGCAGTTACCTCCTTACGTATATTGCCATCATATTGATACCCCTTGTCTCACTCCTTCTATACAAAACAAAGGTAGGGCTTAAAATAAGAACGGTAGGGGCAAATCCATTTGCCGCCGACACGGTGGGTGTAAATGTAAACCTTTTACGTACCTTATGTTTGATGACCGGAGGAGCCTTGATGGCGATAGGGGGTTCTTTTCTAACTCTCGCCCATCAGAATATGTTTTTAATTGATGTGGTGGGAGGAAGGGGCTGGATAGCAATAGCCATGACGATTTTTGGTAATTGGGACCCTGTTAAAGGGGCGGCAGGAGCCCTTATTTTTGGGGTGCTCGATGGGTTTCAACTGCGCCTCCAGGCTCTGGGGTTCCGTATCCCCTTTCACATCTTCTTAATGATCCCCTATCTCATAACTATTGTGGCGCTTGTAAGCGTATCGCGCAAAGCAACGGTACCGGCAAGCCTGCTTAAACCCTACAGGCGGGAAGAGAAGGGAAGTTAAGGAGAAATAGTAACGTCTCTTCCGCCCTTTATTACACGGCGTGGTTCCTGATGATTGCGAAGCGCTTCCCGAACACTCTCCTCTCTTAAGACCACCAGATGGGCGGCCTTACCTTCCTGCAGGCCGTAATCACTTATTCCGAGGGCTTGAGCTGCCCGCACAGTTATGAGGTCGTAGAGAATTTCCATATCCGCTAAAGTGGTCATCCAGAGCAGATGGGATGCAAGAAAGGCAACCTCGAGCATATTATTCCTTCCGTAGGGATAGTAGGCATCGGAAATATCATCCTGGCCTAAAGCTATTCCCACACCGGCATTGTACAATTCTATGACTCTCGCATGAAGAGGACCTGTCTGAGGATCGCTTATCACGCCTATTTTCGCGTTTTTTAAAAGAGCCTCCACCTTTCTGTAGTAGGGATCAGGATAGAGCTGCATGGCTCTGGCATGTTGCGCAGTAACCCTGCCCTCCCAGCCTTCCTCTATTGTCTTTACCGCAAGCATCTCGAGTGTTTTAAGGGTGGGATCACCCGCATCATCTATGAGCATGGATATATCTTTATCATATTTCTTTGCAATCTCGAACATAAGATCGATATGTCTCTTCTCATCCTCTTCCGTATATTCGATCCATGGGATGCCTCCCACCACATCCGCTCCCAGATCCATCGCCTGCCTTACATAATCCTCTGCACCCGGATCCCTTATAACGCCGTCCTGTGGGAATGCCACCACCTGCACTTCCACCGAATCTTTAAACTCTTCCCGTGCTTTTATGAGTGCCTTCACTCCCTCCAGTTTTGCCTTTGTATCCGTATCTGCGAATGCCCG
>QNBH01000238.1 GCA_003645645.1 Spirochaetota bacterium | reverse complement strand
CATCGATATTACAGGTTAAGAAAAACAGCATGTTTAGTACGGGCATCTCTATTTTTATAAATTTTATTTTTTTGTTTATCATTTTTCTATTTTTTAAAAATAAAATCGATAAAAACTTACATTCTTCCGAAATGCTTAATAAAATCAGGGAAGAGATAAATCAAATAATTATTGAGTTAAATCAAACAACCAACAGAAACATTGCCCTTGTAGAAGAAAGGCTTCGTAAACTCACAGAAACCATTCAGAAAGCCGATAAATGTATTACTCTTCTTAATAGGGAAAGAGATAAGTACGAAACTGCAGGAGATATATATAGAAACATAAAAGTAAAGAAAACGGTACCGGAGAGAAAGATCGATGAAGAAGGTAAGAAGAGTTTAAACGATGAGGTTATGAACCTCTATCGAAAGGGAATATCTGCTCAGGTTATAGCCACTAAGCTCAATAAAACCATGGGAGAGATTGAGCTTATCATATCTTTGAATGAAAGGAAAGGATAGCTGGCAATGGGGAGGATTATCGGAATAGATCTGGGAACGACAAACTCCGGAATTTCATTCATGGACGGAGAAGAACCTAAAATCATTCCCAATGACAGAGGAAACCGCATAACTCCCTCGGTTGTCGCTTTTACAGAAAAGGGGGAAATACTTATAGGGGAGGCTGCTAAAAACCAGGCAGTAATAAATGCAGAAGGTACCATTCTTTCTGTAAAGAGGTATATGGGGAGTGATCATATTTTTAATTTGAAACAACACGGAGTTTACAGTCCTGAAGAGATAAGCTCGTTCATACTAAAAAAATTAAAAAAAGATGCCGAAACTTTTCTCGGCGAGGAGGTAACCGATGCGGTTATTACTGTCCCAGCATATTTTAAAGAAAACCAGAGGAAGGCCACCAGGGAAGCTGGTCGTCTGGCCGGATTAAATGTAAAGAGGATAATTAACGAACCAACTGCAGCTGCTTTGGCTTATGCCTATAGTATAAAAGGGAAAGCCAACATCCTGGTCTATGATCTCGGAGGAGGTACCTTTGATGTTACATACCTTTCAAAAGAAAATAACCGGTTTACAGTGCAGTCTTCCAGAGGAAAGAGCAATCTTGGTGGAATTGATTTCGATAATTTACTGCTGGGAAAGGTACTTGATAATTTTTCTAAAGAGTGTGGAATTGATATCAGCACGGACAAGATTTTAATGCAACAATTACGAGATCAGGTGGAAAGGGCAAAAATCGAACTTACTTCTCGAGAAAATGCATTAATCGCACTACCTTTTATAACAGCTTCAAACAAACCTCTTCATCTGCAATTTGAGATAACCAGAAGAGAGTTTGAGGTGCTTATTGAGGAGTTTATCGGGAGTACAGTTGAGCTTTCCCTTGCAGCCATCAAGGATGCAGGAGCAAAACCAGAAAATGTAGAGACACTTATTCTATCGGGCGGATCGAGCAGAATTCCCCTGGTAAGATCCATGCTTTCCAGCGCATTTAAACTCGAACCGGAGAAAAAGATAAATCCCGAAGAGGTGGTAGCACTCGGTGCTGCTATACAGGCCTCCATGTTGACCGGAGAGGTAAACGATATAGTACTTACGGATATAACTCCTTTTTCTCTTGGAGTTGAGATAGAAGGAGGAAAATTTGTGAAGATTTTACAGGCTAACACCAGAGTTCCTGCAAGAAAAAGCAGAGTCTTTACAACTATCTCCGATAATCAAAGATCTGTCGAAATCAATATACTTCAGGGAGAGAGTGAAAATGCCTCCGAAAACACTTCTCTGGGTAGATTTTTACTTTCCGGTATTCGCGATGGGAAGAGGGGAGAACCACGCATAGAAGTGATTTTTTCTATAGATGCGGATGGGATTCTTCGTGTTAAAGCAAGAGATATTGATACGAAAGTAGAACAAAAAATCACCATAAACTCTGCATTCAGGGAATATGATGAGATAAGCTTTAAAGAGAAGATAAGCATTAAAAACAGAGTTACTTCTCTGGTTAATAGAGTTTCAGCATTATCTGAAAAGTTTGATGGTTTTCTCGATAGGAGTTTCAAGAAAGAGATAGGGGAGACTATTCGAATTGCAACAAAAGCGATCGTAAATGAAAATGTAAAGGAATTAAGCAAGTGTCTGATTGTTCTCGAGACTTTAATAGGAGAGCTTAACTCTCTTTGTTATGATGAGGAGGCAGGTGAATATGAACAGGCGTAATTTTTTTAAGGTACTCAATATCCAGGAGACTGCAACCGAAGAAGAGATTAAGAATGCTTACAGAAAACTTGTTAAAAAATATCATCCCGATCTTTCGGGTAATAAAAAGTCAAGCGATCGGTTCCTGGAAATAAATCATGCCTATAAAAACCTTATTGTTAATGAAAAGCCAAGGACACTCGTCGATTTTCCGGTAAAAAATTCTCCTATTGGGAAAAAGTCCTCAAATCCATGGAAAAATTACGATGTATTTGCTCTCGGAAAGCTTTTAACAAGTGGGAAGAGCCTTAGCATACGTGTTTTCGCCGCTAGAGGACTCGGCAATTCAGGGAAAAAGAGTGCCTACGCCTTTTTAAGGAAGGCTCTCTATGATAAGAATGAGATAGTTGTAAAAACCGCAGTAGATGCCATTGGCTCCTTACAAATATACCAGGCTGCGGGGGAATTGGGTGCTGTCTTTGTAAGGGGAAACAAAAAGACAAAAGAGGCGGTTTTAAAAGCAGTTGAGAGGATGAACAATCACGAGGCATTTCAAAATATTCTGCTTTCAGGTATGCAGGACAGTAACCCTCATATTCGAAGAAAAGCCCTCCAGCTATTTCTGACCGGAAGGAACCATGGTTAGACCAACTGCAGATTCTCCGTTACAAAATGCAGAAGTAGATTTTAACTCTCTTAATGAACTGCTACTCTCATTAAGGGATAACTACTCAGATTATAATCTTATAAACGAGATCTTCCGACTTATTCACTCTATTAAAACAAGAGCTTCTTTTCTTCAACTGGAAAAAGCCGAAAAAATAGCCCATAAAATCGAAACATTACTCGAAAGGCTGCGAAAAGGGGAGTGGAAGGCAGATGAAGAGTTGATCGATTCACTTTCATTGGCAATATCTGACCTGCAGAAAATTTTCCCTCTCGAAGGGAGAGACGATTACGAAGGTGATGCCGAGGAGGAGAAAAGGCTTAATCTGGTTGGAGAAAAAGTTGTATTTAACAATTTTGAAATACAGCTTCTTAAGGAGGCAAGGGAGAGAGGGGAGAAATTTTACAAAATGGTATGCGAACTGGAACCGGATGCGCCCATGAAATATCCGCGGGTTTATCTTATTATTAACAATCTAGAGTTAATGGTTAATGTAATTAAAGTAATACCTCCCCTTGATCCGAATGAAATTGAATCTTTAGAGGAACTTATTATCTATTTTACCACCTCGGAATCAGAGAGCACAATTTACAATGCCGTAAATATTGATGAGTTAAGAAGAGTAGATCTGGTAGGGTTGGAGGCCACATCATATCTTGCCGGAAAAGAAGTTACAAGCGCCCCTGTGAAATCGACTGAAACCACAGAGATAGAGGCTTACGCAGATAGGACGACAGAAATTCAGGTAGGGTTAAGTAAGATAGAGGACCTTCTAAGGTATAATGAAGAGATCCGGTTACACGTAGAGTCTATAGAGAAAAATCTTAAAGAACTTCCACAGAATATCCAGACTGTTGTAAGGCAAATAGGGGAATTGAGTCTTCAAACCGAGAATATTCTTCTGGATATACAACTAATTCCTTTGGAGAGAGAATTTAAAAGGTTATCGGCCTTTGTGTCAAGGATTGCTGGGAAAGCGGGAAAAAAGATAAGATTTATAAGTTCCGGAGGCAATCTGAAAGTGGACAGAAGGGTATTGGACTCTCTTTCCGATTCTCTTCTGCATCTGGTGCGAAATGCGGTCGATCATGGAATTGAGTATCCGGGAGACAGAATGCGATCCGGGAAATCGGAAGAAGGAACAGTTGCAGTAAGTGTAGTCGCTAAAGAAAACAGTGTGATTTTTCAGGTCATTGACGATGGGAAAGGTATTTTAAAAGACAGAGTACTGGAAAAAGCAAGAAGTCTGAATATTTATCTGCCTGAAGATAAAAAGGAGGATCTTCTTTTTATTATTTCTCGTCCGGGTTTCAGTATAAAAGAAAGTGCCACAAGTCTTTCCGGAATGGGGGTGGGACTCGATCTTGTTTCCCAAAGAATAGGACAGATAAAAGGAGGTGAATTGAGACTTACCACCGTGGAGGGAGAAGGGAGCATATTTACATTGGTTCTGCCGCTTGTATCCGAGTTGATATATTTAATGATGTTCAGATCGGGAAATATAACCTTTTCCCTTCCGAAGAGAAATATCAAAAAAACCTTTCCGGTAGCCAATGCATCTTTTAAAAAAGGGGAGGACGGCTCTCTCTGCTATCATGACCATCCGGTTTTTAATTTAAAAGGAAAGCTTATTATGGACAAAGAGCTGGTTTCTGAGAAGTTTGCCGTTCTTGTAGAACATCTGGGTAGAGAGAAATGTCTGGTTGTAGATGAAATTCTTTTTGAGAAACAGTTTCCTAAAGGTGCTTTTGTCCTTGATGAAGAGATTTCTCCCTATCTCTACTCTATTAAAATCGGAGATAAGAGGGCAGATTTTTTCTATCTAAATCCTTCGATTATTATACAATAAAAAACGGTATGCCTGGACGTCTTTAAGCATACCGTCTTTTAAAATGCGGCTTATTTGTGCCTTTCATTATAAAGAATCGGGATATTTCGATAATAACTTTAGTCTATTAAGCGCATTCATAAGAAGTTCTGATTGATAAAGGCAAGAAGAACGAAGGTGCCGATAAATCTGTTCTGTAGTTTCCAGAACGTTGTAATAGGAATCGGAGGTACCTTCATAATAGAGTATCTTGTTAAAAAGCTCCTGCAAAAGGAATCCTGCAACGTCTCTGGAAGAAATCTTTAAAATCTTTCTGTCGATGGAATCGAGCTTTATGAGAGATTGACGGATAAAAACTTCATTTTTTAGATTAGACTTCAACTTTCTTATTTCTTCAAGCCCTTCCTGTGCCATCTTTTTCAATTCAATAAGCTCATTGTTAAGCGATAAAACTGCTTTATGTAATTTTTCGTAGTCAGGTTTTCGGACAAGAGTCATCCTGCGAACCTCTTCTATTTTTTTATCTATCACGTTTCGACATTCAGGATATCCAAAAAGCTCGGAAAGATTCTTATAGGAAATTCCTTTTATTTTTACACCTAGTGGAGCAAGATTATATGTTTGTGTTTCCGGGTACAAAGGCATTTGAGTCTCAAACCACCATTTGTAAATTAACAGGCGCTTATCCGATAAGGTTCTACTTTCGGAATTGTTCTCTACATATTCGGAATCGGCATCATGAATGTAGGAAAATAATGCTGTTTCGAAAGGTCTGTTCTTTTTTGAGACAGAAAGGAGAAGTTCTTCAAAAAAACTACCCCTGTAATGGGTCTGTTTTTGGGGATAACCCAGATCGAGGCCCGCAAAAAAGATGGGATTAGCACCTATTATCCTGGCAAAAT
>QNBH01000237.1 GCA_003645645.1 Spirochaetota bacterium | reverse complement strand
TTTCCGGCACACTCATTCCCTCTCTGTACCGGAACGGTTGCTTCTACCTGGGTACAAGAAAAACACTCTCGTCAATTTAACCGAGGCAAGCTATTCCATCAAACCTCTCTCAGCTCCGGGAGGAACATTTCTTGAAACCCAGAGGGAAACAGCCTTCTCAGGTCGTTTTGAGCTCTCGTATAGTTTTTAGTGTTTAAAAAGGAGATGATGGTAATACTCGGTTTGCTTTATGCCTTCATGAAAAAATGGTATATTAAAAATGATAATAATAGGATCAAGATTTGGATTTATTATATGCCAACTGTTAAAGGTATTCCAGGACCTTATCGTTTTTTTCCCAGTTTTGACTGCGAGGTACGATAAGTGTACCCTTGGCATGGTCTTGGCGGTTATCGGAGGCTACCGAAGAACAGAGGAATTACTATGAGTTTATAGGTGAAGGTATCGGGGTTAATTGGCCCGATATCGATGAGGATATTAGTGCCCAGGGGATGTTGACTGGAACTCCCGCACCACATCCAAAGCAAAGAGTATAAAGGGAAATCGAACAGAAATCATGGTGGCGAAAATGCCTTGGCAGCACCTTTTTAAATGGGAAAGATAAAGACAGAGTTAACAGTCCTTATATATAATAATAGATTAAGTATCTTTCATTGTAAGCGGATTTTCCCATGTGAGTCCATTGAATTTTGCGAAATCACTGTCAGTAGAACAAAGGATAAGTCCATGTTCAATCGCCAACGCTGCTAGATGTGCATCCGGGACAAGATTCCCCTGCGGTGCTGATTCGGAATAAAGCCTATCGAGGATTGCTCTGTGTTTATCAGTAGGCTGCGGTATCCAAACAGGTTCACAGTCGAGCCAATACTCAACGACATTCCAGGCATCTCCGGGTAAGACAGGCGGGTTGAATATTCGCGGATTTGTTGCAACCCTCAGGAAACCCAAAAAGCTTTCCCAGGGGATACCGATTGGAGCCTCTCCGTTTAAACATCCGTCCAGCCATTGCTTTGCCTCTTTGTGCATGGATGAAGACTTTATGCTTGCATAGATTAATATATTAGCGTCAACAAGAATCATGTAAAATCTTCTTTCTCGGCAACGGCGAGGATTTCGGCAATATTGTCGAGATCAGGATATTTGCACGGTCCGGTACTTAATTCAGGGGTCGAATAACGGGGCCTTGTATGACCGGCGGATTTTTTTTGTATGATTCCTGCCCGCAACACCTCATTAACGATTTGCTTAAACGTTTTTTGCTCTTTTTTCTGGAGTTTTTCAAGCATTGCCGCCACATCATCATCCAGTGTTATTGTAGTTCTCATACACAAATATTATATTTTTGATTCTTTGATGTCAATAAATATTAGTCGTGATGTATCAAACGAAACTAGAAATAAAAAACGCCTCCATTGGACTTCGGTCTTTTAAGTCGGTCTGACCTTCACATTGAATAATACGTTTCGCTCAGGTTCCTGTTCCTACTCCGCCACCGGTTGTCCCTCCTCCACCATCACCGCCTTCCCAAATGACTTCATAAACCAGAATGGCCTGCTCTTTTCCCTTGACACTGCTCGGCTTAGACGGATTGAACAAGAACATGGTCGGGCAGTAAGGGAAAATCAAAAAGAATTACGCTTAACTGCAATCAAATTCAAGAACAGCCTTTATAAATTGGTAAAAATCAGTTAGATGATAGGTACAAATCATTTGGACAATATCCCGGATAATCTCTTTGTATTCATGAACAGCAATGTTTCGAAATCCTACAGCACTTCTAAGGTTTCTCGCCAGTTGGGGAGAGATGATTTTTTCTGCCTAAAGTTTCATAAATACTTCAGCCATCGTTTCGGGCGGCTTAATAGTGAGTAGAGTAATTACGTGTAGCCCAATATCTACAGAATAGCTGTGCTGTCCGTTCCAGATTTACACTGAGAATATCTTGGAGATCGTAATCCCCTTGAATCGTATCCCAATTGTCCGGTCGTTTTTCTTCAAGCCGTTTAACACAACGGCGCATGGAATCCATTTTTGTTAAAATCACATCACTTTCCATTTATAGCCAGCTTTAATCTCCTTTTAAGCATTGAATTTATACTCGGGGCGAGATCACTCTGATAATCTATCATTTTGATTGCTTTTATACCTAGACATTCATAATTTTTATTTAAAAGAATTTCACCCGTTGTAAGAATTTCTTTGAGAAACCCTCCTTTTGCCGTGCGTAGATCACTCAGATCAACTTCCCGGCGCAGAAGATCAACCGCTTTTATATAGTATGTGACAAGATCACTGTCGGATAGAGGTTTATTAGCAGTAACAGCAAGATCGATATCACTACTTTGGATATATCTACTCGAATTGGCGTAACCGTAGAGGATACACGTGTGAATCCCCCTATTATTAAAATATGTAAGCAACTCGGACAAGCCTGCAATTTCTTGCTGCATAACTTTACCATACCATTAATTGATTATTTATGCTAATGAAAATAAAAAATCATCTTTCCAACCGCTTAAGTAATTCTTCCGTTTCCTGGAGGTCCTTTTCCAGCCGCAGCTCTGCGAATCCGTTTTTACCTAGTTGAGGGTAGTGGCTCGCCGGTTTACCTTCGACTGATCGGATCCGCGAATCGGGTTCTGAAATTCGCCGGCCGATTTCCAAGTTGATCCGGGCAACTTCCGGCTTCATCTGTAACTCTTCCGCTCGTCCGAAGCCTTGTCTCCATAACTTGACCGCCTTCCTGATCCTCCAGACCTGCCAAATCCAGATACCGGCATAGCGACAGGCTTAAGGGTAATAGTGGATATATCGGTTACTGTTTTTCAGCATCCTTTTGATATATACTTTGGTCGCTCGTTTTATCTTGGGAGATAACCTCCCATTATATTCTTGATCGGCAAGACTGCAGTAATAGGCAATAATAGATATGTAGACCGGCGCTGCTACAAAATACGGAATTATTGTTTTCTCTTCACCCGGGAATTGGTTAAGCTTTTCGACTATCTGTTTTGATTTGTTCAACTCACCATGGTAGAGCAGCGAGCGTGCAAGAAAAGAAAGCAAAATTGCCCTATTATATTGTTGCCCTGTTTGTTCCACAAACTCAATTGTTTTTTGTACCCATTTACTTGCTTGTCCAAAATCTCCCTTCGCATATAAAAAACTTCCGATTATGATATAATATGCAGTGAAAAGCATCTGATTTTTATAATCCTCAGCACTAGTTTTGAGCTCTTTGGAGATGTGATACACTTTGTCAAATTGCCCGCGATAAAGTAGAATCATAGACAGCCATACAGCATAGAAAGCTGCTCTATAAAAATCTCCTATGCCCATAAAATACTGAAACACCTCGTGCCGGTATGAGGGTCTACATAGACCCATAGCAAGATAAATCTACAACTCCGAAAAGCTGATTATGGTTCGACTATACTCATCATGTACCAGCGCTGATGTCTTTGTATATGTACTTTTGGCCAATCTCCTCATCCCCAAAAAAGCCGGTATAACATTCAATCCCTCAATAATTTCCACATGTTCTTTTAAAATCGACGGTCCTAGAGAAAGAATTCTTTGAAGTACTGAAAACATGTAAATTAAAGCTTCCTTTTTATTAGAAACACTTAATGCCGAACATTGAATAGATAATATCTCAAGGATAAGTCTATCTCTGCTGCTTGGTTCACAGTTCCGATGGCGAGAGGGGAAATAAATCCACCGGAGAAATGCAAGGAGACCCATAACAGCCTTTAGCCATTTTGATAGTCTCCACATGCGATGACCTAGATGTTCAAGTGTTTGTTCACAATACTTTATTGTTCTAAGTGCATCACCTCTTCTCCAATAGGACATAGCCATCTTCTTTTCCAGTTCTGCCAACTGCTCGGGAGATGCCTGTTCGCCTTGTTTGTCCCGGTATATTTTCACAGCCTGCTGATAAGTGGAAAAAACTCCTGCCGATGACCGAGGCAACACGGAGAAGAGAGCGCATCTGTGTATCCAGACTATCCACCCGGGCCATAATCACTTCATTAATGCTGTTCGATATCGAGATGTTTTCCAGATCACCGGCAACGACAAATCCTTTCTCCGTGTTTTCCAGGTACCCCAAATCGATAAAGGAGCGCACCACCTCTTCGATGAAGAAGGGATTGCCCCACGAGCGTTCGACGATCTGTTCGGTGATTCGTTTATGGATCCCTTTTGCCTTAAACAGGTTCCCGGTAAGCGTACGCGATTGATCGGCAGTAAGAGCCGAGAGCTCAATATCAACACAGAGTTCAGCGTATTGTTCCAACAAATCAGCATGAAAAGATTCGGTAGTCTCTGCATATTCAGGCCGAAAGTTAAAGAGAAACATGACCGGATGATTCGCAGCTACCGGAACCAGTAACTTAAGCATTTCCAAGCTGCTCTCATCCGCCCAGTGCAAGTCCTCTACCACAACAAGGAGGGTTTTACCTCGACCGGTAACAGCAAGCAGATACCGTAAATTTTTAGCAATCAGTTTGGCCAATGAATCGCCGCTGACGTTTTTCATCCGCTCAGCATGTTTTCCGTGCAGGGTTAAGCCCATCAAAGTAGCCACAAAGGGCACAATGTCAACAGCCTGCTCCGGTGCAACGGTGCGGACTCCGGCCTCCAATTTTTTAAGTGCCCGCTCCTCCCTGTCTTCCTCCCCGATAGACGACCATCTCTTGATAATCCCTGTAATCGGGTAGTAGCTAAAGGTACGTCCGGTGGAAAGGGACACGCCCCTCGAGCAGGGTTACCCGGTCCATGAAGGATTCACTGAATACCTCGGCGCACAACCGCGATTTACCTATCCCAGCCTCACCGATGAGGTTTACCACGGAACCTTCTCCGTTAATAACCTTCATGATCTGCAGCTCAAGCCGGTTGAGCTCAGCTTCCCCTGCCAACACTTCACCGGAGTTAATGCCTATGTGAATATTCAATATTACTTAAAAAATAATGCCTCCTTGTACAGTGAGGCCTCCAATTGTGGTTATTTGCTAAATTTTTTAAATAATGAAAGAGTTTTCTCCTTTTTGCATGAAATAACCGGAAGGCCCTTCCGGCCACACGTAGTATCTACAACGCAGTTTTTTCCCAACAAGAGCCACCCTTAATAGATGGGGACAGAAGAAGTCCATTCTTTTCTAAACTATTTAACAAAGAATTACTAAAGCCCTGCTAGCGATTTTTGCCTCCTTCGAAAGTTTACCGGCCTCTGAGGTGGGCCATTTTTATTGTTTTTGGGCGCCCCAATGGGGCATGACGACTCCTTATTATATAGATTATTTAGAGATAAGAGCTCGGTCAACAGGGGATAGGCAAGCCATTGCAGGCTAATATGCAAGAGATGCTCGCCTTGACGAGTTTGATGGCGCCCTGACGCATGATATTGGTATATATCTTGCAGATTGTAAAATTTTTGATAAAATTCAGGCTGTTCCACAACCCGCAAAAATCAATTTGGCGGTCAAGATGTTGTGGTATAATTCCGATAAATATCCAACATGTTGGGCATTTGCCACCGGAAGCGAGGTTGCGGGATAGCCTGAATTATTAATAATCAAGCCATCTCC
>QNBH01000236.1 GCA_003645645.1 Spirochaetota bacterium | reverse complement strand
TCCATCACCTTACCTTCCCTCAAACTCTGCCTGGCCTTCCTGTATCCATCTTCAATACTATCCGCAAGACCATAAACTGCAAGAGATGCACCTGCATTGAGCAGAACCGCATCCCTTACTGCAGGAGGTCCTCCTCCGTTTAAAATCTCTCTGGCGATTCCGGCATTTTCTGCTGCCGTTCCCCCCTCTAACTCCTCCAGCCGATACATGGGAACTCCCACATCCCCTGGAGTAAAAACCTGCTCGGAAAGCCTTCCCATCTCATCTACCGTAACGATCTTTGTAGGCGCTGTAACGGAAATCTCATCCAGTCCATCCCCTCCGTGAACAACCATAGCCCTCTTTATTCCGAGAAGATGGGCCGCCAGTGCGATTGTCCTGCAGTACTTCTCCGAGTAAACGCCAATAAGCTGATACTCCGCTCCGGCAGGATTTACCAGAGGACCGAGTAAATTCATGATGGTTTTTATACCCAGGTCTCTGCGCGCAGATGCTGCATGCTTCATTGCACTGTGATAGATAGGGGCAAAGAGAAAGGCGAAGCCTGTCCTCTCCATAAGCTTCTTTGTCTGCTCGGGCTTGAGATTTATTGTTACCCCCAGTTCGTTAAAAAAATCTGCACTCCCGCTTACAGAGCTGACCGCCCTGTTACCGTGTTTCCCAACCACTGCCCCACAGGACGAGGCAACCAGAGCAGCGAGAGAAGATATATTGAAAGTGCCAAGCCCGTCACCTCCCGTTCCGCACGTATCCAGTACGGAGAAAGGTACATCGAGGTTTACCCTTTTTCTTTGCAGTATAGAGGCGCACCCTGCTATCTCTTCGGGAGTGATTCCGCCGGCATTTATTGCTACCAGATAACCTGCAATTTGAACGGGCGTAAGGTTTCCCTCGGTTAGCTCCTCCATAAAGCCCTCCGCTTCCTGCCTGGTTAAATTACCTTCCTCGATTGCTTTTATAAGGGTCTCTTTCACCCTGAAGGGTTCTCGCCTGTACGATAAAAAGTTTTTAAGCAGTTTCTTGCCGTACTCCGAAGCAATGGACTCGGGGTGAAACTGTATGCCCTCTACAAGATACCTCTTATGTCTTACCCCCATTATCTCGCCGTCAACACTTCTTGCGGTAATTTCAAGCTCCTTTGTAAAACCTTCGGGGTCTATTACAAGGGAGTGGTATCTGGTGAACACCGCAGGGGAGGAAATCGCTCTGAAAAGTCCCTTCCCGTCCAGTATGATATCTTCTGCCTTTCCGTGAACCATCCTCCTGGCCTGGGTTATTTTTGCCCCGTAGGCGTATCCTATGGCCTGATGGCCGAGGCAGATTCCGAGAAGGGGAATCTCTCCTGCGAAACGTTTTATCACCTCTACAGATATCCCTGCGTTCTCCGGTCTTCCCGGTCCGGGAGAGATAATTATCCCCTCCGGCTTCATAGCCTCTATTTCTTTCAGGGTGATTTTATCATTTCTCTTTACCCTTATCTCTTCCGTGGTTAACTCCGAGAGATACTGAAAAATATTGTAAGTAAAAGAGTCGTAGTTATCTATTATTAAATACATGGTCTTTCCCCCTTGTGTTTTATTTTTTTAAAGGATATCTGCTCCTGTTGCCATTGCCAAAGCCATGAGCTTCTCTCCCGTCTCCTCATACTCTCTCTCGGGAGTGGAATCGAGAACGATTCCTGCACCCGCCTGCAAGATCATGTAACCGTTAATTTTACAGGCACTGCGGATCGTTATGCAGGTATCCAGATTGCCGTCCGGTTCCATGTATCCAACCAATCCCGCATAGAAACGCCTCTGCACCCTTTCAAGCCTGTCTATTATCTCTATGGCCTTTATCTTGGGAGCACCGGAGACAGTACCGGCCGGAAAAGTTGCCCGAACTGCGTCTATCCCGCTCCTGCCGGGGGCAAGCTCCCCCTCGACCTGTGAAACAATATGCATTACATGAGAGTAGTGCTCAATGCCCATAAACTCAGATACTTTCACCGTGCCCGGTTTACAGATTCTTCCCAGATCGTTCCTGGCCAGATCCACAAGCATGAGGTGCTCTGCCCGTTCTTTCTCATCATTCAAGAGACCCTCTTCCAGTGCCCGGTCTTCTTCCGTATTTTTGCCCCTCTTTCTTGTTCCTGCTATGGGACGAAGGAGAACCCGGTCATCCTTAACCTTTACATGAACCTCTGGGGAAGAGCCGAAGAGAACAAAATCATCAAAATCGATGTAAAACAGATAGGGTGATGGGTTTGTTGATCTTAAGTTTTTGTAAGCTTCCAGTGCCGGCATGTTGGTCTTAACCCATAATCTTCTTGATAGAACCCCCTGAAGCAGATTGCCGTTTCTTATCTCTTCCTGCACTCTCGAAACTCCCTCTATAAAGGCCTCTTTACTGTCGCTTCTTTCTGTAAGCTCTGCAGGATGGTTTTCACCGCCCGGAGCAAGATAGTTAAAATCCAGATCGTTGATTTTCTCTTCTGTTTCCGCTATGGCCTTCTTCAAATCGATTTCATTCTCGTTGTAATTGAGACCCAGAAGGTAGAGAATATCTGTATAGTGGTCAAATATGAGAAACACGTGCCCAAAGAGAAAAACCGCATCGGGCATTTTAAGCTCATCTTCCTTTCTCCTGAATCGTATTGCATCGCAGTTTGATGCAAACTCGTAAGATAAAAACCCGACACCCCCGGCAGGCATGGGTAGATCCTGATGTATGGCTGGATGTTGATTTGCAAAGTAGGCAAGAACATCTAGAATGTCTTTTCCGTTGTGCTTTATCTTGGCTCTATTTTTACCCCTCTCCATGTATATCTCCCTGCCCTGCTGGACAATACGGAAGGCTTCTTTCAACATCAGCAGGGAGTATCTTTCCCTCCCCTTTTTAAAAGAAGCAGACTCCAGAATAACCCTGGCTTTTAACTTTCTGGCCAGTGCATAGGGAGTAAAACGC
Source organism: Spirochaetota bacterium (assembly GCA_003645645.1). GTDB lineage: Bacteria > Spirochaetota > Spirochaetia > SPDA01 > B32-G16 > B32-G16. The sequence continues at coordinate 2,667 of QNBH01000236.1, read as the reverse complement.
TCACCGGTTATAATTTTTATAATACCGTCTTTTCTTAAGGCTCTTGTTTTACCGTTCATCCATCTCTCCTTTTTATGATAGTTACAACTGCCGTTCATTGGGCTGACTTAAGAAGCGTATCCGCACCCGGAATGCCTCTAAGCCGATAACCCAATCGATAAAAAAAGCCGCACCGCCCTATGATAACTCCGCCTCAGGGCAATGCGGCTTTTTCGACACCGCCCATACCCTCGGGGCACCCTTAAAAGGAACCCTTAAAGCGCATGGGCATACACGCAGGGTTCCGGTACTACCAGAACCACCAGTCCTTTGAAGAGGAAAAGGTGCTTAATTTGCTTACGTTTCTATTTATAGAAACAGTCATAGTATGAATATAAAGTAGACTGCTTCTTTTGTCAAGGATAAAAGATACTTTTTGTAAAAAATTATCTTAATAAATTTAAAGACTACAATAAAAGCGGTAATAAAAAATGCAATGAGAAAAATCAACGGGGATATCGCCCTTTTATGCTTTGTTAATGTTGAGACGGCTCTGGGCGACTCCCCCTATCACTTAAACCGGATTCTCTATACTGCCTTTTTCTCTTCTATAACCTCCTCTCTTTCCTGATCCTCATCTTCTGTATTCTTGCCTTTAAACTGCGGTTTAAACTCCACATGTTCGGCAACAATCTTGATTCTGGAATGAGATTTACCTTCGGTGTCTGTCCAGCGGTCCTGCTTTAACCTTCCCACAACTCTCACCCCCCGACCTTTTTTAAGATACTCGGCACAGTTCTCCGCAAGTTTTGACCATGCTTCCACATCGAAGAAAGAAACCTCGTTCTCCCTGCCTTCTTCCCGCTTTATGAACCTGTTCGAAGCAACATTAAAAGTACAGACCGGTATACCCTTGGGAGTTTCGCTGAGTTTTGGATCTCTTGTAAGGTTCCCGTCGATTAAAACCGAGTTAAGACTGTTCATAGTAATTCCTCCATTAAAGTTATTTATGCCTCCGGAGACATTTCAATAAACATAACAGAGGAAATGGATGTGCTGATTCAAGGAAAAGGAAAAAATTTTTACATTTTTACAAAAAGTAAATCTATCTTGTCTCCTCTAAAGACCATGCCCCTGGGGATAAAACCGTTTCCCATGTTTCTCGCCAGTCCTTCTTTAAGGATATCGCCCTCGAGTGTGTAGGTTTCTACAATACAGGCGCCCTTTCCCTCCACAGGTTGCCTGACTACAAGAGTCCAGTATATCTCCCCAATTATGGTAATACCTGCCGGTAGAAAGGCTTCTTCCAGATAGGGAGTCAACTCCTTTACCGTATCTTCTCCTGTTAAGCCGCCGGGTACGAAAGTCCAGGTGTATCTATTATCTCCGGTTTTTAGAAAAAGTATAAAAAGCATACCGCCGGCGTCCGAAATTCCGGCAGGAACAAACCCATTCTTTAACTCTTCCTCCATCCCCTTACGAATCTCATCCCCACTGCGGTACCACTTGAGCTCCCATCTTTCCGGTTTCTGACCGGGGCCTGCCAGATACAGCACATACATCCTGTTATCACCTATGGAGATGCCAAAGGGGATAAACCCTGTGCTCATGTTGTTGTTTATCTCTTCTTCAAGCTCTGATGGGTCTGCCATATCGTGCTCTTTAATCTGCCAGATGACTTGCTGGGAGAAAAGGGGCACGAAGGCAAAAAACAGCAGTATTAGAGTAGAGAAGACCTTCTTTATCATTGATTGATATGCTATTGTATACACAATCGAGATTTTGTTTTTTTACCAAAATTTTTAAACGTGAAGAAACAAAATCTACCGAAACCCATAGCACATCGCAATCTTCCTTTCAGTTGCGATCGAAGATTGCGATATGATTTTGTGTTTAATAAAAAAGTTTTTTGTTCTCCATTCTGTGTTAGAATTGAATACCTCCGGTACATTTATTATATTTTTCCGAATATGGTTTTATACTAATTCATTTTAAAAATAAATTCTATAGAAAAGAAAATCAGTCTGTTTAAGCTAATTAAAATTGAAATGAAAAGAAAACAGCAGCACCTTTTTGCCTGGCATACTCCGATACACCTCTGCTCGTTTCCATATGGGTTACAAATACCGGAAATGGAGAGAGCTTTCCCGTATCGAGTTGAGGAACAACTTTTTCTATAAATCGGTCAACTTCTTTCCTTGAAAGTTGTGTTTTGCTTTCCCCTACTATAAGAATCTCCGTGCTGTCTTTAAGTGCTTTCCCAAGTATATTAATTTCTATATCTTTGCCACTTTTAGTGCTAAGGTAGCCTCTGTACAATTTTTCTAAAGGCTTAATGTTCCATAGATTTTGAAGTAATTCCGGTAAGTGCTTATACGCTTCATTTTCTAGTGTATATCCCACGGTTGCAGATAGTCCCCCCAACTGTTTGTTTGTGCTGTCCAACCGCTTCTCGGTTCGTGCCTGTGCCGCTACCAGCTCTTCCAGGCTCTTTTCAGTTCGTGTCTGTGCAGCCGCCAACTCCTCAACCTTTTCGGTCAATGAGTCGAGACGCTTCTCGGTTCGTGCCTGTGCAGCAGCCAACTCCTCAACCTTTTCGGTCAATGAGTCGAGATGCTTCTCGGTTCGTGCCTGTGCAGCAGCCAACTCCTCAACCTTTTCGGTCAATGAGTCGAGACGCTTCTCGGT
>QNBH01000235.1 GCA_003645645.1 Spirochaetota bacterium | reverse complement strand
GGTATGGGGGTGCTGGAAATAAAAGCAATGCGGGATGCCGGGTATGATGGACCTTTCAGTTGTGCCGTAACCGGTAGCTCAGCTATAATTGGTCCGATTGTACCACCGAGTATTCCCATGGTGGTTTACAGCGTACTTGCAGGAGTTTCAACCGGTAAGCTTTTTTTAGGTGGAATCATACCCGGAGTCCTTATGAGCCTGTTGCTCATGGTTATGGTCAGTATCATATCCCGGAAACGAGGATATCCCACCGGACACATGATGACGTTCAGAGAACGGATCGTTTCCCTGATTCGGGCTTTGCTCCCGCTAATGGCTCCTATCATTATTGTAGGAGGAATATGGAGTGGCATATTCACCCCAACCGAAGCAGCGTGTGTCGGTGCGTTGTATGCGATCGGCATCTCTTTGATCGGTTATCGATCGATCGGTTTGTGGAAGCTATGGAAGGTAGCCCAGGAGACGGCAATAGACAGTGCAGCAATCATTCTAATGCTTGCCTGTGCGTCGTACTATAGCGCCGTGTTGTCACTTATGCGAGTCCCCCATACTCTGTGGCTGACCAGATTGTCATGCTAAGTACAAACCCTCTGGTTATCCTGATCATCATCAATATATTTCTCCTGCTCATTGGTTTTTTCATTCCGGTGATGGTGAGTATCAACATCTTTACACCGATTCTGGTGCCGGTGATAACCCAGTTGGGAATCGACCCAGTGTTTTTCGGTGTCATAATGGTTCTGAATTTGATGATCGGTATGCTGACTCCGCCGTTTGGAATCGTGCTCTTTACCCTTGCCAAGGTCTCCGATGAACCGACCGAACATGTTATCAGGGAGATGTGGCCCTTTATCGGTATTCTGGTGGTTGCACTGGCGATTTTAATTGCTTTTCCCCAGTTGGTTACTTTTATTCCCGACCATCTGTAAAAGTAAAGGAGTATGCGCTGTGCAAAATTTATTACAATACCACTGACAAAGGCAAGGGGAAGAATGATAGGGGAGTGAGACAAACAAAGTCATTTTGTGAGATTGTAAGGCGGAAGTGAGGTGTTCGGAGTGGTTAGGATATTTATCAATTTAAAGAGGTTCGAAGTACCTCGATCCCAGGGAGGAATCTGTCCTTCTGATGATCCCTATCGCTGGATCCGGTCGATTATCCGGGCGGCAACCGTAATTAAAATCCCGGCAGCCATCGACCTGCATTTGATTTATCTGCTCCCGGAGGGGCTTATTTTCCCGGCTCTAAAAGCCTTAAAGGGAAAAAAGTCTGAGAGTAGTATCCACGTATCAGTTGGTAGCCAGGGAGTACATTGGCAAGACATCGCCAGAGGAGGGAACTTCGGGGCATTCACCAGCATGTTACCGGCAAGGGCAGCCCGTAACCTGGGTTGTAGTTGGGCCATGGTGGGTCATTCGGAAGAGAGACAGGCCAAACTGGAATTGCTGGCGATGTACAATCCTGACATCGTATTGAAGGATGAAGCGGCGAAACGGGCCCGGGCTGCAGTTAATCGAGCCATCGGGCTGGAGGTGGAATGTGCCCTGCAGGCAGGACTCAATGTGCTACTTTGCGTGGGCGAGAGTGAACAGGAGAAGGGGCAAGGATACTTTGAGGAGCAGAAGCCGCGAATACGGGTTGTGCTCAGGGAACAATTATCGGTCAATCTCTCCTGTGTACGAACTATCCCTGGAGAAGGGAGAATTGTAATCGGTTATGAACCCCTTTGGGCGATCGGACCCGGAAAGATTCCTCCCGCACCGGAGTATATTGGCTTTGTTTCCTCCTGCATAAAGGAAGCAGTGCAAGAGCTTTTTGGTTTCAATCCACCGGTGGTGTATGGCGGGGGATTGAAAGAGGAGAATGCCGGCATGATTGCAGGGATCAAAACTATCGATGGTGGTCTGGTAGCGCTTACCCGGTTCAGCGGCGAAATAGGGCATGAGCCTGAGGGATTCAGGTGTATCATTGATAGATATCTGGAGTCGATCTTATGAAAAAAGTAGCCTTTGAATACGGTCAGGGTATTCTCGAAGCTGAGCTTCCGGATTCAGCCGAAGTTTTTGTACCCGGAGAAACGGTGCCAGACCCGCCCTATCTGGAGGACCCGCAAGCTGCAACCAGGAGATCGATCCTCAACCCCATCGGCATGCCGCCTATCTCGGAATTGGTTGGTAAGGGATCCAGGGTGACGATAGCCTTCCCCGACAGGGTAAAGGGAGGGTTTCAGAACAATTCTCACCGCAAGATCTGTATACCCATTTTGATCGAGGAATGCATCAAAGCCGGGGTTGAGAAGAAAGATATAACACTTATCTGTGCCAATGGTCTGCATCGCAAAAACACCGAAGAGGAGATACGCTGCATTCTGGGTGATCAAGTATTTAACTCTTTCGCCCCCACACACCAGATTGTAAATCACGACTCGGAAGATTGGGACAACCTGGTTGACCTTGGCTACGATGAACTGGGTGACCGGGTTATCATGAACAGGCAGGTATTCGAAAGTGATCTACCCGTATTGATCGGGCATGTCCTGGGCAATCCCTATGGTGGATATTCGGGGGGTTACAAAATGGCTGCCACCGGTATAACTCACTGGAAATCGATTGCAAGTCATCACATTCCCGGGGTAATGCATCTGCCGGATTTCACACCTGTGAGCGGACAGAGCACCATGCGTAAGAAGTTTGATGCTATTGGGCAACACATGGAGAAGTGTATGGGCAAGAAGTTTTTAATGTGCGATGCCGTGCTGGATACTAATGCCCGGCAGATCGCTGTATTCACCGGTTATGGTAAAGAGATTCAACCGAAAAGCTGGGAGATTGCGGACAAGCGCACTTACATTCCATGGGCCGAAGAGAAGTTCGACATCATGATGTTCGGTATGCCCCAGGCCTTCCACTATGGGAACGGCCATGGAACCAATCCGATCCTGATCCTGCAGGCCATAGCAGCAAATGTGATTCGGCACCGAAGAGTGCTGAAGGAAAATTCTGTGGTGATCTGCTCATCCATATGCAACGGTTATTTCCATGACAGGGAGTTTCCATCCTACCGGCCGCTGTACGAGTTATTCCAGACCGACTATCACTACGAGTTGCCTGACCTCGCCCGGTATGGGGAGCTTTTCTGCCAGGATCAGAAGCTGGTCGACGCCTACCGTTTCGGTTATGGCTACCATCCTTATCACGCCTTCAGTATGATATCCTGCGGACACATAGCCCATTTGCACTGCTCGGCTATCTACATCGTTGGTGCTTATGAGCCAGGCTATGCACGAGGAATGGATATGAAGCCAAAGGCAACCTTCACCGAAGCCCTCAAGGACGCCGAGCGCTATGTTGGAGCAAATCCAAAGATCCTGGCTTTGCCACGGACCTTTAAAACCGCCGGTGTTCATCTGATGATGAAGGTGAACTAACGGGCAAATTATTGTATTATATTCAGGAGATTCCTTTAAGATATAAAAGAGTTTTAAGGAATATCTGAATGGGAATGAAAAAGATCGCAACAGATATTGTCTCTCCTTCCTGTGGAGGACAATTTATTAATCATGGGTTTTTGAACTTGACTGTCAGAGGAAGAGAAGCTCCGAAGTTCCCATATCAGTGGCTACGATGTAAAAACTGTAGGCAACACGTTTATGGTATATTGGAAGAATACTGGGAAGTATTTGATGATGATTATTCATACAATCCATACTATGCTGACAGTGTAGAGTGGCAGGGATCGTACGGCAGACTGGGTTTGTGCCCGAATCCACAGAGCTATACCTGTAAATGCTGGCAGCACTCGTTTTTCCGGGATAATCAGCTTCCCGGAAAACTTAAATCTTTCAAACTAAAAAAATATCTGTTAAAATAATAGCAATAAACATCCTCGCACAACATAGCAGCGACCAAATACACCGGAAAGGGAAAGCACCTTAGGAAAGCAGAAATAAGTGTGCCAGAGATTGTTAATTTTGAAATGATATACAGCTCAATATCTTGAAGGAGGTTTATTGTACAAAAAATGATTACCAATATACTGCGTCTTTTTTTAGCCCGCCAGTTAACCCCCTTTATTTTCAACTTAAAACAAAGGCAAAAGTTAGATCTTGATGTGAAAAATCTGGGTCTTTATGTGCATATACCCTTTTGTAGAAAAATATGCGGATTCTGTCCCTATTATAAAATACCCTACGAAAAGAACCTCGTAGATTCATTTGTAACTGCCTTAAAAACAGAGATTGAGCTTAAAAGCAGATACTATTCAAACCGGATTCCTATTACAGGTATTTATTTTGGAGGCGGCTCACCTGCTTTACTTATAAATAGACTCGAAGAAATATTAAATGAAATATACTCCCACTTTCACTTTCCCATTGATGGCGACCGGGCAATCGAACTTCACCCACATGATGTAAGTGAGAATAATTTAAAAATATTAAAAGACCTGGGCTTTAATATGTTAAGTGTCGGAGTACAATCCTTTCAGACTCATCTGCTTATAAATCTGGATAGGTCTTTATCCGATAATTTATCCTGCCTCAATCTTGCCCGTAAAATTGGATTTTCGGTTATTGATGTCGACTTGCTTTTTGCTATTCCGGGCCAGACGGAAAAAGATCTGATAAAGGATTTTGAAACAGCCGCATTGCATGGAGCGACCCAGATTTCCACCTATCCCTTTATTTCTTTTTCCTATACAAAGAGTAAATATCCGCCTCTCAAGGAAAAACATAAAAAAGCTATGATCAGGGTTTTACTCAGGCAAAGCAGACAATTGGGGTGGGAAAGGACTTCTATCTGGACATTTGCCCAAAAACGGAGCAGAAGATACTCCTCTATCACCAGGGAAAACTTTCTTGGGTTTGGTCCCAGTGCCGCCACCTTATTAAAGGATTATTTTTCAGTTAACCCTTTTTCCGTAACCGGGTACTGTGAGAGACTATTGGAAAAAACCTTGCCTCCTGTTTTCATTATGGATTTTAATCAAAGAACCCGCACTTTATACTGGCTTTTCTGGAGTATTTATAATCTCAAAATTGATTTGAAGGCCTATTATCAATTATTCAACCAGGATTTGGAGCAAATGTTTGCAATAGAGCTCTTCATTGCCCAAAGAGCAGGGCTGATTAAAAAAGTTGGAAATAGCTATCTTGTCAGTGAAAAAGGTGCCTATTATTTTCATCTGGTAGAACAGAAATATACTCATCAATATATCGACAAAACCTGGAGAATTGCCCGGGAAAAGCCATGGACAAAAGAAATCAAGCTTTATTAATATTTTCAATCACCTTATATTACCAGCGCTGCGCAGTCGCAACCAACGGGGGGAGAAGCACGTTGCCTGTCTTATAAGGGAGCACTAGCCCGATGCAGAGATTGTAACGGAAGACGATACTGTCACGGAATGGAGAGAAACCGATCTCGCCAGGGAGATAAAAGCTAAGAAAACACCGGGCAAACTTCTTCGAGCTTACCGGGAACGCGCAGGTATGAGCATTCCGGATATAGCTAAAGCGATAGGCACAAAGTACCAGAATATCTCCGCAATGGAGAACGACCGTCGTGTTATCGGGCTAAACCTGGCAAAGAAACCAGGAAAAGACTTGGACTTAGATTTTAAGAAATTCCTGGAGTAGATACTGCTGAGGAGGAAGACCAGTCGG
>QNBH01000234.1 GCA_003645645.1 Spirochaetota bacterium | reverse complement strand
GAGTCATACCGGTACCTATCAGAGCATAGGCACCTCCTATGATAAGACCGTTTACAAGATGTTGAAGAAACCCCGTCATTTCTTCCTCCTCCCTTCCATCCCATTAAAACAAATCAGCTATTTGTTATCTTGACGATCGAAGCTATTCAGACAGATCTGTGAAAACCCACAACAATTCCAGATGTTAAACCGAGGTGATTGAGATGTAAATACTTGATAATGATAAAAAAGTATCTGATATATATCAGGTAAATACTGATACTTTATTAAATGGATTGAAGGTAACTTCTTAAATTGGCTTTTTTATTTAATAGATCAAGCTTTCTGCGAATATTGTGTCTATGGAATTTGACTGTACTCTCTGAAATATGGAGAAACATAGATATCTCTTTTGATATTTTCCCCTCTTTTATAAGATTTGCAACCTGAATTTCCGTAGGAGTGAGGTTTATCTGGTTCAAAGCAAGTCTACGTGAAAAGGGAGAGATAATTTCATTTATATTAGATTTCAAGACGTTTACATAAAAAGTTTGTTCTTCGTTCAAGCCGCTGTTTTCCAGCTTCTCCAAATAGGGTGTAACCAGATCTTTCATGTTGTACAACACTCGCTCTTCTATCTCCGTCTTATCATTTTCCCTCTGTTTCAATAAGACTCTCAACGCGGTGTTTACCTCTTCCAGTTCCTGATTCTTCCTCTCTACTTCCTGTTTTCTCTTCCTCAGTTCTTCTTCTGCCTTTACCCTTGCGGTAACATCCTGGAAGGTTATAAAAGACTTTCCGTTCCTGAGTTTCACAGGCTTTATGTTTATTATTTTCTCCTTACTGTCTTTACATGTCATCAAAAATGTTTTCGTTGGAATGCCTTCTCCTGTACTTACCCCTGATTCCAACTCCTCCAATTGGTTTCTTGCTTTTTTCCTGGATTTTACATCCGGAAAAGCTTTCCTTAACCATGTATTCAAGTTCTGGAGCTCTTTCCTTGCATAACCGAAAATTTCGGTAAATTTCGGATTCAAATACTCAATCCTGTTATCCACCCCTAAAATAACTATTCCGAAAGGAGCATTTTCCACCAGAGATCGGAACTTCTCTTCGCTTTCTTTTAATTTGAACTCTCTGTGTTTAAGTTCGGTAATGTCCACATGTGTTCCAATGGCCTGTATTGGTTTACCGTTTTCATCTTTCTTGGTTACCCTTCCATGGCCAAGTATCCATTTCCATCCTCCCCCTTTTGTTCTTGCCCTGTATTCTGCCTCATAATAAGGGGCTCTGCCCTCGAAATGATCTTTAAGTGATTTTTCCACCTTTGGCCAATCTTCGGGATGGGTGAGCTTATCCCATACTTCGGAAGTATCTCCCAGTTCTTCCAGGGAATATCCGAGGATGGAAGCAGACCGAGTTGTAAAGTGCATTTTCCCCCCAATAAAATCGATTACCCACAGCCCTTCTCTTGCTCCCTCCATGGCCATTTTTAAACGATTTTCGCTTTCTTCCAGCTTACTTGTTCCGTCCTTCACCCGCTGAACAAGACTCTGATTGAAAGCTTTGAGAGATTCATTTGCCTCTTTAAGTTCCTCTTCGATTCGTTTTCTGGAAGTAATATCTATAGCCTGTATGATCTGTAAATCTGTGCGTTTCTCCCCAAAAAAGATTTCGTGTATTACAAAATCTATGACTCTTTTTTCTCCGTCCTTTCTTACTATCGTTATTTCTGATTCGTCTGCTCGGAAGTTTCCCCGTTTTTCTTGCTCGATGATCTCTTTTATTTTATCGCGATAGCATTCATCGGGATATAACTTTTGAAGCCAGTCCTGTAAGTCGGTTAACTCATCATGGGTATAACCTGTCAACCTATGCATGGCCTCGTTGTACTCAAGATGCCGCTCATTTTTCATATCCCTTATAATGGTTGGGATGGGACTCTGACTGTAAATCTTCCAGATTTCCTCAAGATCAAATCCATTTTCAACGTTATTAATATAGGTTTGTTCTGTTTTCATGGACATAATCCTCCCTCAAATTATTACTATGAAAAAGGCAATGGCTTTGCAAGCCGTTTAAAAGCCTTAAGAGAACATCCCTAACTTTCATAAATTGATTATCAGTTTTTTCCTAATAATAAGCTAAAAGATTATTAATATTCAACCCTATTGATACACAATATGATGTACTCTAAGCTGTAAAAACTAAAAAATTACCAAGGAGGATAATTAAATGGGAGAAGAAAAACAAAAAACAATTGTTAACTCCTGGAACGAGTGGGATCCCCTCAAACATATAATCGTAGGGAAAGCGGATAATTGCATGATTCCACCTCTGGAACCCGCAGTCGACGCCAAGGTACCCCTTGACAGCGAAATGAGGAGGTTGGCGGGAACGCGCAGATCACAGGAAAGTGTTGATAGAGCAAACACACAGCTCGATAACTTCTGTGATACCCTGAGGAAACGAGGCATTCGGGTCGACCGGCCCGCACCCCTGGATTTCAGTCAACCGGTGCAGACACCGGATTGGAAAGTGGAATGTATGTTCACCTGTATGCCGCCAAGGGATATACTTCTTACTGTAGGTAACGAAATACTCGAGGCTACAATGAGCTACAGGTGCAGATGGTTCGATTACCTTTGTTACAGGGATCTGCTTAACAAATATTTCGAAGAGGACCCCAACATGAAGTGGGAAGCCGCTCCAAAGCCCAGGTTGACCGATGCAACATATAAGCCGGGATACAAGGAGAGAAGCAGAACCGAGGAAGATAAGCTTAGACTTGTGGCGGCAAAAGATTTCATAACAACCGAGGTTGAGCCTTTATTCGATGCAGCAGAAGTGATGCGGTGTGGTAAGGATCTTTTCGTGCAACACGGAATGACTGCAAACCTTAAAGGCATAGAATGGATTAGAAGACATTTCCCCAATCACAGGGTACACGCGGTAAACTTCCCCGGAGACCCTTATCCGATCCACATTGATGCAACTCTTGTGCCATTGAGGCCGGGATTGGCTATGAACAATCCTTACAGGGCTTTACCCGAAGAGCAAAGGCAGATTTTCTATAAAAATGACTGGGAAATCGTAGATGCTGCAAAACCAGCCCACGATGAACCTCCACCTCTTTGTTACTCCAGTGTATGGCTGTCTATGAACGTGCTTATTATCGATCCCAGGACGGTGTGCGTGGAGGCGAGTGAAGTATACCAGCAGGAACAACTGGATAAGCTTGGCTTTGAGGTGATTCCCGTACCCTTCAGGGATGCCTATCCCTTCGGAGGTGGTCTGCACTGCGCCACAGCAGATGTATACCGGGAAGGTAAATGCGAGGACTACTTCCCCAAACAGATAGAAGGGTTTTAATGAGCCTGCCCCGGACTACTATCCGGGGGGCATTTTTCAACATGTAAAACAATACCAGAATAAAAGGAGTTACTATGAGGAAGAAAAACGTAATCATTATCGGTGCAGCAGGTAGAGATTTCCATAACTTCAACATGTACTTCAAGGACAACGAAGAGTACAAGGTTGTCGGTTTCACTGCTGCTCAGATTCCCGATATTTATGGAAGAAAATACCCGGCTGAACTTGCCGGAGAATTGTACCACGAAGGTATACCCATCTATGCGGAGGAAGAACTGCCGAAGCTCATAAAGGAGCTTAAAGTCGATGACTGTGTTTTCTCCTACAGCGATGTCTCCTACCAGCATGTGATGGGAGTGGGTGCAATAGTGAATGCAGCAGGTGCTAACTTCATGATGCTAAGCCCGGATAAAACGATGCTTAAAAGCAACAAACCGGTTGTGGCGGTGGGTGCAGTAAGAACGGGCTGTGGCAAAAGCCAGACTTCCAGGAGAATCATAGAGCTGCTGATGCAGATGGGGTTGAAGGTGGTTGCAGTTCGGCATCCCATGCCCTACGGAAACCTGGTGGCTCAAAGAGTACAGCGGTATGCAGAGCTCTCCGATTTGCAGAAGTACAACTGCACGGTCGAAGAGATGGAGGAGTACGAGCCACACATCGTGCGGGGTAATGTAATCTATGCAGGAGTGGATTACAGGGAAATACTTAAAGCGGCGGAGGAGGATCCCAGAGGCTGTGACGTGATACTTTGGGACGGAGGAAACAACGACTTTCCGTTCTTCAGTCCCGACCTGATGGTTACCGTAGCCGACCCTCACCGTCCCGGTCACGAGACCTCCTACTACCCCGGAGAGATAACACTTAGGCTTGCAAACGTAGTGGTCATAAACAAGATCGACACCGCTAATCCGGAGAACATCCAGAGAGTTCGGGAGAGCATCTCGAGGGTAAACCCCGATGCAACGGTAGTGGAGGCAGCCTCTCCTATCAGCGTTGATGACCCGGATGTAATCAGGAGAAGGAGAGTTCTGGCCATAGAGGACGGTCCGACTCTTACCCACGGAGAGATGAAGATAGGAGCAGGGGTGATCGCTGCAAAAAGGTACGGAGCCACTGAGATTGTAGACCCTAGACCTTATACAGTGGGTAGAATAGCAGAGACTTTCCGCATCTACCCGAATATAGGATCACTTCTGCCTGCAATGGGCTACGGGGAACAACAGCTAAAGGACATGGAAGCCACGATCAACAACACAGACTGTGATTCAGTGGTAGTAGCAACCCCTATCGACCTGGGAAGAATCATCAACATCAAAAAACCATTTACCAGAGTCTACTACGAGCTGCAGGAAATAGGCAGACCAAACCTGGAAGAAATTCTTTCGGGATTTGTAAAAGAGCATAACCTTCCCATTAAGGTTCGATAGATTGGAGAAACAACATGCCCAATTTATCTGAAGAGTCTTGGTGCCCCTTCCCGGGGCACCGTAGACATAAAAAATTATTAAAGGAGGAAAAGAATGTATGATTCATGGACTGTAAATGCCTTTATAATTTCAAACATTTTAACAGTTGTATTTGTAATCGTAACCTACTTTGTATATTCAGCCAGGGATAAAAAAGTCAAGGAGGATAAAAAACAATGATAAACTGGATCATTTTGGTAATAGGAATGGGGCTACTGGTGTACTTAGGATTCAGAGCAACCAAAATAGCCAGCTCTGAAGACGAAGCAGGTTTTCTCTTGGGAGGAAGAAGCTTCGGCCCTTTTGTGGCTGCAGGTACATTGATGGCAACAGGTTTCAGTGGATGGGGATTCGTAGGTTCTCCAGGAGCTGCCTATGAGTACGGACCTACGGAGCTTCTAGCAAATTTCTTCTTTGCACCTGCAATCCTTATAGCTATCCTTTTTTTCAGCAATTTCATGAGAAAGAGAGCACTTGAGCTGGGCAGCCTTACTCTTCCTGAGTACATCGCCCAGCAGCATGGGGCAAAAGAAGGATGGGCAAGGGCCCTTCAGGGCCTTGCAGGGCTGGTGACTGTACTTATGATGCTTACATTCATCATAGCGCAGGTAAAAGCCCTCGGAAGCATTTCATCCCAGTGGTTAGGCATTTCGATCGACCTTGGAGCCTTGATCATGATTGCAATTATAATTGCCTACACTGCGGCAGGAGGTTTGGCCGCCGTGGCCTGGACGGATGTGGCCATGGTTCTGGGAATGTCATTTGCAGCAGTTGTTATTATGATTCAGATTTTCTCAGATACAACCCTTTCAAATATGATTGCAACGCTAAAAACTATTGATCCCCAGCTCGTAAACCCGGACGGAGCACAACCTTATGG
>QNBH01000233.1 GCA_003645645.1 Spirochaetota bacterium | reverse complement strand
CCTGCAAAGACAACTCTTAAGAGAGGAATTGATGGTGGCATTGAAAGAACAACTGGGCGAAAGCGGCTACGAAGAGCTCGAATCGATCATAGTAGAGAAGATAAAACTACACTCGGTCAACCGGGATGAGTTTAGAGAAGTTATCTCGTGTCTGGATCATAGTGAAAAAAATGTAATCCTCTGACCCTAGATATTTTTTTCAAAAAAGACACGAATTTCCTCTTTACTAATATTTTCTTCTGGATCCAAATGCTCTATTGATTCATCTTCTGTATCATCTATATACTTTAATGCAACACAAAAAGTTTATATGTAATTCCTTCTACAACCGGCTTTGCCTGTTCGACTATTTTATTCATGGAAAGACAGGCCGTAGCCACCAACGAGAACATATTTTTCTAAAAAGGATGCGTGTTCAGTGAAAACTTTTAAAACACGGGCCGTTTCAGGATGCAAGCATTCGTAACTTCTTTTCTCGACCACCGATCCTCCCTTTGAAAAAGTCGGCTTCTATATCCGTCCCGAAAAAACCCGCGCCAGAAAATAGTTCACTTTTATAAAACGATCATCATCTATCATTTTATCTGACCAAACTTTTTTCACAGCCCTTTTCCCATAAAGAGAAAAAATCTTTTTTATATCAGAATAATCGCCATATTTCAAAAGTGTCTCGATAAGCGCGCTATCGAGAGATGGGTCATATTGGATATCTTTATCATAGCTCCAGAACAGTCCCTTTTGCTTAGTCTTGGAAAAAAGCTCCTTCTTCTCGTAATAACGCCCGACCCTTCGGGAGATTATTGCAGGTGTTACATTTAAATAATCGGCAATTTCACTCTGTTTATATCCACAACGGCAGGCTTGCACAATCTGCGCATCAATAATTTTCTTTTTACCATTTTTCCTCTTGCCAAAATACTCTGCAAGAGGGGTGGTAGAGGGAGCCACTTTGCCTGGGAGTTGAGGCGATTGGGAGTCGGTGAGTATTTCCCTATTACCGTCTTTTTGTTCCCGATGTTTATAAGCGTCGAAATGGGAATCTACCCACTCAGCCCATTTACGTTCGTCGTTTTCATCCCACCGTGCATTTTTTAGAGAAAATACATTTTTGGAAACATATGGATACGACTCAATCTCAGAAATATCTGTAACCAAACCTGCTTTTATGGGGTTATTTTCAATATATTTAATGACCAAATTGAGATATGCATTGTTATAGACATAAAAAGACTTAAAACGGCCTTGCCAGAGAGGACCGACGCGCTCATATTTTTTATTAAAGTAGATAGAATAGGTGGCATTAATCTGCTGCATAAGTGAAGAGAGGTTTTCCTCGAACGTTTCGATCAATAGGTGATAGTGATTGGGCATTAGAGCGTACGCATGCAGTTTGAAATGATAAAGCTCCGCATTTTTGTAAATAATCCGGAAAAAATAATTATAATCCGAACTATCAATAAAAATAATACGCTTCTCTACACCTCTATTTAAAACATGATGAAAACCAACTGAATCGAGACGAGGTTTGCGTGCCATTAAAAAGTAAACCTCTGACCCTAGTTTTTTGGGACAATCAGCTCTTCATCGAGACCTTCTTCGATCATCCTCCTCCGAAAATTTAATCCACCCAGCCGAAAAGCATTTTCAGCGTACATAAGGTTCCCCCAGCATGGCGGGTTCCTGCAGACGGCGCCTTTCCCTTTTGACTCCGCCTGCAATAAGCACTCCCAGGGTAGCCATGTAAGGAAGCATGGCAAGAAAACTTGGAGATATGCCCAGAGGCTGGAGAAGATACTGTAATACAAAAATACCCCCGAAGAGGAAGGCACCGGTAAAGGCTCTTAGAGGCCTCCAGAGGGAGAAGATGGTAAGGGCAATTACGATCCAGCCCCTTCCCGCAGTTATGCCTTCCGTCCAGGATTTGCTGTAGGATAGAGAAAGGTGAGCTCCCGCCATGCCTGCAAGGGCGCCTCCTAAGAGCACACAGGAAAACCGTACCCAATGGACATTTATCCCCTGGGTTTCCGAAGCAAGAGGATACTCGCCCACCGAGCGTATTTCTATCCCCCAGCGTGTGTGAGAAAGAAGAAACCAGAAGCACAATCCCAATACCACCGCTATATAGAAAAAGGCATCCTGGCGAAAGAGCACTTCTCCCAGGAGAGGAATATCTCCCAAAACCGGTATATGAATGGGCTGCATCTTAACTGCCAGGGGTTTGCCGATAAAGGGCTTTCCCCAGAGTCCGCTTATACCCAGCCCCAGCATGGTGAGAGCCAGACCGGAAACCACCTGGTTTCCTCCGAGCTTTACAGAGACAAAGGCATGCAGGGAAGAGATAAGCATCCCCATAACCAATGCGGTAGTCAATCCAAACCAGGGTTCTCCTGTGGTATATGTTACAATAAACCCGGAGACTGCGCCCAGAGCCATCATCCCTTCAATGCCCAGGTTAAGTACACCCGATCGCTCGGTCATTATCTCGCCAAGGGTTCCCAGCAGCAGGGGTGTACCTGCAACTATGGTCCGCCTCAATACCGAAATGATAACAGATTCCATGGATCATACGCCTCCCGTACGGCCTTCCGCCCTGTCTCTCCTGATGGTTATTAGCAGGCGGTTCAAGAGAAAGTAGTCTCCCATTATAAGAGAAAAAAGCAGAATTCCATTAAAAACGTGAACGGTTGCAGCAGGAAGACCCAGAGAGATCTGAACCGCATCGCCTCCCACCAGAATGCCTGCGAGAAACAAGCCGGAAATTATGGCCAGTAGAGGATTTAATTTGGCAAGCCAGGCTACGATTATGCCGGTATAACCGTAGCCGGAAGAGATCATCTGGGGATAGGTGAGATGGTGATGTATGCCTGCCACCTCCCCCACACCTGCCATACCGGCCATGCCTCCGCTTATCACCATAAGAATTATGGTATTACGAAAGAAATCGATCCCCGCATAGCGGGCTGCATCCCGGTTTTCCCCTATGACCCTGACCTCGTACCCGAATTTGGTGCGGTAGATAAGGAGGAAGAGCAGGAAGGCGAAACAGAGTGCCAGAATCAGGGTAAAGAGATGCACCCTGGAATTGGGTAGCTGGTAGAGAGTGGCGGAGGGCGGGAAAGAGTCGGTATAGGGAAAGCCCATCCGGGATTCACCTCTCCAGGGACCCAGGATAAGCATGTTTAGAAACTCCGCTATGATGTAGTTCATCATAAGGGTGGAGATTACTTCGTTAACACCGAAACGAACTTTAAACAGCGCCGGGAAAAAGCCCCAAACTGCCCCACCGAGAAAACCAGCGAGAAACATAAGTGGAATTACAATAACGGCCGGTAGATGGGGTGCCCAGTTAAGGGCGATCCAGGTGGAGAGGATGGCTCCTGAAAGCAGTTGCCCCTCTGCACCTATGTTCCAGAACTTCGCCCTGAAGGCCAGGGCGAGGCCTCCGCCTATGAGGATCAGGGGAATACCCTTTGTGATCGTCTCGCCAATACCGTATATTCGGCCAAAGGAACCGGCAAAGATTTTCCCGAGGGCAAAGAGAGGGTCGATCCCCTGGATGGCCAGTAGACCTGCGATTAAACAAAAACCGATGAGAAGAGAAAGGAGTATTACTGCGATTGTTAGAGGGATTGAGGTACTATCGCGTCTTTCCACCTTTATGAATAATTTCATTTACCCCTTGCCTCGAGTCGTTTGGAGCCTGCCATCATCAATCCAATGTCTTCCATGTTTACCTCTCCGGCAGGTATAACTCCCATGAACTCTCCCTTGAACATAACCGCTATTCGATCGGAGAGCTGGAAAATCTCTTCCAGATCTTCGGAGATCAATAAAACGGAAATGCCCCTTTCCCGGTGCTCAAGCAGTTGAGTGCGAATGTATTCTGTGGCACCCACATCGAGTCCGTAAGTAGGGTGGGCTGCCACAAGCAGACAGGGCTCTCCTGCGAGCTCTCTACCCAGAATGAGCTTCTGGATATTGCCTCCCGATAAATTCTTTACGGGGACGGAGGTTGACGGAGCAGCAACTTTGAAGCTCTTCAAAATCCGAGAAGAGTGCTCTTTTACGGCATCGTAGTCTAGAAACAGACCTCTAAAAAAGGGAGGCCGGTGGTGGCGTTTGAGTATGCAGTTTTCATAAACCATGATGTTGGGTACAACGCCGAACTTGATCCGCTCTTCTGGAACATGGGAGACTCCGTAATCGCTTATAAGCCTTGCAGAAGAATTGGTTACATCACGACCTGCCACCCGCACCGTACCAGAGTCGGCAGGACGAAGTCCGGTTATAGCCTCTACAAGTTCTCTCTGTCCGTTTCCGGAAATACCTGCTACCCCTAAAATCTCCCTCCGGCACACACTAAAACTTAACTCCCTTACCGCCACTTCTCCTCTGTCCCCCCTCACGGTAAGATTATCAACCTCAAGCACGGGATCACCGGGGGTAAGCTTCTTCCTGGTTAGATCAAAAACAATATCTCTGCCCACCATCATTCTTGCAAGCGCCACCTTATCCACTTCCCTCGTGTCGGCCTCACCGACCACCTCGCCCTTGCGCAGTACAACCACCCGGTTGCACAGCGTGAGTATCTCTTCCAGTTTATGGCTTATGAAGATAATCGAATGCCCTTCTTTGGCCATACGTTTAAGAATCTCGAAAAGATCGGCCGTTTCGGGAGGTGTAAGAACGGAGGTAGGCTCATCCAGGATCAGAAGATGGGCTCCCCTGAAAAGGGCTTTGATAATCTCGACTCTCTGCTGTTCCCCTGCAGATAACTGCCATACCGCTTTACGGGCAGATACCTCAAGGCCGTAGAGCTCGGAAAAACCTTTAAGCTTTTTCTCTACCTCTCTTAGCGGGAAGAAGAAAGGAGCATCTTTATAGCCCAGGGTAATGTTTTCTGCCACAGTGTGGTTCTGGATCAGCATGAAATGCTGATGAACCATGCCGATCCCCATTCGGATGGAATCTCTCGGTGAGTTTAATACAACAGGCTCTCCGTTTATGAGAATCGTACCCTCGTCCGGCCGGTACAATCCGTATAGGATATTCATCAGAGTGGTTTTCCCTGCGCCGTTTTCGCCCAGAAGACCGAGTATCTCGCCCGAATGAATTGAAAGACAGATGCCCCTGTTGGCAATCACCCCTGGAAATGCTTTGGTGATGCCTTCCATCTTAAGGCTTAAAATCTTTTTCATAAAGGTTAAGGGTTTTATTACAGGGGAGCCTTAAGGCCCCCCGGACTGATTACCTGGGTATTTCACCTACAACGTTGTCTACATAGTAGTCTATACTCCAGTGATGCTCCTTATCTGCCCTCTCGCCTTCTTTGAGGATAAGTTTTCCCGTATTGTCATAGATCGGACCGGTGTAGGGATCGAAAACATCCCTTCCCTGTTTCATCTGCTCGTAGCGCTTCATCACAAGGTCGTACACACTCAATGTGCCCAGGTCGTCGGTCTTTACGCTGATCGCTTTAAGCTGGTCTACGAACTTCGAATTGATCGGTTCATCGAAGCTGGCACCCAGTTTTGCGGCACCATGTTCGGCAAACCACCACAGATCGTAGGGCTCCCAGGTACCGTTATGAATATCCGATAGAATTTTCTCGTACATGACTCCCCAGTCAACGAGCTGCCCCGAAACGGCAGAATCCCTTCCGAACTCCTGCATGGGGCTGTAATGGCTGAATGTATAGACAGGATTGCCCTTTTCGGTATGTTCCTGACCCACCTCAACGACCGTAGGAGAGTCTTCTGT
>QNBH01000232.1 GCA_003645645.1 Spirochaetota bacterium | reverse complement strand
TCTGGCAGATACCCCTAACCCCGATTTTCGAAAGGTCAGGTCTGCACCCGCAGGTAGATAGAAACCGCTGTGATAATCCGAGAGTACGGGTAGAAAATAGGCAAATCCGATTGCAGGTGTAAGGGTAACATCCTCTCCGAAATAAAGAGGCATGATTAGATTTATAGAGGTCTGAGGGATAAAAGCAAAGATACCCAGGTCTAAATCTCCACCTATTCCCAACTGTACAACCTTCTCTGGTCTTTCGTCTTTGACTGAATGGTCGGGGGATGTCTTCTGCTCTTGCGAATATAGAATCACCCCGCAAAAAAAGAGGAAAAACAAAGTCAGAAATCGCGGTTTCATAGATCTTCCTTTCTAATTGGATTATATTAATCTCTCATAGGCAAATCCATTGCCTATATACATAAAAAGAGTTTAATGGATTGGCAGAATCAGTTCAATCGCAGAAAGTGCTGATTTGACTTCCTGGCTTAATCGTGTTATCTAGATTTAAAATAATATCTTTTTGGAATCTTATCGGGAGCATGAAATGAAAAACTTACGAATAAAAGAGATTCTTCAGCTTACTCCTCAATGCCAGGAAGTCGAGGCCAGGGGGTGGGTCCGCACCAAAAGGGATACTAAAAATGTATGTTTTTTCGAGCTAAACGACGGCTCGTGCCTTGAGAACCTTCAGGTTGTAATTGATAAAAATAGAGTTAACCTTGAAAAAGAAATCCACAGAATGAATACCGGTGCCAGTGTAATTGTCAGGGGTAAACTCGCTCCCTCGCCGGGAAAGGAGCAGTCTTCCGAGCTTTCTGCAGAAAACCTTACTGTTGTGGGAGAGGCAGAACCCGACTATCCACTGCAGAAAAAACGCCACACATTTGAGTTTTTACGTGAAATTGCCCACTTAAGACCACGCACAAACACTTTCGGTGCAATAGCCAGGGTCCGCAATACAGCCGGTATGGCCATACACAGCTTCTTTCAGGAGAGAGGATTCATCTACCTTCACTCACCCATCATCACAGCCAGCGATTGTGAAGGAGCCGGCGAAATGTTCCAGATAACCACATTACCACTGGAAAATCCTCCAACTGTTGACGGAAAAATCGACTTTACACAGGATTTTTTCGGTAAGAGAACTTCCCTTACTGTAAGCGGCCAACTGGAAGCAGAGATATATGCCTCTGCTCTGGGTAATGTTTACACTTTTGGGCCGACATTCAGGGCAGAGAACTCAAATACCAGCCGTCATTTAGCAGAGTTCTGGATGATAGAACCCGAGATGGCTTTCTGTGATATCAACTGTAACATGGATATTGCAGAGTCGTTTCTCAAACACATACTTAAAGAGATCCTCGAAAAAGCGAGAGAAGACATGGAGTTTTTCGACAAACGGATTAAGCCCGGACTTATTGACGGTTTACAGGCGGTTGCCTCTTCCACATTTGCACGGATTACCTATACAGAGGCGATAGAACATTTAAACAGAGCGGAGGAAAATTTCGAGTTTCCCACCGAATGGGGTTGTGATCTTCAATCCGAACATGAAAAGTACCTTACGGAGAAGGTTTTTAATGGTCCGGTAATAGTAACCGACTATCCCAAAGAGATTAAAGCCTTTTACATGAAACTCAACGATGATGAGAAAACGGTGAGGGCGATGGATGTCCTTGTACCCAGAATAGGGGAGATTATCGGCGGCAGCGAGCGCGAGTCCGACTTTAACACTCTTAAGAGAAGGATAGCAGAATGCGGGTTAAGAGTCGAGGATTACTGGTGGTATCTGGACCTGCGTAGATATGGGAGTGTTCCCCATTCGGGTTTCGGTCTCGGATTCGAACGCTTCATTCAGTGGGTAACGGGTATGCAGAATATCCGTGATGTAATCCCTTTCCCTCGCACAGTAAAGCTTGCAGAGTTTTAGACACTGAATAAAGCACTCGGTTTTTTAATACGGCTGAATCACAGGGCTATTTTAATTTAAAAATATCCAGCAATCCCGTAGAAAGCCACGGTACATAGGTTATAAGCAGAACGGTAACAAGGAGAATAAGAAAAAGGGGTATAACATTTCGGTATATCCGGGTGAGGGGCTTTTCAAACCTGTATGAGGCAAGAAACAGGTTAAGCCCCACCGGGGGTGTGAGGTATCCCAGTTCCAGATTTGCAAGAAATATTATTCCCAGATGAACAGGATGAATTGAGAAGAGCTGCCCCAGAGGAATTATTAGAGGCGCAACTACCATTATGGCGGAGTAGATATCCATAAGACAGCCTGTAACAAGAAGGGCGAGATTGAGTAAAATCAAAAAAAGGTATTTGGAAGTGATGTTTTCTCCCACCCACGCAGTAAGCATTAGCGGGACTTCTGTATCAATTATATAATAGGAGAGCCCCCTCGCTACGGCAAGAATGATAAGCACGCCACCCACAATGGGAGCACACTTTAAGAAAATACCCCCGAGATCTTTAATTTTTATATCCCTGTGGATAAACACCTCCACAATAAATGCGTACACTGCGGCCACCGCCCCCGTCTCAACCAGAGTGGTTATCCCCCCGAAATATCCGATGAGGATTAGTACAGGAATAAAAAGCTCCCACATTGAGCTTTTCAAAGCAGATGCTCCTTCTTTAAAATTGAACGGTTTACTTACAACTTTATTTCTTATTGCAGTTATGACTCCCATAAGAGATAGCGCTAACACCATCACCAATCCTGGTACAATACCGCCAATAAGCATGTGCTTAATGTTTATCTGGGCTACCACTCCATAGATAATTATGGGGAGGCTCGGAGGGAAGAGCAGGCCGATGCTTCCCGAGGCTGTAAGAAGTCCTGTACTGAAATCTTCACTGTATTTCCCACTCTCCACAAGTACATAGGCAAGAAGTGCACCCAGAGCAAGGATGGTAACCCCGGAAGCCCCGGTGAAGGTAGTAAAAAAGGCAGATACTATTACCGCCATTATAACCAGCCCTCCGGGAAGCCAGCCCAGAAAGGACTGGAAAAAACGCACCAGCCTTTTCCCTGCATTGCTTTCCGAAAGGATAAATCCTGCTACCGTAAAGAGAGGAATGGCGGGTATGGTGGGACTTATCACCATGCTGTAGCCCTCGTTGGGAATGATCTCCAGGGGGGAACCCATTCTGGCAAACAGCATATATGCTACTCCCCCCAGAATAACAAATATGGATGTTCCTGTGATTATCCCTGCAATAAGAAGAAAAATAATCGGGAAACCCAGCGCTGCCATCATGTTATAGTAAAAATCGAAGAGCGAATCAAGAAAAAGCGGTGGCTCGAGAAGGACTGAATAGAGAATATTACCGATAGGGCCAAGACCGAAGAGAATGCCCGCCAGAAATCCCAGGCCGGCAATTGTTTTCTGTAATTTATACCTGGGGGCATGCAGAAAAAATCGCAGGCTCATCAAAAAGAACCCCAGGGGAATTATTGCTGTAACAAGCCTGATTGGGAATACTCCTCCGATTCTCTTTGCACTATCAAAACCTATCAAAATAAAAGAGAGGGAGCTCCAGACCAGAGCCATGGTAATCGAGGATGATATAAATGCATTGAAAGTGCGAAACCAGCTCTTACAGGGCTCCTTTATAAGATTGATACCTGCAGAGAGGGCAAGATGCTTATCCTCTCTTGAGGTGACCGCACTTCCCAGAAGTGTAATCCACAGCACAAGATGTTGAATATACTCACTTGCACCCGGTATTCCCGTTCTGAAAAACTTCCTTACAATTACCTCCAGAAAGGGAATTGTAATTAACAGGAGAAGAATGAGAGAGACAATGATATTTTCTGCCTTTCCAAGGGATAAGACCGGTTGTTTTAATGACATCTTACCTGCTTCGGAACTCGGAAAGATGCTTTTTTATTCGTTCATAAATTTCTATTGAAAATGTATCTCCCTTTATCAGGTCAAAACCCTTCTGAAACTCCTCCTTCCAGGCTCTTTCGGCATCCGGGGGTGTAGGGTTTATTGTTAGGCCATTCTGTTTCATGATAGTTATAGCCTCCTGGGCAAGATTCTTACTTTCCCGGAAGAGTTTTCCCGCCGCCCTGTCGGCCGCCTCCAGGAGTCTCGGTTTTAAAGAATCATCTATTCTATTCCAGGCACGTGTTGACATTACTATGCCTCCGATAACAGGACCGAGGGGGAGTTCCATCATATTCTTTGCTATGCCAAACCACTGATAGGCTGCGGCTCCGAGAGGGACATTGTAACAGGCATCCACCATGCCACTGCTTAAAGCCGGCAATACATCGTTTAAAGCCAGCGGTATAGTATCGTAACCCATCTCTTTGAGTGCTCTTGCCATGGCCGGATCTGTATCCGAGGTGGCGAGTTTTTGCCT
Organism: Spirochaetota bacterium; assembly: GCA_003645645.1. Lineage (GTDB taxonomy): Bacteria > Spirochaetota > Spirochaetia > SPDA01 > B32-G16 > B32-G16. The sequence continues at coordinate 1,395 of QNBH01000232.1, read as the reverse complement.
CTTTAAATCTCTCGGATAGACAATAGGGCGGCGACCGAAAAAGTGAACCCATCCTGTATTGGTCCAGGCAATAACTTTAAATCCCTGACGTTCGATCTTCTCTTCCAGAAATGGCTCCACTTTTTCGAGCACATACTGGAACTCTTCATCTGTTTGAATAAGTAGAGGAATACTTAAGGCGAGAACATCCTGTGCAATTGTATTTAACCCCAATCCAGTAAGAACGGCTGCCTGCAAGGTGTTAAAGCGCATTTTGCGGATTGTATCTGATTCATCTCCGGCGACCCCGTCTGGATAAATCCTCACCTGTATCTGGCCGTTGGATATCTTCATCCATTCGGCCGCCAATTCTCTCAGTGCCTTATCCCATGGAGAACCCGATGGAGCAGGTGAGCCGAGCTTTATAGTAAGGGGATTGGCATATACAGATAACAGAAGGAAAAATAGTAAGAGTAAAAAAAAGAATATTCTCTTTAAAAGTTTTATTTTCATTGTACTTCTCCGCAGCTATTCTATAAGAAAAAAATCTTCTATATGCTCCAGATACCATCGTGCTTTCCGCTGATTGATGATGTTAATGAGTCTGTTTTCTGGAGTTGCATCCGGATCTATTTCCAGCGCCCTGTTTAACAATTCTCTGAACTCCTCAACATCCTGATTTTTAATGCAGAGGGTCGTAGCGAGGGCAATATAGGGTGATGCGCTCATCCCTTCCGTAAGCTCTACTGCTTTACCAAAATGGTAGCGTGCCTTTTCTTTATCTCCTCCCATCCCTTCCGGGAGGGACGAGTAGTACATTATATAAAACTCATGAATTGCCCCGTTGTTGAAATCGGGATCAAGCTGATAGGCTCTTTCCATAATTGCTTCTGCTTTTTTTAGATCGATGGTCAACCTCAAATCAAACACATCTATGGCAATGGCACCGAACCAGCCTGCTGCACACCAATATAGAAGGGGGACGTCCTCTTTTTTTACAGGATTTAAAGCCTGATCGAAGTTATTTTCCGATAGGCTTCTTTTAAATCCTGGATATTTTATCTCCAGAGCTTTTAAAAGGTAGTCCCTACCCCTCAGATACAATTTTTTAGCCCTCTTTGTAAGTGCTTCCTTTCTTTCGTATTCTTCCGGAGGAAGCATTTCTGCTTCAGAATGTACAAATGTATTGGCATACATGATAAATCCACTGCCGGTGGTTAAAAGAAGTTTTATGTTTTGGGGATTTTCTTCTAACAATGCTTCGTACAATTTAAGGATAAAAGGAAGAGCATCCCCCACAAGTTGAGGATCGTCGTCTTTAGTAAATACCGATGATTCCTCTTCGCCCCCTGTGAGTGTGTCTGTTAAAACATCTACAACGAGTTTGTTTATAGAGCATGAGGAGATTAGAAGTAT
>QNBH01000231.1 GCA_003645645.1 Spirochaetota bacterium | reverse complement strand
CAGCGTCAGTCCACCGGCTTTTACAACCAGGTAAAAGAAGAGCTCAACAAATACCTGAAGCGCAAGCTCGAACGGCTGTGGGAGGAAGGTATTGGCGGATCGGACTTCTTTATCGCAGCCATAGGCTCTGCCATCGAGGTGTTCGGTAAATACGAACAGGTGATGGATTACGAAGGTAACATCATACGCGCCGACCGGCTCCTTATGGAGGTGCGCAGAATCGTTACCGATTTCGCCGTACGGCAAATACTTCACAACGGCTTTGCCGGCGAGATATCGGATTTAACCCGATTCTACGTGCTCTGGCGCTGGGAGTTCGGTGCCGCCAGGGTGCCCTTCGATGCAGCACGCAAACTGGCTCAGAGCTGCGGGCTTGATATGGCTGTATTGTGGAACAAGCCCGGCTTCATCAAGAAGGAAAAAGAGTTTATCCGGGTATTGGGTCCACACGAACGCGGCGGCGAAAAACTATTAATTCACAGAAATCCAAACGACTTGATCGACGTTCTGCACCAGTCTCTGTTATTATGGGAGAAAAGCAGACGGGAGGAGATGATCACACTGCTGAAGGAATCCGGATTCGGCGGAAGCGAAGCTTTTTACAGAGTCGCCCAGGCGGTTTCCGAATGCCTCCCAAACGAGGATAAAGAAAAGAAACTGCTGGACGGATTTTTATCCGGCAGGGAAAGGTTGAAAGAGGAGGTGAAAAGAGAATCCGGCCAAATCAGATTAGATCTGTAGGATCGTATCATAAACAATACTGGCTAAGAAGATAGCGTGATGATGAAAAAGAAGGATATTCTAAAAATCTTGAGCGCCTTGAAAGCGGAAGTGAGTGAACGATACAAAGCTGAAATTAGAGGTATTTTCGGCTCTTATGCCAGAGACGAAGCCGGTAAAAAGAGCGATTTAGATGTATTGGTACGGTTCGACGAATCTGCCGATTTGTTCGACCTGGTCGGATTAAGCATCTTTCTGGAAGAGAAATTGAAATGTAAAGTTGATGTGGTTCCGCAAGATGACATTCGGTCGGAACTTCGTGAGTCGATACTGGAGGAGGCAATATATTTATGAGATATTACCGGTTGTATTTGCAAGACATCCTGGAAGCAATGACGGCAATCGAAACTTTCATTAAAGATATGTATTTTGCCGAATTTGAAAAGGATGATAAGACTTCCAGCGCTGTCATCCGAAAATTTGAAATCATTGGTGAAGCGACTAAAAGCATTCCGGAAAGCATTAAAAAAAAGTATTCGAAAGTTCCCTGGAAAGAAATGGCGGGGATGAGAGACAAATTGATTCATTTTTATTTTGGGGTGAATTACAGGTTGGTGTGGCAAACCATCCACAATCGCTTGCGTAAAGTAAAGCCGCTCATCGAAGAGATTTTAAACGAAGGGAATCAAAAATGAAACCATTCCACACGATTGCAATACCGCACCAGGATATCCTGGAAGGCCGCCTTACCATGGATGTATTCGCCGCCGACCTATGGCAGGTGGTGAATAATCGCGGACCGGACGAATATAAAGACGCCGAAACTTTTTTCAACAAAACCTATGTAACCCAGGGTCTTGATAATTTGCTCACGGTTGTTAAAAAACGGCTGGAGGGTAAAGGCGGGGATTCATTCATTCAACTTCAGACCCCCTTTGGCGGCGGTAAAACACACGCACTTATAGCACTCTACCATAAAAGTTCCGAATGGGGGGCTAAACGCATTGTCATAGACGGCACGGCCTTAAGTGCCGAACAGACTATCTGGGGGGTTTTTGAACAATCACTTAAAGGCGGGACCGCCCTCTGCAAAGGACAAACATCACCCGGTAAAGAAATCATCCGTAAGCTTCTATCCGCTCATCAACCCCTGGTCATCCTTGTTGACGAATTACTGGAATATACTACCAAAGCCGCCGGCGTTAATGTCGGCAGCAGTAATCTGGCCTCACAGACCATCGCCTTTATGCACGAATTGACCGAAACGGTCAGCACACTGGAACGGGTCTGTTTGCTGGTTACCCTTCCGGCCAGCCTGATGGAGCACTACGATGAAGAGGCCGAAAAGCTCTTTCAAAAACTGCAAAAAGTCTCCGGGAGAAGAGAAAAAATTTACACTCCTGTCGAAGAAAACGAGATAAGCAGTATCATCCGCCGGAGGCTCTTCAGCCGGATCGATATGACCGAGGCGAAGGAGGTGGTTAATTCATTTGTAACCTATGCCGATAGAGAAAACATCTTACCCGGCGATGGGAAGCCCAGTGAATACAGGGAACGTTTTGAGAACTCCTATCCCTTTATGCCCGAGGTTATAGATATTTTATATCATCGTTGGGGAAGCTTTCATACATTTCAGCGCACCCGCGGCGTCTTACGCCTTCTCTCGCTGGTCGTTTATCAGCTTAAGAGTACGGATAAACCGTATATCGGGCTGGCCGATTTCGATTTAAGCAGGCAGGAATTGCGTCAGGAATTGTTAAAACATATCGGTCAGGAGTTTAACAGCATAATAGGAGCAGATATTTCCGGAAACGATGCCGGCGCAAAAAAAGTGAATAAAGAATTGGGCAGATCATACCAGGGGCTTACCATAGGCACCAGAACGGCCGCAACCATTTTCCTTTATTCGTTTTCAGGGGGACCGGAACACGGTGCAACATTGGGAGAAATCAAACGGTCGGCCACAACCCTGCAAAATCCATCCCCTCTGGTAGCCGAAGCGGTGGAACAGTTAAAGACAAAACTGTTTTACCTGCAGAGCAAAGGGGATAAATATTTTTTCAGCAATCAGGCCAATTTAAACCGCATCCTTTTAAACAACATGGAGAATGTAAGAGGGGAGGATCTGACCGAGTTGGAATTGGAGTTATTGCGTTCATCGCTTAAAGGGCATCTGTTCAAGACCTATATCTGGGAAGATAAATCCTCCAATATTACAGACTCGGAGGAGCTGAAGCTCGTTGTTTTAAGAAAGGCTGATAAATCCGAGATCAGAGAAATCTTAAAATCGAAAGGACATACACCTCGCGTTTATCGTAATACGATTTTCTTTCTCTATCCTCTGGAAACAGAGCGCAGCAGTTTTCTACATACCCTTAAGCGAAAGATTGCCTTTGAAAATATTGCCGGAAATGAGCATCTGCAGTTAACCGAAGAACAGAAAAAGGAAGTCAAAGAAGAGATTAAAAAGCTTGAAACACCTTTACAGGATGCGGTACGCCGTCTGTATCGCACCATAGCCATTCCGGATAAGGACGGCTTCAGGGAAAAAGATCTGGGTATTCCAACGTATGGGCTTAACAAACGGCTCGACGAAGAAGTCTTTGACCAGCTTCGTCTTGATGGGGAGATTCTGGAAAGGTTTGCCCCGATTGTCTTAAAAGAGAAATATCTGAAGGATAAAGAGTATGTTTTAACCGATCGGCTTTATCAGTCTACTTTGAAGACACCCGGAGAGGCACGGCCGGTCAATCGCACGGTCCTGGAATACTGTATCCGCGAGGGGGTACAGATGGGGCTTTTCGGCCTGGGCGAGCTTGAAGATGATCGACCAAAATGTGTCTATTTTAAAGAGAGCGCTACAATTTCGTTTGCAGGTAAGGAGATCATCATTAAAGATGAAATTTGTGCCCAGCAGAAAGGGCATACCGAATCGGACAGGCCGAAATGGACATCATACGTCGATATACCACCAAAAGCTTATCCAATAAATGATCGTGGCGCAGATCTAATTCCTGCTCCGGTACAACCCGGTGAAACAAGCGAACAAGTGTGTTTAAAGTTTTTAATTCCACGGGGGAAGGTATCTCAAATCATGGGTATCATGAATTTACTGCAAAGCAAGTTTACTACACTGGAAGTAACGCTCTCCGCAAAGGAAGGCTCGATCTCTAAACAGGATATAGAAGATAAAATCAAAGAGACCTTCCGCCAGTTGAATATCGATTTCACGATTTCAGAGGGATAGGAAGGGTCAGGCTATCATGCTTGTAAAGTAACTAAAAACCCTTAAAAACCGGAATCATTTGCCCTCCAGTGAATATCAGAGATTTCTATAAAGCGAAATGCAAAATTCTGTGTGCCTTTTTTGTGGCTGTGAAAAGACCGGCTATCCTGAATGCAAGGCGATACAAACTTTCAAGCTTCTCTATCTCCTCTGCCTGTGTAAAATACCATTCTTCCACTAATCGTATGCCTTTAGCCCATTTCTCAATCTCTGTGGCATCATCGATCCCCCATTTTATGGTAACCCCCGTCTTTTTTAGCGACGGATGTTTTGTAACCCTCTTAACCGTCAGTGTACTGTAGGCATCGAAGACCAGTTCGCATCCGGGAAAACTCTTTTTCAATGCAAGAATCAACGCCCTTACCTCTTCTTCTTCCAGATACATGAATAGTCCTTCAGCAATCACAAGTACTGGCCGACCTCCTGGTGAAATACTGTCTATCCAGCCCGTATCGGTTACTGAAGATGGGATCATCACTCTATCACAGCGGCTGTCGAGACCACTATTGGGTTTTCCCGCTTGCTTTCGATAGCTCTGGGAAAAAGCGGAATTAAAAGCGTTTCCTCTTCTGCGGTTAGTACTATTTTATCTTTGCCGTTCATTATTCTTATAACCTCCCTGCACTTAACGGCCGCGGGGTATGCGGCGTTGGCTGTACAAAAGCCTTTGGCTTTCGGACAGACAATTTCGTATACCCTGAGATAGGCGAAGTGGCGCTTCGCCACTAAGCCTATCGAGGGGCTTAAGCCCCGCACCCGATAAGCAAAATGGAGCGAAGCGAGATTTTACTTAACAGGGTATAACCGGCTATTGTTTTCTGAACCTGATATATACATGATTTTACAGGCCTCCAGAGCAACTGTTTATAATAATCTGAATTGACATGGCTTTAAAGACTGCTTTTCTTAAAAAACTGTTTGCAAGTTTTTATCACCTGACCTATAATTGGGACAGCGAAAAACAGGCAGGAACAAAAGCCGGAGCACCCGGCTCGTCTTAAACCGCCGGACTACACCTTCGCTCAGGGGCACGTACCCGGGAAGGCTTACTGCCAGAAGTTGTCAGTTACAGGAGTTAGCAGTGCAACCCGATTTATGGTCTATGTATGCACTTATGCTTAAAAGCAGGCTCTTCGAAGAAGCTGTTTCCAAACTCTGGTACGACGGCCTTATCTCCGGTGAAATGCACCTCGGAACGGGAGAAGAGGCGATAATTGCAGGCGTTATTACCCATTTAAAGGATGGCGATGCTATGGCTCTGGATCATCGTCCCACCGCTGCAATGCTCATGCGGGGTGTAGACCCGGTTCTTATCCTCAGAGAGATGCTTGGGTTTCCGGACGGATTGTGCAGTGGCATGGGTGGCCACATGCACCTTTTCTCAAGAGAGCACCTGGCTGCCTCTTCGGGTATTGTGGGTGCTGAAGGGCCCACGGCCGCAGGCTTTGCCCTGGCAGCACAGTATCTTCGTCCCGGTTCCGTGGCCGTTGCATTTTTTGGGGACGGCGCCATGAATCAGGGCATGCTGATGGAATCCATGAATCTTGCTTCTGTTTGGCGTTTGCCTCTCCTTTTTGTATGCAAGGATGACGGCTGGGCTATAACCACACAATCCCATCGGGTAACCGGGGGAGATTTAAAAGAAAGAGCACGCGGATTGGGTGTTCCTGCATTCGAAGTCGATGGAGCTGATGCATCCGCCGTATGGGAAGCTGCCCTTAAAGCAATCGAAAGTGCGCGTTCGGGTGAGGGACCTACCTT
>QNBH01000230.1 GCA_003645645.1 Spirochaetota bacterium | reverse complement strand
GGGAGGGGATTGCCGGGTGGGTTGTGGAACATAATACTTCACTGATCGTAAACGATGTGGAAAAAGATCCTCGTTTCTATGCCGATATAAGTAAAAAAATAGGTTTCCCCACCAAATCAATTTTGGCAGTGCCCATGTGTATAAAAGACCGGTGCGTTGGAGTAATCGAATTGATAAACAAGAAAAACGGCACACCCTTTAGCATTGAAGATTGTAAATGGCTCGAAATATTTGCCAATCAGGCAGCTCTTGCCATTCAAAATGCACGTTCATACCAGAAAGTTCAGGAAGAAATTTTTAAACTCCAGGATGAGATCCAGGTGAAAAAGGGGTTCCATACATTTAAAGGCAAGAGCCAGTTAATTCAGGAAAAACTCGAAATGGCTTCAAGGGTGGCAGCCACCAATTCACCGGTACTTATTCTCGGAGAGAGTGGTGTGGGGAAGGAGCTTTTTGCAGAGCAAATACATCTTAAGAGCCTTAGAGCAAATAAGCCTTTTATTCGGGTTAACTGTGCCGCCCTCCCCGAACATCTTCTCGAGAGTGAGCTCTTTGGTCATGTAAAAGGTGCATTTACCGATGCTACGAACGATCGCAGAGGTCGATTTGAGCTGGCCGATGAAGGGACAATCTTCCTGGACGAAATAGGAGATCTTCCCTTCAATCTTCAGGCAAAACTTCTAAGAGTCGTTCAGCAAGGTGTTTTCGAAAAGGTGGGCTCAAGCGAACCCATAAAGGTAGATGTACGTATTATTGCAGCCACCAATAAAGATATTGATAAGGCACAGGAAGAGGGTAAATTTCGAAGAGATCTCTATTACCGGTTAAATGTTTTTCCTCTCTTTATTCCACCCCTTAGAGAAAGGACGGAGGATATTCTTGAACTGGCCGATTTTTTTCTTAAAAGATTTAACCGGGAAACAAAAAAGCAGATCCGTGGATTTACCGACGAGGCAATCGATGCCCTTCTGACCTACTCCTGGCCAGGGAATGTTAGAGAACTGGAGAATGCCGTAGAAAGGGCGGTGGTGCTGTGTACAGATAGTTATATAACTAAAGAAGACCTTATATTGAACATATCTTCGGGTTACGAAATGGATGCCTACAGGGGTAAAACACTCAAAGACGCAATAAACCTGTTTAAAAAACACTTTATAAAAAGTGTACTTGAAAATAATCGGTGGAAACAGAAAGATGCTGCCATGCAGTTGGGGATACAGAGAACTTACCTCTCCCGACTTATCAGAGAGCTGAGAATCCAGAATAAAGAGGAACAAAGATTATGATCGATTCTCAAAAAACAGGAGAAAAAGAGAGTTATATTACAAAACTCATCAATTTTTTATACAGAAATAGATTTATCCTTCTCGGTCTTCTCATTATGGTAATTGTTTTTATAGTAGGCTCTGCTGTATTTTTCGAGCTAAGAAAGGGGAGAATAGAAAAATCAACTCGTATGGTGGAAATGTTAGAGGAAGACTACCGGGTATGGGAAGCAAAAGAAGAAGGAGAAGATAAAAACAAACTGGAAGAGAACCTAACAACTTCACTTAAAAGAATAATAGAAAAATATCCCAGGCTCTATGCAGCTCAGAGAGCTTATATATTACTGGCCAATATCTCATTTAACAAGGAGGAATGGGATAAAGCTGCCGAATATTTCATTACTCTATCAGAATCTTTTCCAGAAAGTTACCTTGCGCCTGTTGGTCTTGCTAATGCAGCAATCAGTTATGAGGCAAAGGGAAAAATCGATAAAGCCGTAGAAACTCTGCAGATTTTAGCAAATACATATAGCGATACTTTTCCCGAAATGCCGCATATCTATTTTAATTTAGGAAGATTGTACGAGGAGATAAAGGACTACAGCAGGGCTGCCGAATCGTACAACAAACTCATTGATAACTATTCTAACAGTAATTGGACAAAACTTGCCAAAGATCGTATAATTTTTCTTACTGTAGAAGGGAAAATACAGGAGTAAAAATATGGCTAAAGGAAAGAAAAGGGCCAGAATACTGGAGACGAGGTATTTTGGTTTCATAATAGGTCTCCTGGTGGTAACTCTTCTATTTTTTCTTAATACCGTAGTTAAACTACCATTGCTCGATACTTTAGAGCTCAAGGTGCTGGATGTTCATTTTAATTTTAAAAATATGGTAACCCAGACCAGTATCCAGGAAGGGGTGAGTCTTGCAAGAAGAAATCCTGACATATCCGAAGATATATTAATAATCGGCATTGATTTTAAGAGCCTGGACGATTTCGGGAGATGGCCCTTCCCAAGATACCGCCATGCCAACCTCATCGATTCGTTTACGCGAATCCAGAGACAAAACGAACGTGAAAGGGCTCTATTCTTGGATGTTTTCTTCATAGAACCTTCAGATGAAGCACATAACGATGCTCTTCTTGTAAACAGTATGAGAGAAAACGGGAGGGTATTCCTGGAGACAGTTTTGGACGAAGTTCTACCCCCCTCGGAAAGTGCAGACGAATATTTTACAAGACAGCAGCTTCTATATCAGGGATGGGGTGAAATTAAAAATATAACCGGCAATTGGGAAGACATGAAGGCATATTACGGCCTTCAACCACCTCTACAACCCTACGCAAGGGCTACCTTCGGATACGGACATGCAAATTTCACCTCCGATGTAGATAAGATATTCAGAAGGCAGCCACTTGTAGCTAAATCTTCGGTTCTTGTAGATGCAATGCGGTTAGAAGATCTCGCTGTGGACACACCGGTAAATCGTAACGCTTTCGAACGACTCGTCTGGGTTGATAAAAAAGGTAGATATCATAATATTCCATATCCTTTAACGGAGGACCTCCTGCAAACTGTAAAGGAGACAGTAGAGGCGAAAGCTCCATTACGAAGTATCGATCTAGATGGTGACGGAAAGGCCGACCAATCTTTTTATTTGATTCGTAAATATCAGGATCATTTTGTTCCATCGATTACGCTTTCACTCGCACTACATTATTTCAACAAGAGCCTCTCCGATATTGAGGTCGTGCTCGGCGAATATATAAGAATTCCCGAGCCTCAGTATTTTGATGTAAAATCGGGGCAATGGATACCCTACAACATTATAGTAAAGCCACCCGAGTATGACACTCAGGGAAACCTTGTCTCCGAAGGAAAAACCAGAGTTTTACATGAGATAAAAATTCCCATAGATGAAAATGGTAATATGCTTATAAACTTTATGGGGCCTCCTTCCTTTGCTTCACCGGCGGCATGGCAGACCTTTCCTATCAGGTCTTTTTCCGGATATGCCTCGAGAGTACCACCCCCAGATCCGGAATCATGGCCGAGGACAAAAGCCGTTGGAAATAAAATTCTTATGGTAGGCCCCTTTGCAAGGGGAATGGCTGCTGATGAGAAACCAACTCCGTTTGGGCTCATGTACGGAGTTGAAATCCATGCGAATGCGCTTAACACCATACTTATGAACAATTTTCTCATTCAAGCATCATGGTGGATCAATCTCGCCGTTCTTTTTGTGCTTGTAATGATAACAGCATTCCTAAGCTCCAGAGTCTCTACTATATGGTCTCTTGTTGTTTCGCTTTTTATGATACTGGCTTTCTTTATCGCTGTAACTCTCATCTTCGATGAGATGTCCTATGTAATAAATTTTACATCACCCGCTATCGGAATATTTTTTGCATTCCTTACAATAGTGGTTTATAGAATCATGACCGAAGAAAAAGATAAGGCCAGAATCAGAGACATGTTTGGTAAATACGTGAGTCCAAAAGTAGTTGAGCAAATTCTTGAAAATCCTCCTGAACTGGGAGGTGTGGATAAGGACCTTACCGTACTTTTCTCGGATATAAGAGGGTTTACCACACTGTCTGAGTCAATGACACCCCAGGAACTGGTCAATCACTTAAATCTCTATCTCACTTCCATGACAGATATTATACTGGAATATGAGGGTACTCTGGACAAGTATGTGGGGGACGAGATAATGTGCTTCTGGGGCGCTCCCGTTCCTCAGGACGATCATGCCCTCCTTGCATGTAAATGTGCTCTTAAGCAGATGGAGGTTTTAAGAAAGCTCAACGAGCAATGGCCACAGGAGAAGAGGATAAATATCGGTATCGGAATAAACTCCGGGATAATGACTGTAGGTAATATGGGTTCTCTAGGAAGGATGAATTATACTCTAATGGGCGATAATGTAAATCTGGGAGCACGATTGGAAGGAACGAACAAGGAGTACGGTACCAATGTAATAATGAGCGAATATACGTACGGGCTGATAAAGGATAAGGTTATTGCCCGTGAACTTGATAACATACGTGTAAAAGGGAAGAATAAGCCTGTTCTGATATACGAACTGGTAGACTTTATCGATGGATATGAACCACCCGCCAGACAGAATGCTTCTAAAAGTAAAGCCTGAGATAGTAATAACTTTCAAGCTTTTATATAAATATATCACCGGCTCGGTTGAACTCGGAATTGTTTTATCTTTTTTCTTTTTATGGGGTTGCGGAATCCCCACCTATCCTCATCTGGATCCTCCCGAGAGCAGTACTATAAAAGAACCTTTGGAAGCAGAAAAAATCTTTCAATTCGGCAATAATCCCGACAACAATGCAAATTACTTCGAGGGCTACGAGCTCTACTATAAATTCTATTCTACCGATCCATCAGATACAAACTTGGAAGAAGAAAAAGATTCGATCGATTTGAATCCTTCCCTGGAAAAGCTTCTATTACTAAAGTATAACCGAATGTATTCGTTAGACGATTTAACCCAATCTCCCCTTATCCCAATTTATTCGGAAAACAAAAAAGAGAGTTTTTATATCTATATTGATTTTAGCGGGATTACCCTTACGTTGAACCCATATCCTGTAGTGAGACACGAGTATTTAGCACAGGAGATTAAGGCGGCAAGATATGTCAGCACGACCGATCCGGAGGATAAAGAGCTTGTTGGTTTTTTCCCTTCCGATCTCACAGCAGAGTATTCCGATATATCGGAAGATATTATATCCGAATTTTGCTCGAATATTTATCTTGTTCTCTATGTTCTTACATACGGAAGTTATGATTTAATACACATACTTCACAGCAAACCGGCCTATTTGGGGAAAATAATTCTTCTAACTGATTAGATTGAAACTTAAAAAGGAGAGGAGGTTAAGGGAGGTGTTTAATTATTACTTTAATATAGGGCTGATTTACTTCATAATCGGCTTTGCAGTTGCTCTTTTCTTTTTCTTTATTTTAAGAAAACCTCTCTTCGGAAAGTTCTGGGGAACCCTGGTTATAGCGCTGGTTGGTTCCTATCTGGGAGGAATTATCGAATACTTTTTTGCCGATATTATAGAAAAAATCGCTAATTTTAATAATAGCGTAAACCTCTTCCCCCCGATTATCTCTTCAATTATTATTATATGGCTCTTTTCATTGGTAAGCGACGGAAAGTAAACAAACACCGGCAAAGCCTTAAGGCTTTGCAAGCCCTGGAAGGGCTAAGTAATTTCAGTTTTGCAGAAATTACTTAAGCGGTTGTATGCTCAGAAAGAAGGCAGACGGGCTTAAGCCCGTCTCTTCATAGATCATTCGACCGGTGGACCACCATAGTTGGTGGCCTTCTTTCGTAGTAAACAGGTTCTGAAGATTTGTCTTCTAACAAGATAGAGGCTCCCGATGGGAGTACGGCGCACCTCATGTTTTAGGGTTCGGAGACTCACATGCATCATGGTGTGCATGGGGCTCCCTGGAGGTCTTAAAAGAGCAGTGAACATGTTTTGACTTCTTCATCTACATTAAATATAAG
>QNBH01000229.1 GCA_003645645.1 Spirochaetota bacterium | reverse complement strand
TATAATATATACCTCGAATTTTTACTATAAACAACACAATTTTCTATATTTTTTTTCTTAATGTAAAGTTGAACTTTTCTCTTTAATTGATATTCTCATTTTCTCTCTCTTATGTATGTATAACATTAATTATACTGACCCGTATAACTTTTTACAGTACCTCTTGACAGCCGTATAAACCGCTTGAAGATCCGCTAAGTTCAATGCCTAAATACATTCCCACCAAATAATTATGGCTTAGAGTGAATTTAGAAGCAGCATTTTATACGGATCCGTATAATCCCCCTTTCATTAATTCTTCGCTATAACCGATCCAAAGGACTTTTTACTCCCTTTGAACCCAGGTTTAGTACGTGAGTGTAAATCATTGTTGTTTTTACGTCGCTGTGCCCTAAGAGTTCCTGCACGGTACGGATATCATACCCATCTTCCAGAAGGTGGGTGGCAAATGAATGTCTGAAGGTATGACAGGAAGCGCGCTTAGACAGCCCGCTTGCCAACACGGCTTTTTTTACGGCTTTCTGAACAATAGATGGATCGAGATGGTGTCTACCTTCCTCCTCTTTCTCACTATTTTTCCATCTTTTTTTCTGGGGAAACACCCACTGCCAAGCCCACTCAGCGGATGCATTAGGGTATTTCCGTCCAAGTGCATACGGAAACCTTACTCGACCCCATCCTTCTGAAAGATCCGACTGGTGGATGGTTTTTATTTTTTCAAATGCTTAATAAGTTCAGCTTTCAAGGACTCGGGAAGCATGGTAATCCGGTCTTTTTCTCCTTTACCGTCTCGGATAAGAATTTCATTACGGGACAAATCGATGTCCTTTACCCTGAGCCGTAAACACTCCATAAGTCTCATTCCTGTTCCGTAGAGAAGGGCAGCTATCAGTCTTCGGTCCCCGGATAATTGGGAGATCACTTTTCTCACTTCATCCTTACTTAATACTACAGGAAGACGTTTCGGTTTTTGGGCCCTTATTATAGGGCCCAGATCATCAATTTCTTTTTCCAGTACATATCTATAGAGGAAAAGAACCGCTGAAAGCACCTGATTTTGAGTTGATGGGCTTATTTGTTTTTTTGTTGCGAGATGAGTAAGAAATGTATTGATATGTGTGTCCGATAGGTTTTTGAATGTAGGTCTGTAATGAAATCTTAAAAAATTTTTGTATCCAATGTCGGTAGCTCTTTTCTGTTCACGGGCTTAAATGCCTGGTCCGCGCAGCTTCGTGAAATGAGAGATACAGATCCTCCGGTCCACGTTTCCCATTCTCCGGATCAGGTTGATAGTTGAATAACCCGGTGTTATAAAGTGAATATAAGAGTTGTTCACAGTGGAGACGTGTATCGGGAATTATCCACACCATTTTTTTAAGCGGACCATCGACGTCCCGGTATTCCGCGCATGGCCTTTACAACCGCTTCATTGTACGGAACTTTTATAAAAAGAGATTCTTTACCATTACCCGTAATTGAAATACGCATTTTCGTCGTACTTCCCCCAATCCTCCAGCTTAGGATACTCTCGCAGTAAAATAATAAGACAAAGAATAGTACAATACAAGGTAACCCACTTTCAAGACCCCGAATCACAAAAAGTACATTTTTCGGTAATGCTTGCCTAAGCTGTTAAAAACGATCTTATGTTCTTCTCTGAGATTCATCGATTGAACAAAGGTTCCCTTCGCTGAAGTGGTATACAAAAGAAGTACATCCTCGAATATCGTAAAGACCCATCTAGTGCTCTGACCGCCTAATAAAAACTTAACCATATTTGAATATTTCCCTAACTTTATCAACAGAAAAACCCCACTGTATTTTCAATTTTTTCTTATTTATTGCTTTGTTCCATATCTCTGCCCCCTATGTGACGCCATAAAAATCGGTTACCGCCTTTTTCATTTTTTTCCCACCATGGTTTTATGCCATGGTTTTTTAAAATAACCCGAATTGTCTCTCTCCCAATTGATTCCACTATCTTTTGTTTCTTTACCTCCTCTGTCAGAAGTCGCAAACTCCATCTATCATACCCCTGTGGTGGATCGAAACAGACAAGCGCTACAATACGAGTCTCTTCGTTTCGACTTACTTTTTTCTTCCCTACGGGACGAGGCGCCTCATATAACGCGCGTTTTAATCCGCCCTTTAGATAATTCCATCCAATTCGTCTTACTGTCTCCGCTGTAACTCCTACATATCGTGATATTGTTGGAGAAGTAATTACTTTGTTAAAAAGTTCCAAAACCCGGGCTCGTTTAAAGATTCGCGCCGAAGCCTTTCCTTTGTTCAAAATTTCTTTTACCTTTTCTTTCTCTTTTTCTGATAAGGTCAATACTACTTTTACGTTTTTGTTTTTTGTTTCAAGTACTAATACATACATTAGTCCATCACGGCTGTCCGGTTAATCAAGGTTAAGAATTGAATAATTTCGTTTATGATATATAATTAATTAGGTTTTCTACTTTTATCGATTTGAATTAGCATTTATACTTCAGCCATCCTATACATGTCGCTTTCAGGGGGTGGTTGATGAATCAAGGGCAAACCGTTTTTCACAGCTTATGGATTTTGTGCCAATGTATGAGTTTAGAAAATGTGTCCAACGCTATCAGGGCAATTATCGGGTACGGAGTTTTTCTTGTTGGAACCAGTTTCTGTGTATGTCATTCGCTTAGGCTAACTTATCGTGAGAGCCTGCGAGATATTGAATCCTGTCTTAACTCTATGTCGAACAAATTATATCACATGGGATTTCGAGGTAAGATAACTCGAAGCACCTTAGCCGATGCCAATGAAAATCGGGATTGGAGGATTTATGCTGATTTCGCCCAAGTGCTCATTCATATCGCTCGAAGCTTATACAAGGATGAGGATTTTGGTATAGAGCCGAATGATACTGCCTATGCTATCGATTCCTCAACAATTGATCTCTGCTTGTCAGCGTTCCCCTGGGCACGGTTTCTAAAAACGAAAGGAGCAATTAAACTGCATACATTGCTGGATTTGCATGGTAACATACCATCCTATATAGAAATAACCGACGGCAAAGTCCACGATTTCAATATTTTGGATCATTTAATCCCTGAACCTGGTGCTTGCTAAATTTCCGGCACTAACAGTTGCCCGGTTGTATAAATGCCGTTGGCAAGTAGAATTGTTTTTTAGATGGATCAAGCAACACTTAAGAATCAAAGCGTTTCATGGAACATCGAAGAATGCGGTCCAAATGCAAATCCGGATCGCCATCTCGGTGTATGTGCTTGTCGCTATTATTAAAAAGAGGATGAATTTGAATCTCAGTCTCTATACTATTTTACAAATTTTCAAGTGTAACTTCATTTGAGCAAGTACCTATAATACAAGTACTTAAAAATTCTGATTACAGATTTTCTAAGGGCGATTCCTTTAAACAATTACTGCTTAAAGATTTATAACCGGACAGCCGTGATGTAGCATCATGGTTACCCACTTCTGTGGCATATAGTGGGGGAAAGGGGTAAGAAGTTGATACAAGGGGGGCAGGATACTCAAAGGAGAGAAAATGGAAAAACATGAATGGCCGTCATACAGTGAGCTTGCATGGACTGAACCCATTATTGCTCCGCCTGAGGAGTATGAAGAAGAGACAGAGCTGTTTATAAAGGTGATCAAAGAGCATTCAAGAATCGAACCAAATACATTGCTTCATCTTGGTTGTGGTGCGGGTGGTAATGATTACACCTTTAAAATGCATTTTAAGGTAACAGGGGCGGATATTAGTGAAGGTATGCTTGAGATTGCCAGAAAGCAGAACCCGGAAGTGACATATATCTACGACGATATGCGATCAATAGAATTAAGAGAATGCTTCGATGCTGTAGCTATCCCTGATTCTATAGGTTATATGACCACATTGGAGGATCTCCGAAGCGCCGTTCTTACCGCATACATGCACCTGAAACCAGGTGGAGTACTTTTAATTATAGCCAGCATTGCAGAACAATTTAGTTGGCTGAGGCTATGTCGTGCTGTGAATAAAGCCGTTATGATCTTTTCTAAGGCTTTAAATTACCAGGTGTTTGTAGCCTATCCCCTTATAAAATCCACTTTCGGCGTATGTTTCTGATACTTATGGTGAAAAGTACAAGGCAGAATGCCGATAGTACTGCGAAGTTTAGTGCAGTAGGCATTAAACCGGCTTTGTTGATCGAAGCGTGCAGTACATCCGCTCCGTAGGTCAGGGGAAGAGCATACGATATTGGACGAAGCCAGATGGGCAGTTGACTTACAGGCAGGAAGAGGCCGCAGAGAAAGATCATGGGAAAGCGGAAAAAATTGGAGAAAGTCTGGGCTTCAAAAACCTCACTTACAGAAACAGCAATAAAAAGACCCAGGAAAGTGGAGCTTACTGCAATCAGTACCACTATCGGAAGAAGGGTAGCCCAGTTTATCCCGCCAAGATCGGTTAGCAGCAGCGCAATGATCAGGGGAACAAAGGCATTGGCAATACCAAATACAATGGCACCGGTGGTCTTGGCAAGCATTAATAACTCCAGCGAAATCGGAGCGAGGAGCAGACGCTCGAAAGAGCGTCCCTTCTTTTCGAAGGTAACCGTTACTGCCAGCATACTGGTTGTACCGAACAGTACCGATACAGCCATCAAACCCGGCAGAATTGCAGGAATATCACCAAATCCGGAACCGGAGCGAAGGAAAAAGGCTGCAGTCCAAGCCAGTGGGAAAATCAATCCCCAGCTTATATTCGGAGGTTTCAAATAGTAAGAGCGCATATCCTTGGTGAGTATATTCCAGTAAGCAATCCAGGACTTCATGAACCACCCCCCGATTTAATCTTCTCCTGCTTCATATCGGCGGCTTCGATTCCTGTAACCCGAACAAACACCTCCTCAAGCGATGGTCGTATTTTTCTGGCTTCAAAGACCTCGGCGCCGTGATCCTCAAGAAAACGCACAACGGCTCCGACCTTTACAGGTTCTCTCGACTCTACCCTGATAACATCGGGCACCGTCGCTTGAGCCTTAAGCCCGGGGAACTCGGTCATAATCTCTCCACAAAGGAGATTAACATCACCTGCCACCTCGAAGCGCATAATGTGGGTGTCTTCCGTTTGTCTCATGAGGGTTCCTACCGTGTCTGTGCGAACAATCTTCCCTGAGACAATAAAGGCTATACGTTTGCAGAGCCTCTCTGCCTCTTCGATATAATGGGTGGTGAGAAAAACTGTTACCCCGGAGGCATTTAAATCGGCGATGAGTCGGCGAATCTGTCTTGCGCTGGCCACATCAATACCGCTGGTCGGCTCATCGAGAAAAAGTATGGGTGGAGAGTGAATTATTCCCGCAGCGATTGTAAGCTTGCGCTTCATGCCCTTTGAGTAACCGGCAAATTTTCGACTACCTGCCTCATTAAGACCAAACTGCTTAAGGAGCTCTTCCGCTCTTCTTTCTCGCTCTCTCTTGCCCATCCCGTACAGAGAACCGCAAAAACAGAGGTTTTCAAAACCAGTCAACTCAGGATAGAGGTTGCTTTCGTCGGGAACAATCCCCATCAGGTGTTGTGCGGCCTTGGGTTTTCTTGAACAGTCGATCCCCATTATTCGGATCGTCCCTGCATCGGGTCGAGCCAGGCCTGTCAGGATATTTATAGTTGTAGTTTTTCCCGCCCCGTTAGGGCCGAGGAATCCGAATAACTCGCCAGCGTCCACCCAAAAATCTACTCCCGCAACTGCCCGCACATCGGCATAGCTATTAGACAACTCTTCTACATCTATTGCTCGTTCTCTATTACTATAGACCATATTTTTAGTATCTGCTAATATACTTAATAT
>QNBH01000228.1 GCA_003645645.1 Spirochaetota bacterium | reverse complement strand
GTAAAATAATAATACAAAAAAATATTGGAGTTTTTGGAGATGGAGTCTATTGGTAAAGTTGTAGGAATAACAGGCAACATGGTTATAGCAGAGGTGGATGGGAATGTCTCTTTGAATGAAGTTGCGTACATCAATGTGGGAGATAAAAAACTTAAATCGGAAGTAATAAGAATAAGGGGAAACATCGCCGAGTTACAGGTATTCGAGTTAACCAGAGGAATCGGTATTGGAGATCCTGTGGAGTTTGCCAGGGAGATGCTGGCGGTAGAGCTAGGTCCAGGTTTGTTAGGGCAGATTTTCGACGGTCTTCAAAATCCTCTGCCGGAGCTAGCCAAGCTGTGTGGTTTTTTCCTTGATCGGGGAGTATACCTTGATGCTATACCCAGGGATACCAAATGGGAGTTTACTCCCAAAGTTAAGGAGGGGGATACCGTTACCAGGGCCGAGACTCTGGGTACAGTCCCCGAAGGCATATTCGAGCACCGTATAATGGTTCCCTTTAATCTCTACGATACCTACAGGGTTAAATATATTGCAGAGGCTGGTAAATATACGGTAAATGAGAAAATTGCAGAGCTTGAGGATTCAAAGGGCCGCTCTATTCCGGTTACGATGGTTTTCCAGTGGCCTGTAAAGAGACCAATCGAAGCTTATGTAGAAAGATACAAGCCTAAAGAACCTCTTGTAACTAAAATCAGGATAATAGATACCTTTTTCCCGGTAGCGAGGGGTGGTACCTACTGTATTCCCGGTCCTTTTGGAGCGGGAAAGACAGTTTTGCAGCAAATAACCAGCCGCAATGCCGATGTAGATATAGTCATCATTACTGCCTGCGGAGAGCGCGCAGGCGAGGTTGTAGAGACTCTCAGGGAGTTCCCGGAACTGATGGATCCGAGAACCGGCAGAACTCTTATGGAACGTACAATAATAGTTGTTAATACCAGTTCAATGCCCGTAGCATCCCGGGACGCATCTGTTTACACCGGGGTTACGATGGCAGAGTATTACAGGCAGATGGGTTTAAATGTCCTTCTGCTTGCCGATTCTACTTCCAGATGGGCACAAGCCATGCGGGAGATGTCCGGGCGGCTGGAAGAGATACCGGGGGAGGAGGCTTTCCCTGCATATCTCGAATCTGTTATTGCAGGTTTCTACGAAAGAGCAGGAGTTGTGCGCCTTAAAGACGGAACCATTGGTTCCGTTACTATTGGTGGAACGGTCAGCCCTGCTGGAGGAAATTTTGAAGAACCGGTCACCCAGGCCACTCTTAAAGTAGTGGGAGCATTTCATGGGCTTTCCAGAGAGCGCTCAGATGCACGAAAATATCCTGCAATTCATCCACTGGAAAGTTGGAGTAAGTATCCGGGAGCTGTCAAACCCGAGAAGACCAGATATGCTCACAACCTCCTTTTTCGCGGAAGCGAGATCGCCCAGATGATGAAGGTGGTAGGGGAGGAAGGAACCAGTCTGGAAGATTATTTAATATACTTAAAGAGCGAATTTCTCGACTCTGCATATCTACAGCAGAATGCCTTCGATCCTGTAGATGCGGCGGTAAGCACCGAAAGGCAGAGACACGTTTTCGATTTACTTTTTAAAATACTCTCTGCAAAACTGAACTTAAGTTCTAAGGAGGAAGCGAGGAGTTTTTTCTATCATCTGCGGCAGAAATTTCTCGATTACAACGGTGCTGAGTGGAGATCAGATGAGTTTTTTACAATAGAAAGAGAGCTTGAAGAGATGCTTTCGGAAAAAAATCTGGGCGTTGAGGATAACGCAAAATATATTGTTGAATCCGAATTAGAGAAAAGCGGAGTGGAAGAATGAGAAAAATATACAGCAGAATTGAGTCTATTTCCGGAAGTGTTATCACCGTTACCGCCGAGGGTGTGAAGTACGGACATCTTGCTGTAGTTAGTACGGCTCATGGCAATTCTCTTGCAGAAGTTATAAGGCTCAACAGAAACACCGTCTCCCTGCAGGTTTACTCCGGAGGCCGGGGAATTTCCACAGGAGATGAAGTGCGTTTCCTTGGGCATCCCATGCGGGTTTCATTTTCGGACGATCTTTTAGGAAGGATCTTCGACGGGAGTGGAAGTCCAAGGGATAACGGACCGGAGCTCACGGATAATCTTATAGAAATCGGAGGACCCTCTGTTAATCCTGCAAAACGCATAATACCCAGAAATATGATTCGTACAGGAATTCCCATGATAGATGTGTTCAATTCTCTCGTAGAATCCCAGAAACTTCCTCTGTTTTCGGTATCGGGAGAACCCTACAATCCTCTTCTCGCAAGGATAGCTATGCAGGCAGAGGTAGACATTATCATTCTCGGTGGTCTTGGTCTTAAGTACGATGATTATCTTTTTTTCAGAGATACTCTTGAAGAAGGTGGAGCTTTAAACCGTTCTATATTATTCGTTCATACGGCTTCCGACCCTACGGTAGAGTGTATTCTAATACCGGATCTCGCTCTTGCGGTGGCCGAAAGGTTTGCCCTTAAAGGCAGAAAGGTCCTGGTGCTGCTTACGGATATGACAAACTTTGCAGATTCTCTCAAGGAAATATCTATCACCATGGAACAGGTTCCTTCCAACAGAGGTTATCCGGGTGATCTCTACAGTCAACTGGCTGCCCGCTATGAAAAAGCTGTAGATTTTGAAGGTGCGGGCTCGATTACCATACTTGCCGCTACCACCATGCCCGGGGATGATGTAACCCATCCGATTCCGGATAATACCGGTTACATTACCGAAGGTCAGTATTACCTGAGAAACGGCAGAATAGAACCTTTCGGTTCTCTCTCCCGTTTAAAACAGCTCGTAAACAAGGATACCAGAGCCGATCACCGGGCACTAATGGACGGAATGATTAAGCTTTACGCTTCATACAAGGAATCCCTCGAGAAAAAATCCATGGGATTCAGGATGACCGAATGGGATAACAAACTCCTTAAATACGGGGAGATTTTCGAAAGAGAGCTAATGGATCTTTCGGTAAATATACCCCTTGAAAAGGCACTGGATAAAGGGTGGGAGATTCTTGCCGACTGTTTTACTCCAGAGGAGACGGGACTTCGAACGGAATTGCTTAAAACCTTCTGGCCGACCAGGGAAACCGAAACGGGAGTTGTAAAAGAGGAGACAGCCTGAGAATGGCTAAAATCAAGCTGACAAAGAACGAGCTAAAGAGGCAGAAAGACATGTTAAGCAGGTTTGAGCGATACCTCCCCACACTCGTTCTTAAGAAACAGCAACTGCAACTGGTCATAAGAAGGGTTGAAGCCGAAATAAGAAAGAAAATGCTCCAAAAAGAGGAAATTTTAAGGAACTTGATGGATTGGGTCCATGTCTTCGGAGAAGAAGTGGGGATTGATAAACTGGTCAAAATCAGGAATGTGGAGACAGAGGTTGGTAACATTGCAGGCGTGGATATTCCTGTTTTTAAAGGCATTGAGTTCGAAGATATCACTTATGATCTTTTTATCATGCCTCTCTGGGTAGACCGGGGACTTGAGGAATTGAAGCGTATCATAGCGCTGGACGCTGAGATCGATATACTGAATCAGCAGAAGGAGCGTTTGGGAGAAGAATTGCGAATTACCACCCAAAGGGTAAATCTGTTCGAAAAAGTAAAAATACCGGAGACACGAGAAAATATAAGGATTATAAATATCTATCTGGGTGATCAACAAACAGCGGAAGTTATACGAGGGAAAATAGCTAAAAAGAAACTTACGAGGCAAGTGTAGATTATGATAGTAAAGATGAAAAAGGTCTCTCTGGTGGTACTCGATAGTGAAATAGAAGAGTCTCTCAATCGACTTAAAGAAGTGGGAGTGCTCCATGTAGAGAAGAGGAGTGTTCAAAATCAGCAACTGAGCGAATTAAAGGAAATCCAGGAGAGTTTCGAAAAAGCCCTGATCATTCTCCCCCGGAAAGAGAATGTAGAAACAGAGGAGTCTCCTGGAGGTAATTTCGAAGAGGCCTATCGGATGGTTAGTAAGGCGCTGACCCTTACCGATGAAAAGAGAGATATTTCCGAAGAGCTGGATCGTTTAAGACGGGAGGAGGAGAGGCTTTCTCAATGGGGAGATTTTGATCCTGCAGAGATAAGAGAACTTGCCGACAAAGGCATTCGGATAAAACTTTTCGAGCTCACCCCCGATCAGTTCGAAGAGGTTTCTGAAAGACCAAACATTTTTATAATAAGCAGAACAAAAACCATTGTTCGTTTTGCCGTTGCCTTACTCGGAGATGAAGAGATACTCAAGGATATGAAGGAAACTCCCATTCCTCAAAGAGGTCTAAGTGAGGTAAGAGATAACATAGAAGAGAAGGAGAGGAGACTTGAGGAGATAGATCGGGAATTACTGAAACTTTCAGAAAAACAAAATTTCATCTCTCAATCACTTCAAAATTTAAACGAAAAGATAGAGTTTGAAGAAGTCAAATACGGTATGGGGAAAGAGGAGAAACTTGCGTATCTCACGGGATTTGCTCCTCTTCCAAAAATCGATATTTTAAGAAAAACCGCTTCAAACCATGGTTGGGCGCTGTTGGTAGAAGATCCCAGGGAGGACGATCCGGTTCCCACTTTGATAGAAAATCCAAAGTGGATTCGTATTATTCAACCTGTTTTTAACCTTATGAGCACTGTGCCCGGTTACAGGGAATATGACATAAGTCTGTGGTTTCTCATTTTTTTCAGTCTTTTTTTCGCCATGTTGATAGGTGATGCCGGTTATGGGATATTGATGTTCGGGCTTACCCTTTTTGCCCGAATAAAAATGCCAAAAGCCCCTGCAGAACCATTTTTACTCTTATTTGTCATGTGTTCTGCCACTATAATATGGGGTTGTCTCTCCGGTACATGGTTTGGTGTAGCGGCTCTGGCCGAACATCCTGCTCTTTCCTGGATGATAATCCCCGGAATAGCCAGCTTTGGAAGTGACAATGCAGAACAGATAATGCTTCTTTGCTTTACAATAGGCTCTGTACACATCGGGATAGCTCATCTATTACGCTTCATAGAGAGATTGCCATCACTGGCAAGCATTTCAGAATTGGGCTGGATAAGTGTTATTGCCGGCCTCTACTTTATAGTAAAATATATAGCTTTACAGTTGCCTCTTAATCCTGTTTCTCTATGGTTGATAGGTATAGGGCTGGTTCTGGTTATTATTTTTGCAGAACAGAGCGGGAGTTTTTTCAAAGGCCTGTTACGTGGAATCGGTACCATGCCCTTAAAGTTTCTGGACAGTATTAGTGCCTTCTCAGACATAGTATCCTATGTTCGGCTTTTTGCAGTTGGACTGGCTACTGTTGAGGTGGCTAAGAGTTTTAATGCCATGGCCGAGACTATCGGGTTTTCGATTCCGCTTGGTTTCTTATCTGCATTGATATTGTTTTTTGGTCATGCACTTAATATTGTAATGGGAGTGATGGCTGTGGTTGTTCACGGAATCAGGCTGAATATGCTGGAGTTTTCCGGCCATCTCGGAATGGAATGGTCGGGTATCCCCTATAAACCCTTTAGGAAACAAACTTAACAATAGAAAAGGAGAAAGGATAATGGACATTGGGCTGATAGGATTTGCGGCTGCAATATCTCTTGCTGCAGTTGGTTCTGCACTGGGTACAGGCGCTGCAGGAATGGCGGCAGTGGGCGCCTGGAAGAAGTGTTTTGCACAGAATAAACCTGCACCTTTCATGCTGGTAGCCTTTGTGGGAGCACCCTTAACCCAGACAATCTACGGTATGATACTGATGAATGCCCTGGTAGCTTCTCCTGCCGAATCGATGGCAAGGCTGAGTGCCGGTATTTTTGGTGGAATCGCTATTGGATTTTCCGCATGGCTTCAGGG